>JAADBR010000067.1 GCA_009995705.1 Microcystis aeruginosa W13-11
AGTTCTGCCATGGAGCGATCGTTTTCTAGTTTAGATTCGGCCAGGAGGTTCTCTATTTCGACTCTATGGCGATCATATTCCGCCTTGGATTGGGCAGCCCGGCGATCATATTCCTCGGCGGAAGTGCGGAATAGCTGGTAAATATCCTCAAGAGTTACCAGTTCATTTATAGACTTACCTCTAAAATACCCCTGATCATTTTAGCGATTCCGTCGAAAAGCCAGACGAGAGCCAGAGAGCAAAACGGAAAGAAATATTAAGCATTATCTAAAATACTTGATAAATGCCGGGGCTATGGTGGTTTTTTTCTGGAATTTACCTGAAATATTGGATGAATACCCCTGCAAGCCTGGTGTTTGATTGATGCCAATTCTAGCAGATAGCATCAATGCGCTTTGACTAGGGCAGTCCTGGCATCGATAACCACAGTGCTCAACTTCCGCGAGAATGCTAATATGAAAAAGCTATTGGCTAATTTTTTCCTATTTTAACTCGCAATATGCTCCCGTCTAATCTCGATCGCATCGTCGAACGCCTCAAACGTCGTACCGATCCTAAGCAAAAATACGAACAATTACTAGCTTTGGCTAAAAAACTAGAACCAATACCAGAATCTGCCAAAACACCCACTAATAAAGTCCACGGCTGTGTATCCCAAGTTTATATCACTGCCGACATCGAAAATGGCCAAGTTTGGTACAAAGGGGATTCCGACGCGCAATTAGTCAAAGGTTTAGTTGCTTTGTTAATCGAGGGGTTAAATGGACTGACTCCCTCGGAAATCCTGCAAGTCACCCCGGATTTTATCGAAGAAACTGGTTTAAAAGTTAGTCTTACCCCTTCCCGCGCCAACGGATTTTATAATATTTTCCAGTTAATGCAGAAAAAGGCTCTCGGTTTTCAGTTGGGAATGTCCGCTTAGATGTCTAGTTTTCTGGTTCCGGTTCCTTTGATTCGGGAATCTCGCAGTTTTGGAAACGAGTATCCACCAGCGAACGCGTGCAACCCCAATTACTCGGTATTGCCGACGGCCAACCCATCCGCAAAGCTTCTGGACAGATGGCCATCACCGTTAGCTGACAGTCAATTAACTGAAAACCCTCTTTCTCACACTGTTTGAGACTGTGTTTGAGAATGGAATCATTGTTAAATTCGATGGTTTTATTACACTGAATACAGACCAAATGATGATGGTGGTGGGGATAGGGTTGATTGAGTTCGTAGTGTTTATGACCCTCGGCTAATTCCAACTCCCGTAAAATTCCCATCCGCGACATTAGTTTAACACTGCGGTAAATCGTCGATAAACTAATTCCTTCCCCCCGTTTGTCCAGTAATTCCTGCAATTCCTCAGCACTGAGATGATTGCCTTTCGGTAAATTCTGGAAAACGTGCAGAATTTTCTCTCGCTGGGGAGTTAAGCGCCACCCCCGCGCATTGAGTTCCGCTTTCAGGGAGGAGGCAGTGTAGGCAGACATAAGCGATCAACTCTCAATAAAAGCTATTTAATTGACAATGATAGTCGTTTCGGCGAGCCATTGGCAACAGTTTTCAGTAGTTGAAAATTCTCCCCACACTCAAGTATGAAAAATTACTATGAAATCCTCCAAATTCCCCGTAATGCCAGTAATAATCAGATAAAAGCCGCTTTTCGTCGTCTGGCCCGGCAATATCACCCCGATTATAATCCCAATGATCCAGAGGCAGTGGCAAAATTTCGCGAAATTGAACAAGCTTATCGGGTTTTGAGGGATAAAGACAAAAGAAAAGAGTATGATCGCAGTTTATCCCCAGAAATACCCACTTTTCAGCGCAGTGCCGAGGGTTTTTATCAACAGGGATGGCACTACGCTCAAGAGAAAAATTATCAACTAGCGATCGCATTTTACCAGCAAGCGATCGCAATTAATCCGCAATTTTGGCAGGCCTATCTGCAGCGGGCGGAAGTTTACTACCATAATCAGCAGGATCGGCAAGTTTTAAGCGATTGTCGGCAAGTTTTGCAGTTAAAACCCGATTGTTCCCAAGCTTACTATTATCTCGGTTTATCCCGTCAACGACTCGGTTACACCCAATCCTCTCTAGAAGCTTATGGAAAAGCAATCGCCATTGATCAAAATAATCCCCAATTCTATTATCAAAGAGGATTGGCTCTAGAGGAACTCTCGGAACTGCCAGCAGCACGAAAAGATTTTCAAATAGCAGCCAAGAAATTTAAGCAACAGGGAAATTTTCGCCGCTATCATGCCATTGCCAATAAGTTAAGAGATGTTCATAAAAGTTATCGACAACAGCAATCAATCAAGTGGTCAAAAACTCTTTTTATTGTTTTTAATTTGCTGAAAATCTCTTTTTTATCTTTGCTCAAACCCAAGACGGGTCTGGCACAGTCTTTTTTAAAGCTTAACCGTAATCAGGCTTTGGCTACGGGGATATTTGCGGCAATAATCAGCAGTTTTTTTATCGCTTTGACTTGGCAAAACTGGACAGTTAAATCTGAGTTTTTACTGTTATTAGGCTGGGCAGTATTTCCTTTTATTATCCTGACTTTATCTAGTTGGTTGGGCAGAAAATTAAGTAATAAATATGGTAGTTTTACTGGCGATATATTTTTAGGTGGCTTAATAATTCTGCCCTTTTCCCTCGTCATTTTGCTCACTTCCTATTTATCCATAAATGGTGATATTATTGGCGCAATTATCGGTGTAACGGGGGGTTATCTAACCGGAATGCTCTACTATGGTTATCGTCATTTATCCAATATTTCTTCGCAGATTTCTTTACTTTTACTACCTTTTGTGCTAGGTTTTCTTACGGTTAATATCTGGGGAGTTTATTATTATCTCTAAATCTTCTGGGGTATTACAGTTAAATAAAATCTCGGAATTATCGATAATCAATTCCTCCACCACAGAGGCATTTAACCACTTTTGAAAAGAAGTTCCCCCCTGCTTAATATAAGTCTGCAAAGATGCTAAACAACGACGATGATAAAAAGCACAGAGAGGTTCCCAACGATTGCCGCACCGGGGAACCAAAGCCACGGCATTTTCTGGTACAGTGGCTAATAATCTTGACCATGCTTGAATAATTGAGGACCTTAGTAACGGTAAATCGCAAGGGAGTAATAAAACCCAATCGGTTGATACAAAAGTTAATGCCAAGGCGAAGGCTAATAAAGGCCCCCTAGTGGGAAGCGGTTCCTTGATTATTTGGCAGTATTGGGGAATGATAAGTTCATAACGTTCTGGCCAAGGCGTAATCACAGAAACTTGTAAGGCACAATCTTGGGCAATTAAACAGATATTCTCCAGAAAAGAGAGACCCTGAAAAGATAACAATGCTTTATCTCGTCCCATACGGGAACTTTGCCCACCAGCCAGAATTAACGCCGTTAAAGCGGGAAAATCACTCATAATAACCAGTTCTAAAGGATAAACCACAGAGGCACAAAGAACACAAAGAAAAAGACAGAAAGAACAAGAGAGCCTACAAATCTAGGCAACTTGCTCAAACCTATGCTAGTCTCTTGACAATTAATTAATAATGTCTCCCTAAACAAGCAATAGATGAATTCCCATTTAATCAAAGTTCCCTTTGTTGATTTAACTTGGCAAAATCAGCCCCTACAAGCAAAAATTACTGAGGCAATCCAAACAGTTATCGACCGGGGAGATTTTGTTTTAGGCCAAGCTTTAGCCGAATTTGAAACCGCCTTCGCCCAAGCTTGCGGAGTCGAGTATGCTGTGGGAGTAGCTTCTGGCACTGCTGCTCTTGCCCTGGCTTTACAAGCTTACGGCATCAGTGCCGGGGATGAAGTGCTAGTCCCCGCTAATACCTTTGTCGCCACCCTCATGGGTATTATTCAAGCGGGGGCCAAACCAATTTTAGTTGACTGTCACCTCGATACAGCCCTAATTGACCTTGGGGCGGCCGCCCAAAAAATTACCCCCAACACCCGCGCCATTCTACCCGTACACCTGTATGGACAGATGGTATCACCCCAAAAATTAGAGGATTTTGCCCGCGGCTATAGTCTGACTATCCTTGAAGATGCGGCCCAGGCCCATTTAGCTAGTAGAGAAGGTTATCGCGCCGGTAGCGTCGGTGTGGCGGCGGGGTTTAGTTTTTATCCCAGTAAAAATTTAGGCGCTTTTGGCAATGGCGGAATGTTAGTGAGCAATGATCCCGAAATTAGCCAAAAAGCCCGCATTTTAAGAAATTATGGCGCACCAAGCAAGTATTTACACACCGATATCGGCACTAATAGCCGTTTAGATAGCATACAAGCCGCCATTTTAAACATTAAATTACCCCATCTGGAAGGCTGGAATCAGACCCGTCGGCGAGCGGCAAGACAATATGATCGGCTGTTGGCTCCTTTAGCCGATAAGGGCATTTTACCCATAAGAAACGAAACCGAGACTGGTCATGTCTATCATCTCTACGTTATTCGCCTCCTCCCCCATTGTCCCGTTGATCGCCAACAACTACAAGAACAATTAACTGCCGTCGGTATTCAAACCGGCATTCATTATCCGATTCCTTGTCATCTGCAACCAGCCTATCGCTACCTAGGTTATCAACAGGGAGACTTTCCCAATGCAGAGACTCTGTGTGAAGAAATTGTCTCTCTCCCCATGTACCCCGGCATCCGGGAGGAGCAAATTGACATCGTGGTTGAACAGATCACTGCGATCATCGGGTAACATAAATTCAGAATTTGTCACTAAATCGCTCCGTCAGATGAGTATTAGTCCTTCCTTATCCACCGTCTCCCACAAAAATCGGCAATCTTGGCTGATTATCGGTTTTTTGGCGGTTATCTATGGTCCGGTGATCTTTCACTGGTACGATGGTTGGCTGAATAAATCGATCAGCATCGAACACGAGTACTTTAGCCACGGCTTGATCGGTCTTCCCTACGCCGCCTATATTGTCTGGCAGAATCGCAAAAAATGGCAACGCCTCGAAGATCGCTCCCACCCCCTCGGAGCGTTTTTGTTAACCCTAGGAGCGATTTTTTATCTCCTCGGTTCCTCCCTTTGGGTTAGTATGTCTTTCCCGATTATTTTAGCGGGAATCTGTCTCTGGTTAAAAGGAACGGAAGGTTTTAAATTACAGGGATTTCCCCTACTTTTAACGGCTTTAGCGACTCCTAATCCTATCCCCTACCTGATTACTCCCTATACCTTACCCCTACAGATTTTTATTGCTGCTTGCGCTGGTTTTATTCTCCAGCAAGCGGGCCTAGATGTCTCCGTTGACGGTATCTATATAGCGGTAGAAGGTAGGATGGTGGAAGTGGCTCCCTACTGTGCGGGGCTGAAAATGTTATTCACCAGTCTCTACTCCACCCTGCTGCTGCTCCATTGGACTGATACCATCAAAAACGGTCGTAAAACCCGCTTTATGCTCCTCAGCGCCTTTGGAATTAGTATCGGGGCTAACATTATTCGTAACGCGCTTTTAGCTTGGTTTCACGGCACAGGACAGGGGGAAAACTTTGAATTATTCCACGATAGCTGGGGGGGCGATTTATACTCCGTCTTGATGTTGTTACTGATCTTTTTGGTCTTCCAAATCATGCAGTATCGCGAGGTAGTTAGGAAACAGTCCCCGGCTCAAGAGGAAGTTAACCAGGATGATTAGTGGAAAAATTGCGGACGAGGTAAGTTTAGTGTTAGATAAAATCAAAAAAAAGCTACCGGGTAATTATTTACTGCTGTTGTGCTTGCTGCTGATTTTGATTTTAGGGGGCATCTTACCCAATTTAATTTCTGGCCAGTGGTCTTGGCTGGATCAACCGAGAATCGGTAATATTCAGAAAATGCCGGCCCTACAAGAATCGGGAATCAAGCTCTCTGACCTGAAAACCACCGACCGGAGCCAAGGTGAAATTGGTGAGGGAAAATGGTCGGTACAAGTGGTGGAAAGTCCTGAGGGCAAGAGGATCACCGTGCTTTTAAAGCCACAGGTTTACTATAAAAGTCAACCAAGAGTAGAATGGTCCGATATCGCTTCTATTGGTCGTTGGAATCAGGGGGAAACAACTGAGCTATCAATTCCCACTAGGTCGGGGGGGAATGCCACGGCTCGATTCTATCGGGCTTGGACACAAAGCACTTTTGCCGTGGTGCAATGGTATGCTTGGCTAGGTGGTGGTCATTACGATCCCTCGGTGTGGTATTGGCTTGACCAATGGGCGCAATTAAAAGGACAAAGAGTACCCTGGATAGCCGTTTCCTTAATGATTCCCTTAGAACCGATGAAAGAACTGCAAACTCTCACTCCCTTTGCTCTCAATCTCGCCACGGAAGTGCAGAGTTACTTAGAACAAAATGTCTTAAGTCAATTAACTTCTCTGCCTGAGACCAAAAAAGAAAAGTAGTTTTTCTGCTCCCAACTATCTGTTAAAAAAAAACTAGCTCAAGGCACTTTTCTAGTCCTTAATAGCTTCTTTGTTCCTCTCCCACTAGATAACTCTCAGAAAATAAATTGATAGATCTGTATGATTCCACCAATGCTTAACAAGTTTTTGCCAGTGAGTTTATTCAGAACCGGGGCCATAGCCTTATCAGGGTTTAGTCTGACAGGGCTCTTATGGGTAATTCCCTCCGAGAGCCTCAAGGCCCAGGGTCCTTTGTCCATTCCCCAGACTCAACCCGGATCTGGGTTGGAATTTTTGCCCCCCGAACCGCCTAATCCCACCTTTCCTGAAAACACGATTCCCCCCGCTGGCTACAGTCCACCGGTTTACTCCCCCAATAATCGCCAATCCCGACAAATTCAGACCTATCGACTCGATGTTGACGATCAAATTACTGTCTCAGTTCCCGATTTTCCCGAATTTAATTCCACAGGGCCAGTGGATCCCGATGGGAATTTTCTGGTGCCGATTTTAGGCCGTATTCCCGTACTCGGCTTGACTTTGGACGAAGTGCAAACTAAAATCCGCCTCGAATTGGGGCGAAAATACTTGCAGGAGGAACCAGAAGTCATTGCTGTTCTAACCACTGCCCGTCCCGTCCAGTTGACCATTCTGGGAGAGGTACAGCGACCGGGGTTTTATAGTATTGCTCCTAATACTTCCCTAGTACAGGTAATTTTGGCAGCGGGTGGTGGCACTCCCAGAGCCGATCTGCGTTCAATCCTTGTCCGTCGGGTTTTAGTCGATGGTACAGTGTTAGAGGAGAAACTTGACCTTTATACTCCCTTGATTAAGGGGGAACGCTTGCCAGATCTGCGTCTGCAAGGAGGTGATGCCGTGGTTGTTTCCAAGTTGGAAGTGGGCCAAGAAACGGGATATAATCGCACATTGGTGGCTAGAACCACCCTCGCCCAGCAGAATATCACCGTCAGGGTTTTAGCTCCCTCAATTCCTTCGGGAATTTCCCTGAGAAATGTTTCAATTCCTAATGGCAGTACCTTCCTCGATGTGGTGGCTAGTTTACCAGTTTCCGATCGCCTGCGGATTAATGTCAATGAAGTGTCCCTGCTACGTTTTGACAGTGCCAAAGGGGGAATTGTTAGTCAAGCTTTGAGTCCGATAGCGGCAGTTAGGGGAGATATCTCCCAAAATGTTCCCTTAGAAGATCAGGACGTAATTATCGTCACCCGCACCCTATTAGGGGAAATTTTTGCCGCTTTTAATATCATTACTCAACCCATTCGGGATATTTCCAGTTTTACCAATACAATTCTCGACTTTGGCAATCAATTCAATAACTTCCAATAATTATTGAGGGGCAACTTGCTCCCTTCACTCCTTAACACAACTTCATAAGCTAGGATTTCAAGGACGAGAATAACTCTTGACCGCTAGAATGTAAAAAATCTGGGAATATATTAAAAAGCTATGGCTGTACCAATTGTTAAACGATTTCTCATCTCGCTAGATCAGAACAAATTTGTGGGAATATTCGTCTTCCTCGTCTGTTTAGGCGGTTCTGCAATCTTTGCTTTCCTACCCGATCCAGAGAAACCCCCCACATTTTATCGGGCGGTGGGACAACTAGCCTATCGGGTACCGCCGCCGGCTTTTACCAGTACGGGAAGCCAACTGCAAGAACAAGGGCGGGCTATCGATCGCGATTTACTGCTATCTCCCCGGGTATTGATCAATACAACCAAAAAATTGCAATTTAATCAAGAACAGCTCGTTAAAATTCGCGATCAAGATTTAAAAATCACCTTCCCGGGTGAAGCGGCGGGAAAAAATAATAGCGATCAACCCCAAGAGATACTTTTAGAGTTAACGTCCGACTCCCGGGCCAAGGCGGAGTTAATTCTCGAAACCTTGATGAAGGAAATGGTGGAATACAGCCGCTGGTTGAATACTTCCCAGTTACGCGCCCGCATAGAAGCTCTCGGTGTCCGGCTTAACGAAGTCCAAAAAGATTTAACCAGAGCCGAAGAAAAATTTTATCGCTACATTAGTAGCCAGGGTTCAGATTTACTGGCCATTCAAGATGGGAGTTTATTCACCGCTATCACCAGTAGTCAACAGCAACAGCGAGAAATTCGTCTAGGACTGCAAGGCATTCAAGGACAAATTGATAGTCTGAGTAAACAACTCGATTTAACCCCCGATCAGGCTTACACCTCCTCAGCCCTTAGTGCCGACCCGATTATTGCCAGTATCCGAGCGCAGATATTGGACACAGAGTCCCAATTGGAGCGACTAGAGAAGGATTTACGTCCCGAACATCCCGCCGTAGTTAAATTACGCAAGCAACAGGAAGTTAACGAATCTCTCTTACAAAAAAGAGCCGCCGAGGTGATCGGAAAAGATGGTGTCCTCACCTCTCTTCCCAGCAATCGCATCCGTCAGCAAAGTAATCTCGATGCCGCCCGTCAACAACTAGCGGGTCAATTAGTCGCCCTGCAAACTCAGCGCGAGGGTTTGATGAAACAATTAGAATCCTTAGTGACTCAGGAACAGCAATTACGCTCCCAATACGAGAAATTCCCCGATAAACAGCTACAGCAAGCCCGTTTAATCCAAGCCGTCGCCTTTCAAAGGGGTATCTACGAAAATATTCTCAATGCGCTGGTGGATGCTCAGGCCGCAGAAGCGGAAACCGTGGGTAGTCTCACCGTCGCCCAACCGCCGGTCGCTGAACCGATCGAACAGGTGTTTAACCGCAAGAATCGTCTCTTGATTCTCTTGGCGGGTGCTGGTTTGGGAACTTTAGCCGGATTGGGTGTGATCCTGCTGTTAGCAGTGATCGATGATCGCCTGCACAGTCCCCAAGAATTGCGGGAAGCTTTGGTTAGTCGGGATATACTACTCTTGGGACAATTGCCCATTGTCCGGAATTTAGAGGGCGAGGAAATCGATCCGATTCTCACCGATGCTAATGCCAATTATCTCCCCTACTACGAACGTTTACGCAGTACCCTGCGACTTGTTGGCGGCAGCGAAAAGGTGAAAGTGGTTGTTGTCACCAGTATTACTGGCGGAGAGGGGAAAACCGCCACTGCCTATAATCTGGCCATCGCCGCGGCTTTAGCGGGCCGACGGACTCTGTTAGTCGAAGGAGATCTGAGAAGTCCTTCTAAGTCCGAAGAAATCGGAGTCACTCCCGATCCCAATTCTTTCCGAGAACCCCTACTTTACTACGGGGCAAAAAGTAAATCGATCCGGCTGGCCCCAAATATAGAAAACCTTTCCATTTTGCCTAGTCCCGGTCCGCAAAAACAAGCGGCAGCTATCATTGAATCGAGCGAATTACAATTAATTCTCAAAGATTCTAGCGGCCGTTTCGATCTGGTGATTGTCGATACTCCTTCTCTGTCTAGCTGTAATGATGCGCTGCTCTTAGAAGAACTAGCGGACGGGATTATTCTGGTAACGCGCCCCCCCATAACTCGTTCTAGTCTCTTGAGTGAAGCAACTGACCAGTTAACAGAAGCGGAGGTGAAAATTTTAGGGGCGGTGATTAACTACGTCGATATTACACCGACTCTCAACACCGCCGAACCAGCACTGCCGCCTTTGATAGTTCCCCCAACACGGGGACAAACAGAGACAGAGGAAGTGAAGGTGGAGGTATAAATGGGGTTACATTTGACAAAATCTTCGGGCTCGATCGAATTGTGGTTCTTGCCAAGAAAAAGCAAAATGACTGATATTATCTATGGTGGGAAAAGCTAGGCGAATCGCTTCCATTTGCACTTCTAAGGAGGGACGATTGTTATAGGGTTGTCCCCATAAACCGGCTAAAGCTGGGATAACAGGCGTTTGATTTCCCCTGCTTTCTACTACTCTTTTGATCTGATTAACTACACAGGTAGTATCGTTACAATTAGCGTAGGACATGGGATGCCATTCTAGGGAAGCGGGGAAACTGTCCCAAGCTTGTAAACGGGAATCAAAACCTTGATTACCCACAAGACGATTCCCATCGGGAAAAAACACTGCCCCGGCGGGAATTCCCTGACGTTCCACCAGGGCAGAAAAATAACTAATATAATCAATGACACCCTGGGCAGCATGGGCAACCGCTAGGAACCAAAGTTCTAATTTGAGGCGATCAAAACGACTTTTAACTGATTGTTTCATCTCCTCTTCTAAAGGTATTCTTCCTTGCCAAAGAGGGGCAGTTTCTTGGGGATAAAGGTGATCGGCTTCGACGATATCATCAGGGGAAATTTTCCCGCGAGTCAGATAGCGATCGATGAGAAATTTGCCCTTATTATTCAATCCTCGATTAATTAAAGCTTGTCGAGATGCCGGACTAAAAATCCATAAATCTTTGACATCATCGGCAACGGAATCGACTCCTGTTCCTCTGGGATAGCGAATATAATCAAATAAAACTCCATCGGGACGACGTTGTAAAATGGCTTCTAGGAGAATTAAATAATCCTGTCGCGCTTGATTGCTGTAGGGATCGACAAAAGTTTGGGATTGATCATCGACAAAAGAGGTGCTATCTTGTCCTTTACCATTGCGTGCTAACACCTCCTGTCGATAGGGTTTTAAGCTATAAGCATAGCCAAAATTGAGGCTAAATAACCAAGCATAAACCTTTAAACCGCGTTTGTGTCCCTGTTCGATTGCCTGTGCTAATAAATCCACATTTCCAGTACTGGGATTTTTAATGACGCTATCCCAAACGGTAGGATTATTGTTAGGAGGTAATAGGACTTGACCATCGGCAAAAACTTCCACGTAAACTGTATTATAACCTTTGGCCACGATGCGATCAAGGATACTTTCGATCGATCCCGGACGGCTATCACAGGAGTAGAGACGTAACCAGATCGCTTGTTCCCGTAACCAGTGTCGGGACCGACAAAAGCGCAATTGTTCAGCATATTTCTGTACTAAAATGTTATATTCTTGGGGCGAGGTTTGACGCAGATTTTCTTGTTGTTGGATTTCTGATTCGGACAGTTGACAATTATCATTAATAGCGAGACTAGAGTTAATCCCTAGAGGACTAATCCAGAGGATTGTAGCAAGAAAACAAAATAGCGATCGCGGATAATTAACTTTCTTTAACATAGTTGTTCACAGCGTTTGCTATTTTTTATTGTTTTTATTTTCAGATAAATAGCCATTTTTCAGGAGAAAAGCTCTCAGAGCAGCGGGAAAGTCTGGATATTTTCCGATCACTGTATTTTCGCCATGGATATCGAGACCCCAATCGGAGTTTTCATCGTAATTAGTGAGAAGAAATTGCCAAGCTTCTTCGTATTCTCCTAGTAGAATTTTCTGTGCCACATAACCAGCCAAAATGCCATTAACTTCGGCTTTTTCTTTTTTAGCTAACTGAAAAGCTTTCAGCATTGCTGCTAAAGTTTTTCTTAATTCTTGAGGATATTTTCTAGTGACATCTGCTAATTTACCCTCTTGAAAAGTATAAATTCTCGAGGGCGGAAAAGAGGCGGCATAGGAACTAAAAGCATATAAAAAAGCATTATCAACGGTGATAAATTCATAATTATTATCTCCATCTAAATCTTCAAAAGAACCACCACTACCATCTAAAAACCCCGTTTCTTCTCTAATAAATCTATCTTTTTGCCAAGTATAAATTACCAAAGATGTGCAACAGTGAGCGCCGCCGCTATAGGTGGAGACAATAATCTCATCGATGCCATTATTATCTAAATCTCTTAATTCCACATAGCCAGAACCAAAGGCACTATACTCACTATTTTGCTGATAAAGTTGCTCGTTATAAAAGATTTGATAAGAAATATTATTAATGTCAGAATTATCATCAATTTTCTCGTTTAGGTCGATGGGTTGATAGCTAACTTGTACCTTAATTTTCCCCGATTTAATCACTTGATTTCTTAGGGGTTGACCGGTATCAAAATCGAGTTTAGTCACGGCTAAACTCGCGGCTGCATTGCCCAAAAATTGAGATAATAAGCAGAAAATAAAGCAAGTTTTGCTAATATCCATCGGCTAATTCCCAGAGAGAGATTAATATCAGTGTAAGTAGCTGATTATAATTAAATTAAAAATGGATTTTAGGTTCGATCCCCCCTTAGTCCCCCCTTATTAAGGGGGGCATCTGAAAGTTTTTAATACCCACCTACTTATCTTACTTATTTTTATCGACAATCAGCCGTTAACTTTTCGAGAAACCCCGGCTATTCCAACGTTTTAACGCTCAAAACTTGGGGGGGTGTGGCATCGGGGGGATAGAGAAAATCGAGATTAACGTCGCGTCGGTTGCCGGGGGGAAGTTCTATCTGTACTAAAGCTTCTCCCTGTTGTCCTTCCCGTTGAACGAGATGGAAAAAACGTTCCTCGGTGCGTCCCAGTTCGTTACGATAGGTAACGCGCACTGCACCCCGGAAAAATACTGGTCCCTGGACGGGTTCAACAAATAGCAAGCGATCGAGATAATTATCTTCTTTAATTGGGGTTTGAATAGTCAAAGCCACCACCTGCGTTTTGCTAGTGTTGTTATATAGAGGTAAAGTCAGATAGTAGTGAACACCGTAATTACCGTGAGCTTTGAAAGCCGTATCGGGATAACGCACTAACATGGGGGCGCTTTGGATTTGCCTGGTTCCGAAAGTAGCCGATGTCACCGTACTTAAAGGATAGGCAAAAGCTTGACCGGGTTGAGGAATGGTGAGATTAATTCCCCCTTTGGGATCAACAATGCGGGTTGCCCATTCCGAACCGACGGAAATTCCAGCCACGCGACCATAAAAATTTCTTCTTCCGGGGGACCATTGATCGGGGGGAGTGGGGGGAAAATCGCGAGGAGCGGCTAAATCACCTCTAACTAATAGAGTACGCCATTCCTCTAGGCTAGGGGGACGAAAGCTTTCTATTTCCCTGTCTTCGATATTGACTTTTTGGGGAACTTCGTAGAGGGCTAAATTAGCCATATAGACTGGTCCATCGCTGTAGAGACGCAGCAGAGTCGAGCGGGCGCTACTTCTGGGGATAACTAGATCGAAGATCATCCGACTTTCGCCGGGGGGAATGACGATCTGGGTGGGAAATTGGGTATCATGGCGACGACGCATGATATCGCTGGCTAAACGGGAACCGGGACCGGAAAAAACCCGGCCGTTGGGATCTTCCACCAGAGAGGGCAAATCGACAAAAGGGGCATCGGCGGAGGTGACATAACTGACTCCTTGCAGGATGCGGATAACGAGGTTTCTGGAGGTGGGATTAGTAACGATCAGACCCTGGTGTAGGTCGCGGATGGGATCGGTTTGACGGGCAATGTGGTGGGTGAAAACGTCAAAACGTCCTTGTAGGGGATGATTGAGATGGGCTATAGGATAACGTTTTCCTTTACCGGGGAAAGTAGAAAGGAGAATTCCCTCTTTTTCTACGATTTCGGGACTATTGCTGTTAAAAACTAGAACGTCATTTAGTTGACCGGGCAACTGACGCACTTCCTGATATTGGGTGATTAATCTCCTCTCTATCTGGGGCAGAACCGAGGCGGACTGAGCTAAAAGAATAGTGGGTAAGAAAGAAAGCATAAAGATTCTATATTTATAGTATCTAATTAAGGGTAAGTCGATGGAGAGATGAAGTTATACAACAATATGAGCGAGTGTGTCCATGCGATCGATAAAGCATCTTAATATGTTTTTAAGGTCTGATCAAGCCATGTCAGGGGTGATGTGAGCTAGGGGCGGTTTTCTCGGTGAGCAAGGGAGAATACCCCTTGCTATTGCCGATTTTAAGGGTTAAGTTGACAATGACCCGTAAATGCTCACCCTTGCTTTAAATTTCGCCCCGAATTTCTTCGACTATGCCATCTCTAAGGACGATTTCCACATTCATTTTGGCCACTAAGTTATCGCCTTTTTCGACGCGGAAAAAGCTTTCTAGTTGTGCTTGGGCGACTTCTTGATTGAGTTCCAAGAGTTGTATCTGTTGCAGTTGTTGCAGATACTGGTTTTTTTGTTCGAGAAACTCACTTTTCTGTTGATTGACTTGGATTTGAATATTGTCAATCTGTTGGGCAGCCGCGGGGGGTAAGGGGATCAGACTCTGACGCTGAATTTCTGCGATCGCTCTTTGGCCTTGGCTTTCTAATTGTTGAATTTGTGCATCAATTTGAGCCATTTGTGCTTGTAATTGCTGTTGTGCTTCTTCTTTCCAGCGCGGGGTTACGATGACTTTAATTGTCACTGGGCGCTTCAGTAATAAACTGGTTTGTGCGTCATCCATGATTTGCTTATCCTAAAAAGGTTTTTTTGTCAAGGGGTTAGAAAATATTTGCCAGAAATATTTACTTGGCAAACATCTCGTTAATCATATCGCGATAGCGTTGCGTTACTACTGGTCGTTTAATCTTTAAAGTTTGGGTCATCATGCCATTTTCTAGGGAAAAAGGCTCTAAAATTAACTCGAAGGTTTTAATCTGGTCATCGGTACGATAACTGGGCCGATTTCTGACCTCGCGCTTTAATTCTTGTTGGTAGAGATCTAAGACTTGTTTGCTGTAGAGATCGCTAGAAAGAATCGTGGAGCGATCGCTGTGAGAATCGGGTAAATTTAAGGATAGTTTCTGTTCTTGAGCCCAATTGGCGAGTATATCAAGATTAGGCACGATCAAAGCCCCCAAAGCTTTTTGATCCTGTCCCACTAGCATGATTTGGGAGATAAAGGGACTGCGTAAACAGGCATCTTCAATCGGTTGCGGTTCGATATTTTCACCATTGCTCAAAACAATTGTATCTTTGGCCCGTCCGGTTAAGACTAAATCCCCGGCAGCGGTTAACCAACCAATATCACCGCTATCAAACCAACCATCGGGAGAAATCGCTTTTTCGGTTGCTTCGGGTTTTTTATAGTATCCCTGCATCACCTGCGGACCGCGAATCAAGACTAAACCGTGTTTTTCTGTGGGTAGGACCTCTTTGCTGTGTAAATCCACAATACAGATTTCTGTCTGAAAGACGGGACGACCGGCAGAACCGCGCAGGTTATGAGCGATACGACGGACGGTAGCGACGGGAGAAGTTTCTGTCAGTCCATAACCAACTAAAATCGGGATTCCTACAATCTCATAGAAAGTATCTAGATGTCTGGCTAAGGAACCACCGCCACTAACGAAGATTTTAACTTTATTGCCCACTGCTTGGCGAATTTTGTTATAAACTAGCTTGTCACCGATGGCATGGAGGGGATAGAGTAAGAGGGATTGAATTCTTGCTTTGAGTCTTTCTTTGGGGGAAGCGTGAAGGTGATCGAGACTGAGATTATCAGCGATGCGTTTAGCAATAACGTACTTTTCTGACTTTTCCAGAAAAAATTGCACCAATTTCTGTTTTTTAGCCGGTTGTTGACTAAATTGTTTTTGGATACCTTCGTAAAGAGATTCCCAAAGACGGGGAACTCCCACCATTAATTGCGGACTAAATTGCTTTAAATCCTGCTTAAAAGTGCGAATACTGGTATAAATCTGGGTGCAACCTTGAGCTAGACTGAAATACTCACAACTGCGCTCGTAGGAATGCCATGAAGGTAGTATGCTTAAAACTCGATCGCCAGGATCCGGTTGAAAGATAGCATTTAAGTTGCGTATCTGATGGAGGAGATTACCGTGACTTAACATCACCCCTTTTGGTTGTCCCGTCGTCCCCGATGTGTAGATGAGGGTAGCCAGATCATTTTCGCCCTTGGTGATGGGTTTAAGGGTGTTCTCAGCCCCGATCGCCATTAGCTGCTTGAAATTTAAGGTCTGCACAGAAATCGCCCCGGTAGCGGGGTCTTCGTCGGTGAGCAGCACGATTAATTTTAGGGGCAATTCAGGGATTTTCGCCAGCAATTTCCCTAAAGTTTGCTTATTTTCGACAATCAGCGTCTGACTGTCACTATCGGCCAGAATATAGGCCAATTCCTCGGCATCTGCTTGAGCAGATCGTACCGCATTGGCGGCCCCGGCTGCCATGGAACCTTGGTCGGCAATAAACCACCGGGGACTATTATCGGCAAATAAAGCGACATTTTCGGTTTCTGTGACTCCTAATGCTTGCAAAGCGGCGGCAAATTGCTGAATTTGTTGATAAAGTTCCCGATAGGTGAGAATTACTTCCGGTTTACTGTGGGGATCGTGCAGAGCGATAATATTGGGGAAACGTTGGGCAACTATTGACCAAACTTCGGGTAAAGATTGAATATTTGAATAGTCAATTAGGGTTGTCATAGCAGTAGTTATAGAGGGTTACAAGAGCAATAACATATAGATTAACCATTCGAGGCTCTTTTTGCGGGTTCTCCTAGACACTATTTCAACAGGTATCTAGTCCTGCAAAGTTAATTTCCTAGTCGAGACTCGGAGAGGGGAGACTTTTCGGTTATCGGTGAACAGTGAACAGTAATCAGGGAATGTTACTGTTACTTAATACTGCTTACTGATTACGGAAAAGGCTAACGGTTTAGATGTATAATTAATTTTGCTTAGGTACTTAATATAGTTGTGATTAGTAAAAAAACGATGATTGCTCTATCTAACTATAATAATCTCACTCCAGAAGAATATCTTCAGTTTGAAGAAACCAGTCCCATTAAACACGAATATATCGATGGACAAATTTACGCCATGGTAGGGACAACGGATACTCATAATATTGTTGCGGGGAATATATACACAATTATTCGTAATCATTTGCGGGGTTCCGATTGTCGGGTTTATTTTGCCGATGTGAAAGTCAGATTAGAGAAACGCAATCACTTTTATTATCCTGATATTCTTGTCACCTGCGATGACAGAGATAGGGAAACTGCTACCTACAAAAGTTTTCCTAAATTGATTATCGAAGTTCTCTCCGATTCTACAGAAGCTTTTGACAGGGGGGATAAATTTAATGATTATCAAACTCTAGAAAGTTTAGAGGAATATGTCTTAGTGAATAGTAAACACCAACGAGTGGAAACTTTTCGCCGGGGTGAACAGGGTTTATGGATTCTGCAAACCTATCAGCAAGAAAGTTTTAGTTTGCAGAGTATTAATCTGACGGCATCTTTTCGGGATTTATACGAGGATATCACCCTAGAAACCTGACAGGGGGACAAGAAGGCTGAAATCAATACATAGTAAACTTTTCATGGTTTTAGCTCGAAAAAGTTTGCCGCACCATCTCTCACTTATTAATAATAATTCCTAGTAAGCTCGCTCCTATCCCTAATTCTTTCGTCAGCTTTTTGCCTAGAATCGCTCGATCTATTTCTAGCGAGAGAAGCCAGAAGCCTTTGTTAGCAAGTTTTCTAGCTCGCTTGTCCCCCTGTCAGAAAATAAACACCACTGACGGATTATCAGCAATCATCAAGTTAATCGCTTGCATCAAGTCTGCTGATTTTGGATGTTTAAAGCGATCTAAATCGTCAATAAATACATATACTCGATTATTCCCAGTATAGGCATCGACAATTTTAGCAAAATCTTCATGAAATTCTTCCTATCATCTAAAGCCGATAGGTTTTGTCAGGTAGGGGATAGAAGATTTAACTATGTCTATAGAATTATTGGGGGTTAGTTTTGCTAGGAATCAGAATTAATGACCAGTAGGTGACAGCCTCTGGATCGATTTCGGTAATCGGAATAATTTGCTGATTGGGTAAGGTTGCTCGTTCGATGTAGAGGGCGCGTTCTAATAATCCTAATTCATCGAGAATATCACGAACTTTAGCGAAATGTCTGCCTAATTTAATAATCGCTGCTGCATCGATAAGTGCTAGGCGATCCCGCAATATTTCCGCATCTAAAGTAGCGGGCATGATACTAAATACGTCATTTCGATAAGTGATAGGTACACCCAGCATTGCTGCACTTGCCATCACTGAAGAAATACCCGGCACGACTTCAATGGAAAAGCGATCGCACAAGCGATTAAAGATATACATAAATGTGCCATACAACATCGGATCGCCCACACATAGCACCGCCACATCTCGGCCTAAGTTTAACTGTTCGGCGAGATTTTCGGCGGCAATATCATAATGAGGTTGAGAACTGCGCTCGACACTAAAAGGTAAAGGCATGGGAATTTCTATCTGCTCGGGACGGATAAAATCCGACACAATTGCCCGTGCCAAAACTTTGCCACTTTCTAAGGTAGGATAGGCAATTACCGGAACAGTTGTGAGAATCCGGTGTGCTTTTAGCGTCAACAATTCGGGATCACCAGGCCCGATTCCTAATCCATAAAGTTTGCCTAATTTATTCATAATTCGTTCTCTTTTGCTAAAGCATTGACTGCTGCTGCTGCGATTGCGCTGCCGCCTCTACGTCCGTGCAGGGTAATAAATGGCACGCCACGACTATTAGTTGCTAATTCTATTTTCGACTCTGCCGCTCCTACAAATCCCACGGGAAAGCCTAAAATCAAAGCCGGTTTAGCTACATTTTGATCGAGCAATTCTAGTAGGTGAAAAAGTGCGGTTGGTGCATTACCAATGGCTACCACTGCTCCAGCTAAATGAGGTTGCCAAAGTTCTAAGGCGGCAGCGGAGCGAGTATTATTAATTTGTCGTGCTAACTCGGTTACTTCTGGATGATTGAGGGTACAAATAATCCGATTATTTTTAGGTAAACGGGCTTTGGTAATGCCATTAGCGACCATTTGAGAATCACAGAGAATTGCTGCACCCCTAGCGAGGGCATTTCGTCCGATTTTAACCGCGTCCGGTGATGCTTCTAAATCTTCTGTTATGTCTGTCATCCCACAGGAATGAATTAGACGAACCGCCACAGGAGCTAAATCATTGGGGAGATTTTCCCAGTTAGTTTCGGACCGAATAATAGCAAAAGATTTGCGGTAAATTTCTTCACCATTCTTAATGTATTCCATTCTATTTATCTAAATTTTTTGATTTTTGTGAGCTTAAAATTTGGGCTATGAGCGGGGGAATCTTGGCAAATTCTCCCTCAAATATAGGTGTTTCTAAGAACTTTTGACTATCACCCACATAGACTTGATAAGCTTCTAGTATTTGGCCGTTTTCCTCGATGGTAGTTCCTAAAAGGGTAATTTCGGCAGGACCTGGTTGAGCGCAGGATTTAGCACAACCTGTCAAGTGAATATTAACAGGAGAATTGCAGGTTAAGTGTTCCTGCAAATAATCTGCCAGGAGAGAACCATGAATTTGAGTTGCAGTGGCCGCTGCCGCACAACCTGGTTTACCGCTACAGGCAACTATCCCCGCATGCCATCCGGAAGAAGCGGATAATCCTAGTGATGCCAGTTTTGGCAACAATTCTGACACTTTTTCATCGGGAATATCGGTTAATATAACAGTCTGCCAAGGGGTCAATCGTAACTGACCACTGCCAAAAGTTTCTGATAGTGCCGCTAACCCCCATAGTTGATTAGCCGTCAATTGTCCTAATCTTAATGATAGGCCAATATAAGACAATCCGGGTTGCTTTTGAGGATGAATTCCCAGATGAAAATAGGGTTGAGTAGAATAGACCGTTTGCTGGTATTCTTGCCAGTCTATTATTCCAGTATAATTTCGATGTAATTGGGAGTTAACTTGTTCGAGATATTTTGTCAATCCCCAATCTTTGAGTAGGTGTTTCATCCGCGGTTTTTTCCCCTTGATATTAGGGTTTGTTTGAACATAATCGAGATAAACCTTTACTAAAGCTTTGACCACAGCTAAACAGTTTTCTGGCTCAATTAATAAGTCCGTGTCATATAATTGTTTATCTCCTGCGAGGGCTAATCGGAAGCAAACAATAGAAGTTAAATTTGTCGGATTATTGAGGGCAATTGCTGATAGCTGAATCTCGTTATAGCGGTGTTGCCAGGCCATAGTTGAACTGCTGCCAATTCCCACTGCACCGCCGCCATCGATCCCGATACTAAATTTAGGACTTAGTTGGACAATTGATGGATAATTTTGGATAAAATTATCTAATTCTTGGACTAATGGACGAGTATCGATCAATTCTTGGCAGTCAATTCCAGCCGTGGGACTAGACATGATATTACGCAGATGATCAACACGGGGATTATGGGCAGCTAACCCTAATTTTTGCAGGGTTTGAAATTCTTCTAAACTCGGGAATTTTTGCAGTCCGCGAATTTGCAGATTTGCCCGATTGGTAACTTGTATTGTACTCTGCCATTGTTCGAGCCAAGTGGCGATCGCTTTTCCCTGTGGAGAATTGAGCCATCCACCGGGGGTGCGAAGACGAATTAAAAACCCATCCTGGGCAGCAGTGCCATAAAATAAACCGGGACAAGCATTTGCTTCAACTAACCAATTCACCTTTGTTTGTTCTCCATGCGACGCAGAGAAGTAGTTAGAAAATTAGTTGTCTATACTACCGATCAAAAGCTTGTAATTGGTATTCTGACTCGCAAGGAAAAAGGGAAGATGTACTCTTTTTACTTGATTACAGCTGCGGCACAGTACCAGAATCGCACTGGACTTTCCCAAAGACAAGTTTAAGGATTGTACCACGTTTGCGGTTGAAACTCAGTATCGTTAAGAATTGCTACATTTTCCCCCCTTTGTGCCAAGACAAATAAACCTTGACGATAGGCATATTTATCCGCTCTCTCTTCGATTTCAATACCTGCTACTGCCCCATATAATTGTTTGTGGTTATATTCGGGAAAAAATTGCCTAAATTCTGTTAGATTCTTGATTAATTCTTTGACATCATCTACACT
>JAADBR010000068.1 GCA_009995705.1 Microcystis aeruginosa W13-11
GTGTCAGGTTTTTCAGGCTTTCCCTGTCTAGTAGCGGCGGCGGTTCTTTTTGCTTCATCCTCTCAATCTACACTTTTTTCTGTTTTTGTCAATCCCCTGACCTGAATCCTTACTGAAAAGTTAGTCAAGGAATTTAAAGATAATTTTGCACAACTACAAGAAGCAAGTGTTTTATTTAAAAATTTAGACGATTTAATCAATGAAATTAAAGCTAGAGATGAGGGAATCAAACTAAATAAAAGAATTGATATTTTGCTGGAAAGAACCAAAGAACAAGTAGCGGGATTCCCTCCAGAATTAGACCGGGAAGTACAGGGGGAATTAGCTAAATTAATTACAATACTAGGGATAGCGCAGGTAGAACTCATGAACATTTCCAAACCTTGTGATATCATGCAAGTAAAGGCGGTGGTAGATGCTGGAGAAATTGCGATTAAATCTTTAACAGGTCAACCTAATATTAAGTTGGCACAAAAATTACGCTATGCTGCGAAAACGGGATTAAGAAAAATTCAGAACGGTTCTGGGTTTATTTCAGCAAACTTCAGAGATAATCTTTTCCATTCTTTCAGAATACCTACAAAAGTTTTAATTGGATTAGCGTTGGCTTTCCCTGTAAATTGGGTTATTATGAAATTCTCTCCAGTGAACGAGTTACTTTCCTTACCTCCAGTCATAAAAAAATCTAGTAGCCAAAATACTCAGGGAGAAGGTAGCCAAAATACTCAGGGAAAAAATAGCCAAAATACTCAGGGAAAAAATAGCTCAAATCCCAAGGACGGAGTAATAACAATACCTCCAGTCATAAAATCTAGTAGCCAAAATACTCAGGGAGAAGGTAGCCAAAATACTCAGGGAGAAGGTAGCCAAAATACTGAGGACAGAGTAATAACAATTATGCGTTTGATGTGGATAACAGGCACTTTAGGGGGAGGAGTTAGTCTTCTAGCTCGTTTGCAAGACTTTGATAATCCCAAAAATCAAAAATATGACGATAACTTCTTGCCATTTGCAATTGGTTTAACCAAACCCATTTTAGGGGGAAGTTTCGCTTTCTTTATTCTGCTAATTCTTAACTCTAACATTTTTCCCATAGAAATTCGGCCTAGCACTAAAGGTACGGGTGATGACACCTATTTATATGGACTTTTGGCAATGGCTTTTGTGGCTGGATTTAGCGAACGTCTTGTTCCCGATTTAATTAATCAAGTAGAGAAAAAAGTGACTGTAGAGGCTAGTTCCACTGGACAGGGACTACCTCCAGCGATTTTGATTGCTCCGCCTAGCGCAGATTTAGCATTAAACGGGGAGAAAGAATTTACCATTAATCCCGTCGGTAACTACACCATCACAATCTCGCCGCCAGACAGAGGTAAAATTGATAAAAATACCACTGATGCCAAATTTACCTACACTGCACCTGCACAAGGAAAGGCTGGGGATACAATTACTATTACTGTCACTTCTGGTTCTGGACAAACTGCCAAGGCTACAGTCACTTTAATTGTATAAAAAAAGACCAAGAGAGCCTTCTAGTTTGACAAAAAAAGTATTGTAAAGTTTCAATACAAATATAGTCAGATATAGTCAGACATGGTAGCATATAGACATGAAACTATCAGACTATAACTACCATTAACCCCACCCCGATTTCGGGTTAATGGGAATGGCCAATGCTTGAACTTGAATTTTTTTCAACTCGGAAACTAATCGAATTGCCTGCTGTTCGTAGAGGGGAGCGCCCAGAGTCGCTGGCAAATTTTCCATGAGATCGCTGGCGGTTTTCAGGGGACAATTAGAAAAACGACTGATTACGGTGGGTGCTTCTGCGGCAATATTGCGGTTAAAGGCTTTTTCCACCCGCACGCGCCAAGTTTTGGGAGTGCGACGACCCTGTTCCACCCGTCGCAGTCCGTTGATGGTGGCCAGCACCACAATGCGATCGCCGATGCGTAAATTGAGATAGTCTTCCGGCATTAATTTCGGGGCTTCCCGTCCCCGTTGGTGTAGGATCGGCACGACTCGATAACCGTAGGCAATATCGCCGAGCGAGCTACCATTGAGAGTATCTCCGGCTTCGATCTCGTATTCCGTCACCAGAATCGTTTTTTGCGCCCAACGGAACAGATAGATGATATTTTCTCCGAAAGCCGCTCCCGTAAAGGCTTCTGCCGCCACGGTGTTGGTTCCTAAAATGTGAGAGCGGGGCAGAATTTGACTTAATTGTTGACTAAGGGTATCGTCGGTGGTGCGGATGACTAAGTAGCTTTGGGGGTTGAGTTTGCGGGTGGTTAGGGCTACTTCTAAATTGAGGATTTCGTCATCGG
This sequence comes from Microcystis aeruginosa W13-11, assembly GCA_009995705.1. GTDB lineage: Bacteria > Cyanobacteriota > Cyanobacteriia > Cyanobacteriales > Microcystaceae > Microcystis > Microcystis aeruginosa_F. Next base: position 2,328 of record JAADBR010000068.1, read on the forward strand.
TAACGATCGCTATACTTTTAGCCCTGTCTAAATTGACATTTTTTAAAGATTCTTCGATATTTCCCGTCATCAAGGGCATTTTTGGCAGCATAGTCACATCAAAATCCCTATTTAAGCTGACCCCGACAATCGCCTGTTTCATTTCTAGTAATAAATTAGCCACTTCTGTGCCGACTCGACCTAAGCCCACAATAACGATGTGATTCTCTTGGGGAACTGGGGGACGGTTAGGGATAAATTGAAATCTTGATGATAATAAAGTTTCTGTCAAAATAGCGTAGAGAACCCCGATAAAAGCGGTTCCAGCTAAGGTTAAAAAGAGACTAAATAGCTGCATCCACCAGGGGACTGCATTTAAATCTTCGGGGTTAGAGGCACCGAAAACATCACCGTAACCACCTAATAAAAGAATCGCCGTTCCTGAAAGAGAGGAAATAAAGGAAGCTCTCGGGGCGTAGAGATGGAAAAGAAAAGTCCCGATCATTACCAGCAGGATAATGATAAATACTGACAGGAAAGCCACCCGGTGAATTTGCTGCTGAAAACTCAATTGCCAGAATTGTTGGATTTCTTTGAGCAATTTTTGCCAAAAATGCGGCAACTTCTGGCGAGAATTTGCAGTTTTTTGGCGAACAGCATCGATATTTTGATAGGTAGTTTCGATGGTGGTAATGGTATCACCGTCCCCGATAGTGGTGCTGGGAGACCATTGATAAAATCCAGCCCTTAAAGGTTCATCGGGGGCTGTGTGTGCTAATAGACGACGGGTGGGGGTGTTTAAATCACCTAAAAAGCGATCAAGCAAACCATCTTCGGGGCTAATTTGTCTCTGGATAATCCGCAATTTCTGACCGTCGAGATGCAAAAAACCGAGGGTTTCTGTGCCTAAGGTGGCTAAAGCAAAGGCATTGGCGGGTAGTTGGGTGGGTTCATAGGCGATAAAATTGCCTAAACGTTCCTTAAGTAGCTGATTGAGATTATCTTTAGAAGAACGCACCACTAAGCGGGTATGGGGATTTAATTGCCGAATAATTAGGGCAGTGGTGGCATTAATTCGCTCATCACTGGTGACAATTAAAGCAGCCCGACAGCGCTCGATTCCCGCTCTTACTAAAATGCTTTTTTGACGGCAATCACCGATAATTATTTCCTCTAATAAATCGGGAAAATCATTAATTTCCCAACTGGGAGGCTGTATTAGTTCGATACCGACAACGCTAACCCCAAACTCTTTTAAAGACTTGACGCAGTGTTGTCCGAGACTACCCAATCCACACACTAAAAAGTGATCGGCTAACTTGACATTCCCATGGACAAAGCTGAGAGATTCTTGGTTCATAGATTCTGCTTGTCTTAAAAAATAGAGTGCTTTTTCAGACTTCTGATCCCCCCTGCCCCCCTTGATAAGGGGGGTGCTGATCCCCCCTTAATCTACCCTTAATTTTTTTTTAACTAAGGGGGGTATTAGACAATTTTTAACACCTACTTAATTATAACATACCAGCATTTTTATTGCGTACCCGTTGATACATTTCTTCCATTACCTCGATAAAGGAAGTGTCCCGATCCCAAAATGCAGGATAATCACCAGCTTTTTTAATGACAATTGCGGGAATAGTTGCTGCTTTAACTAACTGAGGATTTTCGGGTAAACGGTGATGAGAGTGCCAAAATTCTTTGAGATCAATTGTTTCTGATGCTGGTATAGTTTCGGGTTTAGTGTGATAGGAAGTAACCGGGTTAAGAGGAATTTGTTCCTCTTGGATGGAGGAGGAAAGCAGCTTACCGAGGGGAGTTTTTGCTAACTCTTGCAGTAATTTTTGACGAGAGATACCGCGTAATTCAAATAAGAGGAAAGGATCCTGATCTAATTGGGAAGCAACGAGGTAATAAACTCCAGCAATATGTTTACAGGGATTTTCCCAATCGGGACAGGAACAATTGGTGATAAAATCCTTTTGACTGTGGGGTAATAAGTGGAGATTCAGATCGCTAAATGCCTCATCAATATTATCGGGAACTTCTTTGAGCAGAAGTTTAGAGATCATACTCGCTCTTGAGCCAAGATTATATAAAGCTTGTGACCACTCTGCTTTAGTAATTGGTTTAATCTCGATACTCACCTTATACAAAGGTTCTTTGTAAACCCCAAAGTAGGGATTAATGGAACCTCGCACCTGAGCAGTAATTAAATTACCGTCAATTTTGTAATTCTTGACTTTATCATTTTTAGCGTAGGAACGTCCTCGACTCAAACGCGCTGAGTCGGTAAATTCCTCTAATGCTTCTATAAAGCGTTGTCCCCACCAAGTTTTACTAAATTTATTCATAGATTTACCTCAATTAAATAATTGTCTGTTTATTCAATGCGATTAACTGACGAAAACTTTCGTTATCTAATTCCGTTAACCAGGATTCATCATTACTAACAATAGCATTAGCTACCTTTTTCTTTTCCTCGATCATTTCATCAATTCTTTCCTCTAAGGTTCCCAATGTGACAAATTTATGCACGAAAACATTTTTTTGTTGACCAATTCTAAAAGCGCGATCGGTTGCTTGATTTTCTACCGCAGGATTCCACCAACGATCAAAATGAAAAACATGATTTGCTTTGGTTAAAGTAATCCCCACTCCCCCAGCTTTTAGGGATAAAATAAATACGGAAGGTTCTGTTTCGGGATGTTGAAATTCTTCGATCATTTGTTCTCGTTTTGGTTGAGAAGTTCCCCCGTGAAGATAATAGGTATTATAGCGAAAAGTTTGTTTGAGGTACTTTTGTAAGGAGTCACCGATTTCAGTAAATTGAGTGAAAATTAGCAGACTATCTCCCTCTAAAATTACTTCTTCTAGCATTTCTCCTAAACGCTCTAACTTATGCGATCGCTCAGGGGTAAAAGCGCTGTTATCCTGTAAAAATTGACGCGGGTGATTGCAAATTTGTTTCAAGCGCATCAGGGTAGATAAAATTAATCCTTTGCGCTTTATTCCCTCCGCTTCTTCTAATTGTTTTTCCACTTCTTTGATGACAACTTCGTAGAGAGAAGCTTGTTCTTTAGTTAAATTACAATACTGTTTGTTTTCCACTTTGTCAGGCAAATCTTTAATTATCTGCTTATCGGTTTTTACCCGACGCAGAATAAAAGGTTCCACTAATTTTTTGAGAACCGTGGACTGGAGACGATCATTCTGTTTTTGGATTGGCACTTCAAAAGCTTTACGAAATTGAGTTTCTTTACCTAAATAACCGGGGTTAAGGAAGTTAAAAATTGACCATAAATCAAGCAGTCTATTTTCTACTGGAGTTCCCGTTAATGCGAGACGATGTTGTGCAGATAAACTCAAGATTGCTTTAGTTTGTGCCGCTTTAGGATTTTTGATATTTTGTGCTTCATCAATTACTAAACGTTGCCAAGATTGCGAGTTAAATAATTTCAAATCCTTGCGAACTAAGGTAAAAGACGTAATGACGATATCCTTTTGACTAGCTACTATCTGAAATTCTTTCTCATCTTGATAGCGCTTACTACCATGGTGAATTAAAACCTGAAGATGGGGGGCAAATTTTTCAATTTCTTTTGCCCAATTTCCCACCACGGAAGTGGGTGCGACTAGCAGAGTTGGTAAAACATTATTATCTCCCTCTCTTTCCCCAACCAATCTAGCAATTACCTGTAGAGTTTTTCCTAATCCCATATCGTCAGCAAGACAACCATTTAAACCCAATTGTTCCAGGTATTGAATCCAAGCAACCCCGCGCTTTTGGTACTCCCGCAGCGTTCCTTGTAATTGGGGAGGATTTTCGATCGGTTCTAGTTGACTAGGATTTTGTAATTTCTCTAGCATAGAACCCAAAAATTCATCGGTTTCAACAATAATTTCCTCCGGGTATTCGGCAGCTTTTTTCATTAATTCAATCAGATTCATCTCAGGATTTTCCTGCTGATATTTCTGCCAAAAATCCAGCATTTGCTGCATTTTATTTTGTTCTAATTCTACCCATTGACCTCGAAATTTAACTAAGGGTGTTTTGGTGTTAATTAATTGTTGCCATTCCTCTTGGGTAATAGTTTCTTCACCGATGGCTAGTTCATATTGATATTCAATGATGTTTTCGAGGCTAAAAATCCCTTTACTAACCGGGGTAGATTTGCCTGATTTAGAAGTGGTTTTTAGCCGAACTTTAGCGCGTTGACGGCCTTCGGGAGTCCACCAAGCGGGAATAATTACCTTATATCCCGCATCTTCTAAAATCCAAGCAGTTTCTTTTAAGAAAGTAAAAGCTTCTGTAAGGTTGAGAGAAAATCCCGTTGGTTTATCCGTTTCTAATCCTTGCCAAATGGGGGGATAAATACGGGCAGCATAACCCAAACTTAGTAAAATATTTTTGTCTAAATCTTGACCAAAATGCCCTCGTATGCTTGTTCTAGTTTCGGGTACTGCATACCAATATTCGTCTAATTCTAATCGCAGGGAGGGGTCTTGTTTAGAGATGAGAATAAAAGTAATTTGCCACTGTTCAATATTATTTTCTGGGGCCTCGGTTAGTTTAAAACCAAGGCTAAAACTAGATATATTTTGGTCTCCTAGTAATTGCTGTCTCCAAGTTTGCCACTGTTGATATTTTTCTAAAGCGGCAGCGGTTTGCAGAAATCCGGCAGTTTTAGCCACAGAGAAGCAATCACCTATAATTGTCTCGCTAATTTTTTTATCAAAACTGGCAGGAATTGCTGTGTTAGTGACAATTTCATTGAGAAGACTTTCGGAGAAGTGCCGAAGTAGGGTTTTGGGATCGTATAATTGTGGTGAAGCATGGGGATTTTCAGCACCAGCAAGACAAATGCGGGGAAGATATTCGAGATAGCGATCAAGATTGGTTTCGTAGGTTGCTGATATAATTTCCCAAAGAGGATAGATGGCAAAGTTAGCGGTTTTCTGGTTATTTGTGGCTAATTCTCGATATTTAAAGGCAGGAATATAGTTATCTTTGAGAATTATTTCTTTAAAAGCTTGACTGTAGTGATACCAAAAAAGTAAATCTGCACCTAACTGAATCTCTGAGGAGTTGTAAAGACAGATAAAGTGCAGATCATTGAGCAGTTTAAGTACAGGATTAAGGGGATAACAATCAATTTGCCAAGATTGCCATTGGCTATTTTCTGGGGGTTCTTTTTCTAGATAACGCAGTAATTCTAAGGAGGGTACAGGTTGATTATCCAGACTAGGTAAAAGAAAGTAGCGGGGGACAAATTGCCGACTAAGAGGATTATAATTCGATTGAACTATTCCTAACTCTCCAGTGAGAAAGCTAGTTAATTCTTCTTTGCTTAACTGAAAAGGATGACGATTATCAGCAGTGGTGGGACTCTTTTTCGGGGTGCTAGTTTCTCCCCAAAGATAAAAGCTACCCTTCTGAATAAATTCGTCCGTTGATTGGGGAATCCAAGTACCGTGAAGAATTTTCATGGTTTTTAATTAGTACAAAAGAACTTGAATGAGGGCAATACTTAGCCTCTAGAAAAATTGTAGCGATTATGGGAGGATTCTCCACACTTTTTTGTCCCTTTGCGAACCCAGAAGTCCTCTGCATAGGAGAAAAAGGTTAATAGCGCTTCTAGGACAAAAAACCATTGAGAAGAGGTGATCGGCGGTTTTTTGAGCTTAAAGCTTATCCCTATATGGGTTTATAGCTATTTTTGTTCTAGGTTTTGTTGAGGTTCCACTAAGAGGACTGTCTAATTATAGCAATTCTCCAAAATCCAGCCACAAGAGTTCGATCCCCCTGCCTTCGTCTCCCTTAAAATGGGAAAAAGGGGAAAGGGGAACTTAAATTCGATAATTTGATGTGTAGTTTTTGTGGGTGAGAATTAGTATTAATTCACTTTTACCCAAATACTGCGGAAATATTTTTCGGGATTATTTTTATCGGGAATCTCTTTACAGGGAGTATTACCAACTCGCTTGATTGTACCATCATCGCTTAAAATCTGAAAGCGATCTTGGAAATGGGGATCAAACAACAAAGCTTCTGGACGAAAACCGTCAGGGAATTGCAGTGATTCTATCTTTTCTGGTGCATCTTCTTTTTTTCCTGACCAAGTATATACAACAAATTGATCGCCTCCATAAAATTCTCCAGCAATAATTAAATATACTTCTAAAGAAGGCCAAAATTCAATACTCCGAATTCCTAATCCTCCCAAGTCTAACAAGATAGGATCACCAAATTCAGCTTTAGCCGTGGTTAAATTAGTAACTAAACTCTTGGGATTTTTTATGGGTAATAAAAGAGCTTTACAGTTGGGGACAGGATTACGAAAACCGATCAAGATATTTCCGTCTGGAGTTGCCGTTAAACCTTCAATATTTAATCCTCCTTCAGCTTTGGGAGCTTTGGTTTCTGCTGTTTTGAAATCAAATATTTTAGCCAATTGAGAGTCTTCGATAATATCGCGCAATACTAACTGAGTATAGGACTCACCCACTTGAACTATACTAGAGCCGTCATCGGTAATTTTACTAGCAAAAAATTGATGGCGAGGTAGTTTTCGTTCAGCATTTTTATTGCGTCCATGGGAAGTAATCCAATAGATTATGTCATTTAGCACAGTTACCCCTTCTAAGTCGATTTCTCTATTTTTAGGATTGTTTTTTAGCCAACCATTAATGTCAATTGTTTCCAGGGCTTTTCCCGACTCTTGAGAGGAATAAATCCAGAGAATATTACCTAATTCTGGATCGGACTCATCATTACCAACAACAAATTTATTTTCTCCTAAGGCAATAGCTGCAGAAGCATCACAAAGTCCTTGATGTTTGATTTCTTGAATAATAGAAAAGTTGAGAGGTTGCATGACTGTATTCTCCTTGTTAACTGGAAAAGTGAGGATTGAGAACATTATAGGCGATAGAGGAGAAAAAGACAAGAAATGACTAGAAATAATCTGAGAAAGGACTGGTTTGAGGATTGATTGAAAATCTTTAAGGTGACAAACATAGTTATTTATTTCTGAGTATTAGGTGATATGGGTTTACCAGTATTACGCACATTGATCAACTTCCCTAAAATATCAAACCAAAAAGGTGCGCCCATCGCCACGGCTACTCCTGTCATTAGCCAGCCAAAGATAGCTTGTAACCAGCCATTTTGTTCTTTTATTTGTTCACCGTTAAACCATCCTTTTTCATTCCAACCAAGGGGCAGAGGTTGATTAACTTTTTCTAAATCCTTGATACTAACTTGTAATTTTTTTGTACATTCAGCGACTTTGTTAGGATCATCTTTAGCATCTTTAAAACAAGATTCATTAGTTTGAAAAACTTCTGTAGCCACCTGATTAATTCCCTGTCTTAAATTGGGATTTTTGGATAGTTGCTCAATGACATAAAAACTATCAATATTGAGCAAAGCAGCCGCTAAAAAACCAAAAGCAAAAGATACCCCCTTGGCATTTCTTTTATATACTCCCGATGTTCGCTCCATAATTTGAGTAAAAGTGTTGGCTATTTCATCAACAAAATCCTCCAGAGTTGGATTGTCATATTTGAGTTTGGTACTGTAACCTATTTCTATCAATCTATCAATCGCTAATTTGTCTATTTTAGAAAAATCAGAAATACTAGCTAATTTCTTAAAGATTCCTGTTTTTTGTTGATCAAGATTATTGCCTAAAAAATCCGCTTTTAATAATTTTTCATTATCTGAAAGTTTACTATTAACTAGATTAATTAGGGACGATGCCAAAACCTTTGGTTCAACATAGGAAGGACCAACTGACTTCCCCAAATTAGTGTATTGATTTAAACTTGATAATAACGATCCATTATTGTACAAAGATTTGACCGTCTCTTTCCCCAAGAATATTTCTAGGGCTTGTTTTAAATTTTTAGCCCGAAATTCTAGCAAGGCGGCTAATTGTTCCTGTAATTCGGAGATAATAAGGCTGGAAGCTAAGTAGATAAAAATTAGAGCAACAATAATTTCGAGAAGGGTTCCTAGGTTCATTTTTAAGACCTCACTATTGATTTTACAAGTTTTTGTTTTTAGTTATGACCAAACTAGATTAAGCCAATTCTTCGGTTAAAATGCGGCGGACAATTTCGGTGACAGCGGCGGCTAAATTGGTATCTCTCCCATCAAAATCAGCAAAAACTGGACTCGGACAACGTAAAGCTAAAGCAAAAGTTCTCAATTTTGCAGGAGTAAAACGTCGATCAACAAATTTAACAAATACGGTATAAGTCATTGACCCAGAAGTAGCAGATACGTTTCCCCAACCTACTTTTGAAATAATCACTGGTTCACTGATAATATTCATAACTCCCAAGGTTTCAAAAGCTACATCTACATATCGTGCTGTATCATGACCCATTGCCCGAACTATGCTTTCTAAACTTTTCCATTGGGCTGAGGGAAGTTTAGCATTATTGGGTAAATGTAAATGCCAACCTAGCATGGAAATTAAGCGGGCTAGATCGTAAGCTGAAAGGGAATTGGTTGAAGTAGCTGCACCAACAGATCCTGAAGATAAGACAATATTTCCTGTCGTTGTGTCTTTAATTCTTGCAGGAGAAATTAATGGGTCTTCTCCATAGGAGCCAGTAAAATTTAGATTACTACTTCCTGTTTGTGTTTCAATCCATTTACTTAAAACTTCTCTTTTACTAAAGCTTTTAAATAAAGCCCCAATACGATTAGAAGATAGTCCCTGATAACTCACCATATCTTTTACTAAATCATTAAATCGGTTTTTAGGGGACTCAATCACACAATCATCAATGTCTGTATTAATGGAGTTTTGATGAATTTGACAAACTGTATTTAAAACGCCAATAAATTTAGTGGTACTCCACCATAAAGCAACAGGTGTTAGGGCATCTTTTCCTAACCATCGGGCTTTAATTGGGCTATTACTATCGCTAAAGCTTCCGATACAAACACAAGCATGAGAGATATTACTGGGCAGAAAACTTAAGCCTGTATTATCAATATTAGGCTGTTTTCCTAGACTAGGATAATCATCAAAATTAACAGTTTTGCCATTAGTTAGAGTAAAACTATCACCATAGGAAATTAAAGATGTTCCATCTGGTTTTTGTGCCAAAAATGTCGGATAGTTAATAATTAATGGCTTGAAAGGAGATTGCTCAATACTTCGAGATACAAAAGCAGAAGAAGGTGTATTTTTATTAACAATCGGCGATGAGGCTTGAATTTGTTGAAGACGGGTAAGAATTGAACTTTGATTAGCTGCTTTAAGAACCGAGTCAACTTGCTTGGTTGTTAGCAATTTTTGGGCAATCTCTTGATTGATAGCTAGGGTATCGGAGGGAATGGGAAGACTCCCAATTTTTTTACAGAAATCAATTAATCCAGTCCAAGAAAAACTACTTGATTCTCCTAAATCTCCATCAATCCAACCACCACCAGGATAAAATCCTAAGTTAGCTAGTTTGGTTTGAATTTCTATTACTAACCCTTTATCCGCTTTTAGTTGAGAACGGTTTAGGGTTTTGTTATCGTTGATAATGTCTTGTAAGGTAGCCATAATTTTGTCCTTGACAGTTAAAGTAAATAAAGGAAGAAAAAATTAGAGAAGGTTTTTAATAACAACAAACCAAGGACGGCTGGTGTCTTTTACTTTGCCATTGCCATCAAGTTTAAGGGTCTTTTTGGTAACTGAATCACTGACATTTCCTCCAATAATATCAACTTCATTGATTCTTTTGGCTACTACTAAATCACAGTGAGATGCATATCCTTCTTTGCTATCGTAAGTGACCCCTAATTGACGAGGAGCGCAAACTAAATCACCTACTTCTGGGGTAACTTCATCAATTTTAAAAGCGATAAAAGGCGCATCAACTGTTTTATCTTTTCTTTTTTTTACAGCGTCTCGAATATAAACTGAATGACTAGCATTGCGCTTAAATTTATCGGCTACACCTGCTTTTGTCATGATCCAAGAAATAAAGGCCGCTGACCAAGGTACATTACCTACATCAGTAGGATCATCAATATCGGTACGATTTAAACCTTCTTTCCAGTATTTGACAATTCGCTGCCAAAAGCCATTTTCTCGTTCTTTTTTAGTTCCTTTTTCAAAAAATTCCCATTCTTCAGTAGCTATATCTACTAAAGTTTTCTTGAAGTTAGGATCAGAAAATATTTCGACATGGGAGATAAAAGCAAACCAAGTGACAAGACCATTTTGGGGAGTGACTAATTGAATTTCCCAATGATTATTAGGTGCAGAACGATATTGCAATATTTCTAAAGTAGCATCTTCAGGTAAAGTAATTTTCTGGGAATCACTTAAGCTAATGCTATCTTGAGGGAAAGACTTAATAACAGTGTTGGTTAATGCTTTGAGAGTTTTATTAGCCATGATAGTCTCCTTAATGAATAAAGAACAATTAGGATTTGTGCAGTGTATTTAAAGCACTTTTAATCTGGGTATCAGTAATCACAAAAGCAGTGAAGGTTTTGCTAGAATCACTCTTAACATGGGAGAAAGGATTTTTATCCGTAATTCCCAAAAAAGTATCAATCTTATTTCCTTTAATTGCACTTCCCACATCCGCTGCAAAGAAATACCCATCATGCTTCACCTTTTTACCCGAAGGCAAAATGACTTCTTTTCCTCTTGCATCAGGAATATAAATAACTGTTCCTAAAGGAATCACGGTTTTATCAACGGCAATAGTACGATAAGGAACTAAGATAAATCCCCCTGAACCATCCCCAAAGAGTCCCTTAGCTAAGGCAAATAAAGAGCGATTCATGGCTTGGACAATGGAATCTTTTAAGCTCGGGAAAAAGGGTTTACAATTAGTTTGAGCGGTTGTTCCTGTGGTAGCAAAGTTAAAGGTTTTTAGGGTATTGCTATCGGTTTTAACTTGTACAGTTCCTTCTAAAGCGGCCGTACACCAGTCTTTTTTAGACAGTTTAACGCCTAAAGAAGTACCACTGGAATTTTTTAAGGCAATGGCATCGGTCGCACTACTCGCTTGAGCTTGATGAACAAAGTAGAAAGTAGAAAATAGGGTCAATTTTTTATCTTTAACGCCTTCTGTCGGTTCAGGAAAATCAAAGATAATTTGAGATTCAGTTAGGGCAATTAGGACAGGAACAAATTTATCCTTTTGAGCGGGGGGAGTATAGCTAACTTGTGCGAATGCAGGAGAGACAAAGCTGCTCATAAGAATTAGATAAATTCCTGCGATAATTAATAGTAAGTGTCGCAAATATTGATTCATGATTAGCTCCTAAGAACCAATTTCAGTAAGGATATCATTAAGTTGTTTTGACCACTGGTCTAGGTTAAAATTCTGGGGATCGTCGTGATCTCCTGCGTCAATATCTAACACGACATGAAAAGCGGGAATTAACCATTTTCCGCGCCGTACACTGGCGGCAATATAAACAACTGCTAGGCGATCTAATTGTGCTTTGGTAAACCCCGGTTCGGGCGATTTAGCATCATTTTTTGTCGGTGGAGAACACTGTGTTTGACCAGAGTTAGGTTGACATTTTCGGGGTTGAACTAATTCAACTGCCAAAAATAAACCCTTACATTTATTGACCCCACAAAATTGATCTGATTCTCGTTTTGTAGAACGCCAAGGGATATTAAAATCCTTACGAGTGACGGAATCTCCTACTCGATTAATAATGATATGAGCAGGGGATTTTTCGCCACTACCATATTGATTTAAGTTGTTAAACCTCCAACTAGCTCCATTAATATTATTGGGAAAGGGATCATTTCCCAAATTAGGAGTGCTGGTATCATGAATAATAAAATAACGAGCCAATTCTGCACTGGGATTATTATTATTAGTTCGTGAGACAGGGTTATCTAATGAACCGCCAATGTCTGCTTCGTTAATTCCTTGAGCTTGTAGATATCGTCTTAATTGCTCTTTACTGATATCAATGGTGGGTCTAGTTAAGAGTTGATCGAACGGAACAGGTAAACTGGTTAAAGTTGGACCCACATTCCCAAAAATCTTGGGTTGACGCAATAAACATTTAGCCTGATCGATAGAAGAAATTTGAGAAGTCGGTACTATTTGACAAACGGTTTGAGCTTGGATTTTTGCTTGAAAAAATAAGATTATTACTAAAGTAAATCCAAAGATCATGAATCGCTGAAAAAGCTTAAATAACACGGCTTTATCACTCCTTGAAATCTTGAAATACATAGAAAGACAAATTTCCTCTAACTAGATAACTGGACATGACTGACTAAAATTGATGCTTGAGATCGGCAAGCTGAATTGATGACGATAACCCCAAGAAATTCGAGGAAATCAAGCTAGATAAAATTGTTGATAGCCGACGCTAACAGGTGTGGTGGTTCCTTTCAAAACAAAGACTGCATCGTTAAAGAACTTCATAAAGCGATCGCAGTGTGCGGAAGTACCAATGGGAAATTGACGCATTCGCCAACGATTATTGGAATTTTTGTTTTCAAATAGAGAACCAGCATTATAAGCACAGGCAACTTTGGGCGGATCTAACAAAGTTTTCAAGCGTTGATCAGCAATAAATGACGTTCCTGCTTGAATAGAAATACTGGCATTTTTCAAGTCATCTCGATCGATGGTTGAATTATGTAATGTACCTCTGGCCGTAGAAATTAATGTCTGCATTAAGCCAACACTGATCAAATGAGGGGTGATAGAATCAGATACATAACCCGGTTCTTTGCGGATAGCGTCTGCTTTTCCGTTCGATTCGGTGGCGATGGTGGTAATAATAATTACTGCCGGAACATTAAAGTGTTTTGACCATTGATTAATTTCATCAGAAAAATTATTCCAAATTTTGGTGACGGTTACTGGTTGACCACTGGTTCTCTCAATGCCGCTACCCTCAATTTCTACTCCATCTTCTACCAATCGCCAGCGTGCACTATTAGGAAAAGCCTGATGAAAATCTTCTAGGGGATTATTGTCATTGTCATCGGCAAGATCGGGAATTTCTAAAACTTGTCCCACGGAAATTTGATTGGGATTGGCAATATCGTTGGCTTCTTGAACTACCACAAATTTTGAAGCATCACCATAAAATTTTAAAGCAATTCCTCTGAGGGTATCTCCAGATTTAATCGTGTACGTTTGCATAAAATCATCTCCTGAAGTTATCTTATCGATCTTTACTCAATTGTTACTGTCCGAGTTGTGCCATCCCAAGTTACAGAAAGATTCAGTGCTTGTGCCAAATCTACTATTTTCACAAAGCCGAATTGTTCAATTTTCTTGATGATTTCTTGTTGGCTAGTTCCAGCGGGAATATCCATAGGTTTATTGCTATGTTCAATCAACAAAAATCCTAAAGGTTTTGCGTCTTCGCCATCGGCAAATTTTAATTCCATCACTTCTTGATCATTGGCAGTAATAATTTTCCAATTAAAAGTATCTAGCAAAGGACGAATCTTGACGATACTTTTTTCATTAAATATCTGTGCTTCCCGGAAGGCTTTTCCTTGAACAACTGCTGTGATACTAGCTGGAGTTTCCACTAAACCAGAAACGCCCGTTAATTTGGTTTTGACTAGCGTTCTAAATTGCTCTCCTACCTGTATTTTACTTAAGGATGTATCCCAAGGTAAAACCATCGGATCCCATTTTCCGCGTTGGGGTTTATTAGGAAACTCCCGTTCCACTTCTCCATGACCTAAAACGGTTTTAGCTGTTACTTCAATATCATAAAAATCACACAGTTCTGCTACTACCTGCGCCATGGTTTCCCATTGATTTTTAGTCATCGGAAACTTACCCGCATTGAAGGGTTTTTCCACAGCACCACTCATACAACAGACGCTAACTCCGATTGAACCCGTACCAAACAGTGCCGTATGAGCCGCATAAACATTATCTGCGGTGGAAACATTATCTTTAATTGAGTGAGTTCCTCGCACTAAGTTACCATCATCCTCGATTAAAATATGATAATGAGATTTATCATTGCTAGATGCTTTATATCCCCCTGCCGTCCAATGAATAATGATTCTTTTCATCGAACAGTTAGGCATCCATGTTGTCGGTACAATTCCCATAATTTTTACCTCTCAATTATTCAATTATCTGTTTAGTCAATGAATTAAACTAAGCTCTCACGGGAGGGCGAATAGCAAAGTGAATGTGGTCATCATGACCAGGAGCAAAATTGCATAGTTTTTGTCCCAAAAAAGCTTCATTTCTCAGGGTCGCGTCATTAAAAAGCACTTGACTAACCAGTTTTTGTCGTCTCATGGCTTTAATCAGAGCGCGGGCTGCGGTTCGATCAAAATTGCCACTTTCCCAAGTGATTCCGCCATGTTGTCCATCCGTGCGCGGAAGCCTTACATCACACATTAAACCCGTCTCATGGCCTGCGTGTTGCGGGGTGTCTCCCCCTGTGGGTTTACTAACATCATTAATAGAAAAAGCGGCCTTACTGGGATTAGAAACTCGGAATGTATTATGATAGTCAGCAGCAATTTCTAAGATGGCATCTGCTAACCAACTTGTTCCAAAATCATGATCGTCATTGGTTTGATTTTTCTCATGATTAATTAAGCTAATAGAAGGATTACTATCGGGCATGGTTTGCCAACGAGGTGCATTGGCCGCTTCTAACCATTTCTGAGTGGTATTTCCCACATCTATTCGTCCATCTCCGCCTAGAGTTTCTCTCCCTGCAATAATCGATTGAAATAATTGAATAGCAAGAATAAAACCCGTATTCAAAGCTGCACTATTAGGATCACCAACAAAAGTATAGCCGAGGGAATGTAATCGCTGTTTAACCGCAATCTTATCGGCTGTTCGGTTGATTCCTCCTAATCCAACACTTCCCGTTAAATTCAGGGTAATTGCACCTGTTGCCTTGGGTGGAGAAGCCTTGATTTCGATTTCTACACTTTGATTATCAATGACTATTTTAACAATGCGATCGCCTGCTTGTAAAAAGACAAATTCGGCTTTCCATTTCCCTCCTTCTTCTATTTCAATATCATCTAGGGGGAATTTATTATCAACTAAAACGGTCAATTTTTTGCCTTTGTCGGCTGCTGCTGCGGTTCCTTCAATCTGAAAACTTTGTCCCACTTCCACTTCTTTGGGAAAACTGGTTACTTGTAAGGTATCGGGGGGTGGTGGAATAACAATTCCGTTGGCTTTTGCTAGTAAAGTCCTCGCTTCGGGAACAAGTTTTAACACTTTGCTGATATAACTTATATCGGCAGCAAAGCCTTTACTTTGAATAAAACCGATAAAGTTTTCAGGAGTTTGAGTATTTTCTTCTAATCCTTTATAGGTTTCACGGGTTAAAAATTTCCAATAACCTCGCAGAAATTTGTCAATATCCGTGAATAAGCAGAAGTCCATCGCTTCCGATTCAGAAGGTACTTTAATCGATTTAGGAGTAGCAAAGGGAGTCATTTCCTTGCGCCATTTTAAACCAGCGAAGTTTTTCTGTTCCTCGGCTAGTTTACTGGTGGCTCTGGCGGACTCTAATAGCCATTGAGCGAGAGAAACTTCTTTTAAATGACTAAAATGATCGGGAGGAATGTCTGTGAGATTAACCGATCTTTGAGAAGTGTTGTCAACTTCTTGAAAAATAGTAGCTAAGTCAGTTCTAGCATATTGTTGAACTAAGTCATCCAGTAAGGCCATTGTCATCTCCTGTTAGCAACAAAGAATAAATCATTTTTGATTGGGTAATAATAGACCGAAATTTCGGTCTATTACACTATTTTTGCAACCTCTTCAAACACAAAATGTTCGTCCCGATTGCCAAAACTTTTATCAGGCCATTTCACAAAAAAATGTCTTTCTTCTCGGCGCACATCTAACACTGGATAATCTCCCGGTTCAATCTCGAATAAGGTACTTGGCTCTAATTCAGAAGATTGCTCTGTGGAGGGTTTAAGAACAGTTTTTTGAGTAATTCTTAGGGTCGCTGGTTCTGGTGTGGATTTGTCCTCAGCATCCCCAATTAAACCAACTTTAATCGCTTCTGCCATCTTTTCTGCATCAAAAAGAGCCATGTCTGCTTGGGAATCCACAAAGCAACATTCAATTAAAATCGCTGGCATTGAAGTATTTACCAACACAGAAAAACGGGTATTTTTTACTCCTCTATTTTTAAATTCTAGCTTGACAATTTCCGTCAAAACTGATTTAGCGATCGCTTGAGAAGTTTGACTAATACCATAAACCTCCGCTCCCATTGCCTTGGTGGTGGGTTGAAAGGCATTAAAGTGAATAGAAACAAAAATATCAACGTTATTACTATTGGCTTTATTGGCTCTTTTTCGCAAAGAATCATTAACACTAACGGCACTGGTCGGGGTGCAGTTAATTACTGAATGACCCGCTGCGGCTAATTTAGCAATTAGGCGAGTACCCACCTCTTTAATAACAACATCTTCCTGTCTAACTCCCGATGCGCCAATGTCATGAGGTGGGCAATTATGACCCATATCAATCCCAAATTTCATCTGTATACCTCCAGTTTCTTCAATGTTTATTTATTGGTCAATTCCTCTGGATATACTCTACCTCAATTAAACTCATAAAAATTATATTTTTACAAAACTTTACTATTGTTTTATGGCAATTTTTATAGAAAGTTCGGCAGCAAAAATGCTATTCTAAAGCCTAATTTAGAACAGCCATACAATCAATTATTTTTCTTAACTATTAACTTGACTCCTTGCAGCTTTTAGCGTATCAGAGACTAAAGCGGGCAAGCCATGAAATAGCTTAGTTCCTGTGGCAATAGCCAAGGCTGATAAAACTGCATTTCAAGGATCATTCAGCCAACTTTTCAGTTTTTGAAAGAGACCGTTGACTCATAACTTAGCTCCTTAATGAATAAATAAATTAAACAAATTGATCTGTAGCCAGAATTTGAGCCAATTTATTCTCCCTGTCAGCCAGAGTTTCTGTGGTGGGAATATGGTCTAATAAACTGCTATAGAAAAAATAGGCAAAACCAGCAAAATTTCGCTCACGAGTCTCCTGAGTTTGTGCTTGAATTAATTGGAAATTTACCCGTCTATCACTGGGTTTTAAACCAGTGAGAATACCGATGACGGTGGGAATATGTTCTCGCGCTGCTTTTACCTCTAATTTATCGATTTCGCCTTCAAAACTAGGCAAATTTGGACGATAAACTTGTAAGGCCATTTCTTCGATTAATCCTTCCTTTTCCCATGCTTCCCAATCAGCTAAAGCATGATCAACAGAAAATCCTAAAGGATTGGGAGAAATGGAGAGAATACAATCGTCTTTTTCCGCTTTAATGGTTTTAAAAATCAATCGCACTAATTGAGTTAACTTCTCCTTACGCCAATCTTTAAATTTCGCTAATTGGGGATTACTTAAGGGACTAACTGAACCAGTTTCCTCTTGAAAAAGTTTGATAGTAAAGGATTCAAACCCCATGCTAAAATCAAAATTTTTAGTACCATTAGGCAAGAATTTTGCGTGATGAATAGCGAAGTGATCATCTAATTGAATACCATCAATTTCATAGTTTTTAACTACTTCACGAATAAGACTAACCCAAAAATCTTTAACTTCAGGATGAGCGGGATTTAAGCGGCAATTTCCATCACCATCAACGGTATTTTTCTGTTGATGAGTAAGCATAAACCAATCTGGTTTTTGGGCAAATAAGGGAGCAGCTGGGGGAACCATTAAACCATATTCAAACCAGGCAATAATCCGAAAGTTATACTTTTCTGTCTGATTAATCTCAATGATTTCTGCTAGTAGATCTCTACCGACTAACTCTTTTTCAAGGTTGACTTTTTTGAGTTTTTCCTTATCGGCAGTGAAAACATTATCAGCAATTTGTGATTGAAAAAACACATAGCCTTTGTTCCAAACTACTAGATAAAGAGTATTAAAACCTAAATTTTTAAGTTTTTCCAACCCAGTTTTTAAGTTGTCTTTAGACTTGAGAATATCACTGTCAACATTGGTGATCCAAACTCCTCGTATTTCTTCTACTTGTACATGATCATCAAAGAAAAATCCCGCTTTTCCCACTGAACCTTGTTCTTCGGCTAACTTGACAGAATAATGATTATTTTGGCGAAAATAGGAGTAAGGATTCAGGTCAGGGGATTGACAAAAACAGAAAAAAGTGTAGATTGAGAGGATGAAGCAAAAAGAACCGCCGCCGCTACTAGACAGGGAAAGCCTGAAAAACCTGACAC
>JAADBR010000069.1 GCA_009995705.1 Microcystis aeruginosa W13-11
TGGCAAAAGTGATGAAGAAAAAGAGGAAATGTTTAAGGAGGCGATTCCAGATGAAAATATCCGCCACAGTTTGCATTTGCGCTTCCATGCTAACCATATTATCAGCACCATTTGTGGACAGCCAGATTCACCGGTAGAAGGGATTGCTCCTAACGCAACGGTGATTAATATTCCCATTGCTTATGGGAATGAGGATTTTATCAATCCTCTCAATCTTTCCAGGGCGATTAGTACCGCTATTGAACAGGGAGTTAATATTATCCATTGTGCCGCTTGTCACCCAACTCAAAGCGGATTAGCTCACGAATTTATTGACAAAGCGATTCGTCAAGCACAGGATAATAATATACTCGTTATTGCTCCTGGTGGTAATGATAAGGGAGAGTGTTGGTGTGTTCCTGCGGTGTTAGAAAATGTCCTGACAGTAGGAGCAATGAAAGATACAGGAGAGCCATTTAAATTTAGTAATTTTGGCGGGAAATATGCGACTCAAGGGATTCTCGCTCCTGGAGAGAATATTCTAGGAGCGCAACCCGGAACTGATGACCCTATCCGCAAAAAAGGGACTAGCTGCGCTGCTCCAATTGTGACAGGAACGGCCGCTTTATTAATGAGTTTGCAATTAGAACAGGGTTTATCTCCCGATGCAGAAGCAGTAAGAGCAGCCTTGACTAATACTGCTATTCCCTGCGATCCTAAGGAAGTAGAAGAACCAGAACGCTGTCTGTTAGGAAAAATCAACATCTCTGGAGCTTATGAATTGCTGACAGGAGAGAAATTACAAACTGTTGAAGCGGATAACAATTCGTCGAATAATATCATAGAATCGGCGGTAATTCCGATGACAGTGACAACCTCTGTTATTCCCTCTTGTTCAACCGAGATGGCGACTCAGGGAATAACTATAACCCCCCCAACAGCATCAACAATAGAACTGGTGATCGCACCTAGCAATGCTTCAGAAAATATTTCCTCAACTGGATTAATAAAAAATCATCAAGCACATAACAATATTGTCCTAAATAATGTTGTTCCTAGTCAACGTTCAAACCTCGTCTATGTTTTAGGAACCTTGGGTTATGATTTCGGTACAGAAGCACGTCGGGATACTTTTAAACAGTTAATGCCAAGCATCACAATAGATAATCTTGAATTACCTCCCAATCCCTACGATGCACGACAAATGGTAGATTATTTAGAAAGTAATCTATCAGAAACTAAGTCTTTAATTTGGACAGTTAATTTAGAACTAACTCCCATCTATGCAATTAAACCAGTGGGAGCTTTTGCCGCCGAGATTTATCAAGTCATGCAATATATGTTAGCGGGTCAAATATTGCCAGAAGCTGACGAAGATTATGTGGAAAGAGTGAGTATTCCAGGCATTCTTACCGATGAAACCGTGAGACTTTTTTCCGGTCAAATTATTCCTGTCCTCAAAGTTAATAGTCCCCGGGGAATGTATGGCTGGAAAGTTAATACTTTGATTGAATCAGCGATAGAAACTGTTAGCGCGGAACATGAAATCGCCGATGAATCTAGGATGCGGCGTTCTCTGACAAGTTTCTTAAATCGTGTTTATTATGACTTACGCAATGTCGGACAAATCGCCCGGGATCGCGCTTTAAATTTTGCGGCTACTAACGCCTTTCAAGCTGTACAAACCTTCTCCCAAGCAGTAGCAATGGGAATGGAATTACACAGTATTGAAGTAGAAAAAAGCCCCTTCTGTCGCTACGGCAGTGAATGCTGGGATGTGAAATTAAAATTCTTTGATCCCGAAAATGGTCTGCGCGCTAAACGAGTATTTCGCTTTACCATTGATGTTAGCGATCGCACTCCAGTAACATTAGGAGAAGTGCGCTCTTGGGCTGTTTCTAAGTGAGGTCTTAGCTTAGGATCAACTTACCAATATTGAAAAAAACAATGAGCGATCGCTCTGAATCGTGCTGGAAATTTGTCAAGATTAAATTTAACAAACTTAACATCTCAGCCAGTACCGAGGGTATCAATGAGGGATGTTCCAGTAGCAGCAGGATATCAGGTAAGTTGTTCTCGCCGCCACGAGCGATCGCTGTTGCCCCGAGAGCATAGGGAGTAATTGCCTGAATTTTCAGCCCCCAGAGACGAGGTATTTTTTGAGCATTCATTGCGAGATGTGTCAAAATATTTAAGAAATGTAAAGGAGCGCAAAGGAAGATTAAAAGAAGGGAAGATATAGATGTTGGGGAGAATACTAAGTGCTAATCTAAGGTTATCCCATCTATTCGGATGTTAACCGTCCCACAGCAGAAACAATCACCGGATTACCTTGCTGGCGGCGAAAATCGGTTTCTTTAAATAAAAGTTAACAGAACTTCGCACTTCTGTTAAGAAAAGGTTTAGAGAAACTTGTTAGAATAGAGGTAAATAAATCCAGTTGCAAATAGGCGCTCGACCCGATGAATTTTCCGCGCGATCCGACAAAAAAAAGAGAACGAGAACACCGACAAGATCTAGACTGTGACCTCTGACAACAGCGCGATCGAGCAGATTTTTGAGGATTAAATTCCTAGCATCAACATCCCTTAAAAATAGTTGATGTGGACGGTCTATAGCCAAATTTTTAGATGGAGTAGTGAGTATGAAGCTATTGATTCAGGGCAATAATATCGCTGTCACCGAAGCTATTCATGATTATGTGGAACAAAAGCTGGAGAAAGCGGTGAAACATTTTAACGGCATAACCACAAAAGTTGATGTTCACCTCTCCGTGGAAAAGAATGCACGCATTCCCGATCGCCACAAAGCGGAAGTAACGGTTTATGCTAATGGAACAGTGATTCGCGCTCAAGAAGGAAGCGAAAATTTGTACGCGAGTATTGATTTAGTTTCTGATAAAATCGCTCGTCAACTCCGCAAGTATAAAGAAAGACTGGTGGATCATCGCACCAACGCCACCGTTAAAACTAGCGAGGTGGTGCAAGAGAAACCCTTAGATGATAACCTAATTGGTGATCGCACTCCTGAATTACCTGCGGAGGTAGTGCGGATGAAATATTTTGCCATGCCACCGATGACTATTGAGGAAGCACTAACACAATTGCAATTAGTCGATCACGATTTCTTTATGTTCTGCAACAAAGACACTAACGAAATCAATGTTATCTATCAACGCAATCACGGCGGTTTTGGTGTTATTCAACCCCGTCCCATTAACTTAAATGGCAAAGAATCCAATTAACAGTTAGCGACCACAAATAAAACTAAAGACTGGAGAAATTCTCCAGTCTTTTTCTCATCTAACCAAGATTAACTTTCACCACCTTATTTTTTTCTGCCACCGCTTTCGGGAGGGTGAGATAAAGAATACCGTCTTGATAGTTAGCGGTAACTTGGCTATTTTGTACCTCTACTGGCAGGGTAATCAAGCGACTAAATTTACCATAATAAAATTCGCTGTTTTCTACCCCGTCAGGGCGTTGACGTTGCCCATTAATAGCCACCATTTGCTTGCTAACCTCCACATCGATATCTTTAATATCCATGCCGGGTAATTCGATTTTTAATTGCACGGAATCCTCGTTAACGGAGATTTCCACCGAGGGACGAGACACCAAGGAAGTTGTCGGTAATACTTCTTGAAAAAGTTGATCGATTTGACGTTGAACAGAATTAATTTCTAGGAAGGGAGAATAAAGAGTGAAAGCCATAGTAATAATTTCCTTGAGAGGTTTTCTCTGACTGCGATTACCTCTATCTTAAGCAACTAACTTGGCTTACACAAGGCGGTTTTCAGGAAATAAAAAGTCGCAATAACCGATACAGTTATCAGTTATCAGTGGGGTATGGGGTGTGGGGAGCAAAAAACCGACGGCTGACGGCTAAAATCACTGTTATAACCATTGTTGTAATTCTGGCCAACCCAAACCCTGACGCACGATATCCGGTTGATCGGCAGTAAAATCAACAATTGTTGACACTTCCAAACCGGGAGCCGAACCATCTTCGACAATTAAATCAACGATATGGTCGAGGGCATCGAATAACCTAGCGGTTTCTAACCTCTTGGTGGGAAAATCCCCCTCCTGATCGGGAAGATGGGCAGAACTAGAGATAATAGGATTTTCTAGGGTTTCGAGAATAGTGCGACAGATAACGTGATCAGGAACCCGGATACCAGTGGTTTTCCGCTTCGGATTCATCACCACTTTCGGCACTAATTTAGTCGCCGGTAAGAGAAAAGTGTAGGGACCGGGTATAACTCGTCGCATAATCTTATAAGCATAATCGCTGACCACTGCGTACTCGGAAATATTCGACAAAGAAGAACAGAGAAACGTCAAGGGTTTATCATTAGATAGTTGCTTGATTTGGCGAACTCGTTCGACGGCGGATTTCACATTGAGATCGCAACCGATCGCATAGACGGTATCGGTAGGATAAAGCATAATTGCCCCATTTTTCAGGGCATGACAAATTTCTTGGATAGAACGTTGTTGGGGATTTTCCGGATGGAGAGAGTAAATGGTAGCCATGATAGCAAAATCGTCGCCTATTGGGATTGTCCCACGGGAATCGCCGGGGATATGTGTTTAGGGGCATTAGTAGATTTAGGAGTCCCCTTAGAATACCTGATTGCACAACTAAAAACTTTAGGAATTGAGGAGGAATATCAGTTAAGGGACGAAAAAGTGCATCGTCGCGGTCAAATTGCCACTAAGATTCACGTCGATGTCACTGCCGAGAAGTCCGCTGATCATCACCACCATCACCATCATACCCCCGCTCGCCATTTACCGGAGATTGAAAATTTAATTAAACAGGCAAATTTACCCCAGAAAGTCCAAGAATGGAGTTTAGCGGTTTTTCAACAGCTTGCGATCGCAGAAGGGGCTGTTCACGGGATCGCGCCAGAAAAAGTCCATTTTCACGAAGTGGGGGCAACCGATGCCATTATCGATATCGTCGGGACTTGTTTGGGTTTGGATTGGCTATCGGTGAGTGAATTATACTGTTCTTCTCTACCCACCGGCGGCGGTACAGTTCAGGCTGCTCATGGTCGTTTACCGGTTCCTGTGCCAGCAGTAGTACAATTGTTCAGTCAGCGACAAGTACCAATTTATAGTAATGGCATCGAAGCGGAGTTAGTAACACCCACGGGGGCAGCTATTGTGACAACTTTAGCTAAAAGTTTCGGTAAACCGCCAAAAATGCAGTTAGAAAAGGTCGGTTTAGGAGCAGGGACAAAAGATTTACCGATTCCCAATCTTGTCCGGCTTTGGTTAGGGAAAAAAGAATCAGAAAAGCTAGATGAAAGCGAAACCGTGGCAGTTTTAGAAACTCAAATTGATGATTTAAATCCGCAAGCGATCGCCTATTTAAGCGAGGCTTTATTACAAGCGGGTGCCTTGGATGTATTTAGTCAAGCAATTACCATGAAAAAATCTCGTTTGGGGATAATTTTGACAGTAATTTGTGCCTTGGATAAAATTGCTATTTGTGAAAATATGATCTTTCAGGAAACCACAACTTTAGGCATTAGAAGGACAATTCAAGAGCGATCAATCTTAAAAAGAGAGATACAATCGATCGATACTGTCTATGGTCAAATTCGGCTAAAAGTTGCCTACAAAGAGTCAATTAATCAACCGATTACTGTACAACCAGAATACGAAGATTGTGCCGCAATTGCCCGTCAGCATCATCTACCTTGGCGATTTGTTCATCAAATGGCCCTAGCTATTTGGCAAGAAAAAAAGCAGTCTTGACAGCAGGGCAATTTTATCATAAAACTGCTATTGTTCAAAAGCTATTTTCAGGAAAATAATCCCAATTTAAAACCTCTTCTTGGGTAAAAGGACGTAACTGTTCAGGGGAGGTATCAGTAGGGGGAACCGGTTGAGGTTCTGCCATTCGCAGTCGGATGTTAGCCAGCCCCATGTACAATCAAAAAATACTAAATTTAACCAATAAAATAAGGACGCTGCCAATTGCGTCCTCAAGGTGTCTGGAAAAGGCTTTTTTCCTAGACTTTCCGAGAGTAGTATTCCACTACTAACAGTTCATTAATCGAGAGGGCAATCCATTCTCTTTCCACAACGCCATTCACTTTGCCCACGAGGGTGTTTTTGTCAAATTCCAAATGACTCGGCAGATTGGCTAAACCGGGGTATTCCATATTTCTTTTGACTAGATCTTGGGAACGCTCTTGATTTCTGACTCCAATCACATCACCCGGACGGCACTGATAACTGGCAATATCCACAACTCTACCGTTAACGGTGACGTGACCATGATTGACTAATTGTCGCGCCCCCGGAATTGTCCCGGCCATACCGAGACGGAAAACGGTATTATCCAGACGCATTTCTAAGAGTTGCAGCAGCACCTGACCAGTGGAACCGGTAGCCCGGCGAGCTTTGCGGACATAGCGAACTAATTGTTTTTCGCTGACACCGTAGTTAAAACGCAGTTTTTGTTTTTCTTCTAGACGAATGGCATATTCTGAACGTTTTTTGCGGGCCTGGCCATGTTGCCCTGGTGCATAGGCACGACGGGCATTTTTACGGGTTAAGCCTGGTAATTCCCCTAAACGACGCACAACGCGCAAGCGCGGTCCTCTATAACGAGACATACAAACAGTCTGCTCCTATTCAAATTTATCCCAAAACTATTATCATAGCACAAATTAAGTAATTTAGTTGGGAAGTGGCAAAGTGGGGGTGTGGGGGTGTGGGGTGTGGGGAGAATAAATAAAAATAATCTCCTGCCTCCTACCTCCTATCTCCTGACGGCAGCTGATGTATTTTTTTCATTAAAGATGAGGCTAATCTCCGTCATCTTAGGGCATACTGTGAGTGTAACTAAGAACTATATTATTCAGGTTGCTTTCCCACTCCTTCCCTAGCTGAATCTCTATCTTGGAGAAGCCATTAGTCATGATCGAAATGAAAGTCGCTGGAATTGCCCTAGACGCTATCACTCGCAGTCCCATTGTACTGCTGAAGGATGGTTCCGAGCGTCGCGCCCTACCTATCTACATCGGACAAGATCAGGCTAAGGCCATTATCACCATCCTCGAACAACAAAGACCCCCTCGTCCTCTTACCCACGATTTGATCGTTAATATTTTTAAAGCTTGGGACATGGATTTAGGAAAGATTATCATCCATTCTCTCCAAGACAATACTTTTTATGCTGTTCTCTGTCTCCAGCGCGGCGAAGTCAAAAAAGAAATCGATTGTCGTCCCAGTGATGCGATCGCTATTGCCCTGCGTACCAACAGTCCTATCTGGGTAATGGAAGAAGTGATCGCTTCTGCTTCTATTCCTGTCGATCGTGATGCGGATGAAGAGGAACGTCAAGCTTTTCGCAATTTCGTCTCCAATCTTAGCCCCTCAGACCTGATCCAACGTCGCGGTGATTTTGGTGATCAGTGATCTTGAAGCGGTCAGCCGTCGTCTAGATAAAAATGATAGTAACAGGGAAATTACGGCGGATTCAGGCTTAGTCTGGTAGATATTCTAAGTGGGAAGGCTTATCCAATCAGGAGTTGTCTGTGCCAGATGGATAAGCTGTACTGAATTTAAACTGCGTATTGAAAATTTTAGTACAAATGCTCAAACTGCCTCTCCCTGCTCCACAGCTCTGGCGCTCCCTTGCAGTCTTAGCGAGTATAGTCATTTCAGATAAGTCTGATACACTCTAGACCGACAAAATCCTTAAAAACTCTGGGATTGATATTCTCAATTTTAATTGAAATGACTATAACTCTATAGTCATCGACTCGAAGCTGGAAAAGACCAGTCAAATTAGCACTGAAAGCTTGAGGACTAAAATTGGCAAAGCTGAAATCCCCCTTTCTCCCTTTTCAGTCCGTCTTAGAGAGTCAAGAAATTGCTGCCTAATGGCAAGTTTCACTTCTTTGTCTTGGTCAGACTCGAGTAGGATAGATTCGATAGTTTCGGCAACTATAATCTTCTCAAAGCAACGATTGGGTCTAATTTAGCAGCACGATGAGCGGGAACAACACCGAAAATCAGACCGATGGCACTGGAAACTCCTAAAGCGAGAATTATCGCAGGGATTGAGACACTGGTGGTTAAAGCGGCAAAAATTCCCGCTAGATACATTCCTTGAATGCCGACAAAAATGCCGATAGTTCCGCCAGTGGTGGCTAAGATCACCGATTCAATCAGAAATTGACCTTTTATATCCCCTTCTTTCGCTCCTAAAGCCTTTCTTAACCCGATTTCTTGGGTTCTCTCCGTGACTGACACGAGCATAATATTCATGACACCGATTCCCCCGACAAAAAGGGAAATACTAGCGATCGAGGCTAACATTCTAGTTAAACTGTCGTTAGTTTCTTTGGCCATTTCTAAGACTGCGGTTTGGGGGAAAATCTGCACATAATTCTCGTCGCTGACCTGATGACGCATTTGCAGCAGGTTGCTAATCTGAAACTGGGCGGCTTTAATTTGGCCGGAGTTTTTGGCCAAGACAGAAATATGAGTTAGGGGAATGCCAAAGATAGATCTGCGGCCTTGAACCTGATTAGACATGGTAGTTAGGGGAATTAAGGCTCGATCATCCTGATTAGCCTCAAATAAGGAGCCTTTCGCCTGTAAAATTCCAATGACTTGAAAACTAAGATTGCCGATGCGAAGATTTTCGCCCACGGGATTGCGATTACCAAAGAGATTTTTGGCTAATTCCGATCCCAAGACAATCACCCGATTATCCCGTTTCAGGTCAGATTCCATAATAAATCTACCTTTAGATAGTTGACGGTTACGCACGTTTAGGTACTCGGCTCCCACCCCGATTAGGTGGCTATTACTGGTTCTATTACCGAGGGATAAGATTGTTTTCCCGCTCAATTCGGGAGAAATGGCGGCAACGGCGGGAACTTGAGATGCGATCGCTTGGGCATCTTCGTAGGTGAGGGGCCGGGGATTAGGAATTGTCCGCCGGACATTACGTGAGGAAGTCGAAACAAATAAAACATTCGGACCGAGGGCTTCAAACTGCTCTAGGGCTACTTTTTGCGCTCCTTCACCCACTCCCACTAGGGCAATAACGGAGGCGTTACCGATAGCAATTCCCAGCATAGTCAGACCACTACGCAGTTTATTGGCCATCAAAGCGGAAAAAGCCATTTTCAGGTTTTCGAGCATTTCCATGGTTAGTTATATTCAGTGATTAGTAAACAGTAAACAGTGATCAGTAAACAGGGATAAAGATAACTAACTAACTTAAAACTTACATCTGATAACTGATAACTGATAACTGATTAGCGTGCAGAGATTTGGAGCGTTTCCGGTTTACTTAAATCGCCAGTAATAGTTAAACTGCGCCGATTAGCGTGGAGATGACGGACAATTTTATAGATAGCTTCAACTTGGTCACTAGCGCCGATTTTGGCCGCTAGGGTGTCTAGGTAGAGAGAAGTCCCCGTTTCCCGAACAACTTGCACGATTTTTCTTTGTAAATCCAGAATAGAAGCGGCGGCTTTTTTCCCTGCTTCTACCCCGGGTTGATGGTAGGCGTTAATATTAACTAAACTAGCATAGAAACTAACGGCCCTTTCGTAGAGGGCGATTAAAGCCCCCACCTGACGGGGAGTAACCTCTGGGATCGTGATAGTGATAGAGTGACGACTATTTTCGTATAAAGCTTGTCGAGTACCTTGCAGTAATCCTGAGAGGAAATCGCCAGCAGTGGAGCCGGTTTCCACTTCCATGGAATCTCCTTGTCGGTCTTTTAATACTTCAATAAAAGTGGCGAAGAAATTGGGTACACCTTCGCGTAATTGTTGAACGTAGGCGTGTTGGTCCGTGGAACCTTTGTTACCATAGACTGCGATCCCTTGGTACACCGTCTTACCATCGAGGTCTTTTTCTTTGCCCAGGGACTCCATGACCAATTGTTGCAGATAGCGGCTAAAGAGATAGAGACTGTCTTTGTAGGGCAGAATCACCATATCTTTCTCTCCCTTGCCCTTGCCCTCATGATACCAAGCTAGAGCCAGTAGGGCACTAGGATTTTTTTTCAGGTTATGGACGCGGGTGGCGATGTCCATTTCTTTGGCCCCGGCTAACATTTCATTAATGTCGATACTCTGTAAAGCGGCCGGGAGAAGACCGACGGCGGATAGTTCTGATGTACGACCACCGACCCAATCCTGCATGGGGAAACGAGTTAGCCAATCTTGGGCGTATTTGTCCAGTCGGCTACCAGGCATGGTGACGGCGACTGCGTGTTGGGGAAAGTCTAAATCTAGTTTTTCGTAAGCGTTGCGGACTTCTAACATTCCGTTTCTCGCTTCGGGAGTGTCGCCGGATTTACTGGTGACGATAACGAGGGTGGTAGCTAGGGGTAAATGGGCTAAGGTGCGATCGATGCCTTTGGGGTCGGTATTATCAATAAAAGCAATCTCTAAGGGGGGATTAAGGGGGGAGAGAGCCGAACCGACGAATTGGGGACCCAAAGCAGACCCCCCGATGCCTACACAGAGAATATGGGTGAATTTTGACCGATTGGGCGGCTTAATTGCTCCGGAGTGAATTTTCTTGACAAATTCTTTGATCTGTGCCAAGGGTTCGGTGATTTCGTCCCGCAGTTCCTGGTTAGGAGCGAGTTCAGGAGCGCGCAGCCAGTAGTGGCCGACCATACGCTGTTCGTCGGGATTGGCGATCGCACCCCGTTCTAAGGCTGCCATATCTTGGAAAGCACGCTCAAATTTTGCTTCTAGACCTTTGAGAAAAGCCTCATCGAAGGGAATCCGACTGACATCGAGATAAAGTTCTAGGTTAGGGTGATAGTATAACCAATCTTGGTAACGTTGCCAGAGTTGCAGATTATCCATAAAAAAAAGCGAAATTTTTGTTTAATTACTCGTTTAGGAGAGATAAGATTTTATCCTCTCCAATCATCATACAGGTAGTTTTAGGCTAGAAGTTGACGGTTAAGCATATATTAGGGGGTGGCAAAATGTTAACAGTGACGGAACAATCCCCTAATTGTTCGGTTTGCTGGTGTTGGCTGTTGATTTTCTAACTGGTTCTATGGCTATCTACTCATCCCCTCTCAAAATCGGTAACTTAGCAGTGCATAGCCGCGTCTTGCAATCCCCTTTATCCGGTGTCACCGATTTAGTTTTTCGGCGCTTGGTGAGACGCTTTGCTCCTGATTCGATGCTCTATACGGAGATGGTTAATGCGACAGAAATCTCCCAGCTGCAAGAGTTACCGCAATTAATGGTTATCGGGGACAAAGAACAACCAATTAGTATGCAGTTATTTGATTGCCGCCCCGATTTTATGGCTGTGGCGGCGGAAAAAGCGGTTAAAGAAGGAGCAATGACCATCGATATTAATATGGGTTGTCCTGTTAATAAAATTACTAAAAAAGGCGGCGGTTCTTCCCTTTTACGACAGCCAGAAATTGCCGAGCAAATTGTTAGGGAAGTGGTGAGAGCGGTATCGGTGCCAGTAACGGTGAAAACTCGCTTGGGATGGAACGCCCAAGAGATTAATATTATCGATTTTGCCCGTCGTTTGGAAGATGCGGGAGCGCAAATGTTGACCCTGCACGCACGCACTAGGGAACAGGGTTATCATGGGCCGGCCGATTGGCAATGGATTAAACGGGTGAAGGAGGTTTTATCGATTCCTGTCATTGCTAATGGTGATATTGTTTCTGTGGAAACGGCGATTAATTGTTTGGAATTTACCCAGGCCGATGGGGTGATGTGTTCGCGGGGAACCCTCGGTTATCCCTATTTGGTGGGGGAAATTGATTATTACCTCAAAACCGGCAAAAAGTTGCCGAAACCCACCTCTATTGACCTGTTAAGCCTAGCTAAAGAGCATTTACAGGGGCTATGGCTATACAAGGGACAACGCGGTATCTGGCAAGCGCGGAAACATCTGGCTTGGTATTGTCAGGATTTTACCGGTGCGGCGGTTTGGCGCGATCGGTTTTCGCGGATCGAATCCCTGGAGGAGGGCTATGATTTAATTGATGGAGCTATTGCCCAATTAAACCTTGAAAAGGAGAATATTTAGGGGTTGCTGAATAAATCTAAAAATTTTGTTGGGTTTGATTATATCGGAATATATTCAGTTAAGGGAAGGGGGCGGGTTGACGCAAGGAAACTCAGTCTAGAGCGATGGGCGATTACACTTAACAGTAATGGTAATCGCCCTAAAAGATCGGATGCGAAGGCTGTACTCAACATCTTGAGTACATGGTGTCTGAAGTCGACCTCAGTGCGTACTGAGATATTACCTTAAGTGTTATGGTTCCATCTCTTGTATTGTCTTTTATCAGGATATATCCGTCGTCAATAGCCCATTCTCCATTGTAGTTTGTTACCGTGCGACCAGTTTGTCCTCCCCATATTTCTCTGTTTCCTGAGTAATTTCCCCCTGGTTCAAGAATGTGTGTGTCTTTGACTGAGGAGCCTACATTGGGATCGGCTGAACCTACAGAGCCTTGCCAACAGCCATGCACATCAATCTCTCCTGTGCTTATGTTGCTGGGCCGATCGGATCCACTATCATTGCTAGCTGATTGAGAACAGCCTACTAAGCATAGTAAACTAATTACAATTAATTGTGAAACTTTGAGTAACATAATTATCGTTGGATTACCTCCAAAATTCTTTCTAACGTTTGAACTGACCCGCTATCATCAACCTTGAATGATATTATTAGTCTAACTCTCGGTCGGGTGCAGTGATTAGTTAGATCGCTCCTAATTCTTACCCAGAATCTTGTCATACTCGGAGTGCGACCCAACCCAGAACCAAACTATCTTTTCTTCGTCTGACTTTTTAATCCCTAATGCTCGCCATCCAATGCCGACTCTGACTGACCAGATTTTTTCTCTTGGTTTCACCTCTTTGAACTCTAGGCTGGGGTGAAATGGATTTTCTTTCCAAATCTCGTAATTTTTCTTGGCTGTTTCTTGTACCCTTTGCGGCAAACTTAGAAAAAGTTGACGAAACCTCTTGGTTCTGGCTGACTTCATTCTTCCCCAAAGCCTTTATCTTCTGTTCTCCCCTCTTGTTCTTCTATAAGGGCTTCCTGTGCCATTGTTATTAAAGCTCCCAATTCCAGATCCTCGTTGGAAAGGCTTTGCTGCCATTTTAATTCACTTTCGATGTCTTCCAGCAATTGTTGAGCAAGTTCATCTTGAAGAAACTCTGGCAGTTTCTGGATTTCTGTGAATGCTTTTTGCAACAGAGTAGTCATGTTTTGTTCATGTTTTACGGGTATTGAACTATTCTACTACCTCCTGAGTCGAGTCATCCCACCATAACCTCACGGATTACTGCTCCGGGTAGAAGGTCGATAGCATCAGGTTGTAAATAAAGCTCGATCGCCTCCTGTATATTGTTGAGAGCTTCCTCTTGTGTAATACCGGCAGATGTGCATCCGGGCAGTTCCGGACACCAAATTGCCCATTCGTTTGTATCGGGATCGGGTTCAAGTATCACTCGCCATTTCATAGGGACTAAATCCTTAGAGAACTACCCAAGATGATAACAGATGGACTCCACAAGCATAATCAATGCTCAAGCCCGGGATGACTCGATAGTGGTTCACGTTGAAAGTGCCAAGGGTTCATTATGCCCAAAAGCAATATCAGGTGGGGAGCCAATAACCCCAACGCTTTCCCAATAAGCAACTAGCTCTAGCCCTGTTTTAGGAGGATTTTGTAGATAACTCATTCTCTAGCTCTGAAGGCAAATCTAGGCTGATGTTCACGGTATTTCCTCAACGTTCAATGACCTGTCTTTGATTATATCGGAATATATTCAGTTAAACGAAGGGGTTGAGTTTCCTTGCGTAAAACCAGCCTAGGGCTGTGATTTAATTGATAGAGCTATTGCCCAATTAAACCTTGAAAATGAGAATATTTACAGATAACGGTGCTACAAGCTGTAGGACTCGACGAACCTGTGCTGGTTCTAGGCGTTGTCAGATAAAGAGATGAGAAGGCAAATGGCTCTTCTAGGTTCTGTGTGATAAGTTTAACTTACATAGGATTGATCGATCTTTGTGTCCTTTGTGTCTTTGTGGTTCGTTCCACCCCCTCGCTAGGAGGAATGTATCTTAGAATACATTTTACCCACCAAACCTGGGAGAGCCGGCAAATTAGAAAATTCCCTTAAGCTTCTAATTCATGACCTTAAGTTTAAGGATGTTCCAGTTCCCTACACTTTTGCTTGATTCATCTTTACATCTGACAACGCCTATCCTCTTGCCAGTAGCTGTTGAAAAGCAAAATGATCAAATCCTAGAGAACCGCTTGGATATTTGTTTGATTCTTGGCCAATTCTGCCAATGTCATTCCCTTTGTAAGTCGTTCAATTTCACTGCATCAGCTTAATTCCTTGCCAATGAATCAAATAAAGACAAAGACTTTACCGCTAGTTTTGGCAACTATTCTCGGTGTGAGAGGAGGAGGCAGATTTTGCTGCCGTTTCCTCTTGATAGCTAAGACAGGATTAGTTTTTGCGGTAAAAAATCTTACTGCCTTGGTCACTGACAAAATGACAATTGCGGTAGGACCGCCAGAGAGATTTGAAAATCGGTTCTTTCGAGACGCGATAATAGTCTCCTAGTACGGGACGGATAGCCTCGGTTGCTTCTTGGAGATGATAGTGGGGAATAGTGATAAAAATGTGATGAGCGACGTGGGTACCAATTTGGTGATGGATGGGATTAAAGATGCCATAATTGCGATCGATGCTAGAAAGCGCCCCTTTGAGAAAGTACCAATCTTGACCGCGATACCAGGGAATATCATCTTCGGTATGGTGTAGGAATGTCACCAAGTCCAACCAAACCACAAAGACGATATAGGGCATGATGTAGTAGTTAAACAGAAACCAAAAGCCTTGGCTAATACCCACCCCGATTAATAGACCTAACATAAAGGCACAGCAAACGGTGCTAGTCAGTACCTGCCACCGTTCTGAGGGGCGAAAGAGGGAGCTTTCGGGCATAAAATGGGACCCCTGTTTATTAGGGGAACGACGGAAAAGATAAAGGGGATAAACAAATAAAATTAGCTGAAAACGAGCTAATTTCTCGTACCAAGCCATGTTGTTATACTGGGTTTCCGTGACGGGATACCAACTTTCATCGGTGTCGATATTGCCGGTATTAGCGTGATGGGTGCGATGACTGATACGCCAACCGTGGAAAGGTACGAGAATGGGAGTATGACTGAGATGACCGATTAAGTTATTTAACCAACGATAACGGGAAAAGGAACCGTGACCGCAATCGTGACCGACGACAAATAAGGCCCAAAACATGGTTCCCTGCATAAACCAAAAAAGAGGGAAGAACCATGCTTGATTAATCTGGTAAGTTATCCAGTAAAGTAGGCTAATAATGCCAAGATCAAAAAAAAAGTAAGCTAAAGAGCGAAAAACGCTTGATTGGAAGCAACGGGCCGGGATAGCTAGACGGACATCCTGTAGGGTAAATGGCAAAAATTCTCTTTCTAGGGTGGGTTTAGGTAGGGTTTGGGACACTAGGTTATAACTCAAGATGGATAACAGGGCAGTATTGACGAAGGCTTGAGTAGCTCAATTTTTCTGTTTGTCGATGCGCTATCTTTTCTCTATCTCAGCTAGGAGCAGATAAAACCGAGCGATCGAGCGAATTTCGTCTAACTCACTGGAATTTTATTGTAGGGCTTAATGTAACTTAACAAAAGCCCCTAGGGAAAGTTAATCACATTCTCCCCCTGTCTGTCCATCTGTCCCCCTGGGCATCTAGTACAATAATATCTGAGAAAATAGATAAGACTCTCGGTTATTCAATCAACATTATGAACGAGTTACCTATTCGTCCAGCTAACAAAAATTTTACCCATAGTCGCTTGACTTTTGCCGATTTTTATGCGGGAATTGGTGGCTTTCGTCTCGGTCTTGAACAAATCGGTTGGCAATGTGTTTTTAGCAACGAAAATAACCCAGATTGTGTGAAAACCTACAATCACAATTTTCATGAATCCATGAAACCGCAAGATGTTGAAGCTTTAATTCCTAGCTTACTTCCCGATTTTGAGGTTTTTTGTGGGGGATTTCCCTGTCAGCCATTTTCCAGAGCAGGACAACAAAAAGGTTGGCAAGACAGTCGCGGACTAGCCATTCAGGAAATTCTCAGAATTTGCCATGAAAAAAAGCCTAAAGTTATCTTTCTTGAAAATGTTAGTAATATCCTGCGCTTAAATAAAGGGCAGATATTAAAAGATATATTAATCCAGTTAAAGGAAATAAATTATCTGGCTTTTTATGCAGTTATCGATAGTAAATATTTCCAAATTCCTCAATCAAGACCTCGCTTTTTTTTATTGGCTTTTCGCAAGGATTTAGGAATTAAAAACTTTCAATTTCCCCAACCTTGCCATGCAGAAGTAGGTATTGAAAAAATTATTGTTCCGGGGGATTATTCAATTCCCATATCGGAAAAATGGCAGCAGTATATTGATTATTATGCTGGCAGAATTACTGCCGAACAATTATCTTTTCAACTGCCAAAAACAAGAATAAGTATTGAAAGGGCAAGTGTTAATGTAGATTATGATAATTGTATTTATCAAATGAGATCTAGTGGCATCCGAGCAATTTCTATCCAAAAACCCTTTCCTACTTTTGCGGTTAGTGTTAGCGGTGGTGGTGCCATGATTCCAGTGTATAGCAAGGAAAGAAGACATTTAAGTCTCTTAGAAATAAAAAGATTAATGGGATTTCCCGATGATTATTATTTTCCTGTTTCTCGCACCGCTGCTATTAAACAACTTTCTAACGCTGTCTGTCCCCCAGTCATTAAACATATTGGTATAAATATTACTAAATCACTTAATTAGCTCGATTTAGCCGGTCTTCAATATTTTCTTGACTGGGGAAAATAATCTTAGTTACTTCAGGAAAAGCTAAGACACATTCTGAACATTTATCAGGAGCATAGTTACAAAGATTACAGATTTGCCATTTGCATTTATTACAATAGAAGCAGAGAGCTTGAAAATTGTCATCGGCACTATTTCCACCTTTTTCTACGGGAATCCGATGATCCCAAACTAAACGCACTCGCTCCCTAGCATAGGTATTTTGATTGATATTTTCTTTCTTTTTAAGAATTGAGCCACAAAAATTACATTTATTTTTTTGTTGTTCTAAGATATTTCTCTGAATTAGGGACGAGGGAGGTGTTCTAATCGGTGGTTTAGTAGTGGTAAAAAGTCGTTGATGATCGGAACTATCTAAAATATATTTTTGACTGCCTAATCTTTTTTGTCCTTCGTTGGCTGTTAAAACCAAAAAAAAGGGCGAACAAAATTCACCCTAACAGACAAAGTAATCATCCTACAAACTGCCGATAAACTGATCAATGCGATCGAATCCTTTTTCAATCGTCTTTAGGTCTGTAGCATAGGAAAGACGAATACAATCATCAGCACCAAAAGCAATACCGGGGATAGCAGCCACTTTTTGGGTTTCGAGGAGTTTCTGACAAAAATCCCGGGATTTTAAACCAGTTTGACTAATATCGATAAACACATAAAAAGCACCATTGGGAGTAGGACAATCGAGTCCGGGGATCCCTCGCACTCGTTCTAAAATATACTGTCGGCGCTCGCTAAAAGCTTTGACCATTTCCTCGATGCAATCTTGGGGACTCTCCAAAGCAGCGATCGCACCGTACTGAGCAAAAGTGCAGACATTGGAGGTACTATGACCTTGGATCTTAGTCATGGCCTTGACAATTTCCACCGGTCCTGCTATGTAACCGACGCGCCACCCCGTCATCGAGAAAGCTTTAGCAAAACCATTACTAATAATACTGCGCTGAAAGATTTCCGGTCCAAAAGAAGCGATACTGCGGTGAATTGCGCCATCGTAGAGGATTTTCTCGTAAATTTCATCAGAAACCACTAAAATATCCTTTTCAACCACAATTTTTGCTAAAGCGGCGATTTCTTCAGGAGTATAGACAATGCCGGTGGGATTAGAGGGAGAATTGAGGACAAATAACTTAGTTTTCGGTGTAATTGCCGCTTCTAGCTGTTCGGGAGTGATTTTATACTGATTCTCTAGGCTAGTGTTCACTATAACCGATGTTCCCCCCGCTAACGTCACCATTTCAGGATAACTTAACCAGTAGGGTGCGGGAATAATTACTTCGTCCCCGGCTTCAATTAACGCCATGATTAGATTATAGAGAGACTGTTTACCGCCATTGGTAACGATGACATTATCAGCATTGTATGCTAGTTGATTATCCCGCAACAATTTCTCGGCGATGGCTTTTCTTAACCCCGGTTCTCCGGCAGCCGGTCCATAGCGAGTTTTTCCCTCATCGAGGGCCTTTTTCGCGGCAGCTTTGATGTGAGTGGGTGTGTCGAAATCTGGCTCCCCGGCGCTAAAACTACAGACATCTTCGCCGTTTCTCTTCATTTCCTTGGCCAGAGAGTCGATAGCTAGGGTAAGGGAGGGGGTAACTTGATTGACTCGTGACGCTAGTTTCATGGTATTTTACCCTGAAAGGGCTTTTCTGATGACCTACACAACCTTTAGTATTGTCCATTACCTCGATTGTTCTGGGTGTTTTTTTATATAATCTCCGGAATTGCCTGGATTGGGGATGGGTGGGGTGTGGGGTGTGGGGTGTGGGGTGATGGGGAGAATAAATAAAAATAATCTCCTGTCTCCTGACTCCTGAATCCTGTCTCCTGTCTTCGTTATTGAGGATTTTTTCTTTTTGCGAGTTTTTGTTTGCTGGTAGGGAGTAGGAGAGCGGTTAATTTTTCGTAGAGTTCAAAGAGGTATTCAATACGGTTTAATTCACTGGTAAAGGGTTGGGGACGATAACACAAATCAACGGCTTTGTCAAGTTTTTGGTGAGCCTTGAGCAAGTCGGGAGGCATGGTTAAAGGATCGTATAAATCCGCAAGGCTACTATCAGGATATTTTACCCTAGTATCTAGCACAGCTTGGGCGCAAGTTTCAACGGTTTGTTTTTGTTTGTCCGTAGCAGTTTCTGGAAAGGGGTAGTTATTATAAACAATATCTTTTGAATAACGATAATCGCTTTTTAATCTTCCACACACATATTTAACCCATGCCATGTGCATTTCTGAAGTAAGAATACCGAATAAATATAGATTTGCATTAGGAATTAATAAAACTTGATCATTACCAATCACATTTTTATTCATAAAACCTATTGGAATATATTTTCTTCTTTCAGATGAAACACGGGGAACAAGTAAATAATTCGTTTCGGGTTGTGCTATTTGACAGAATAGAGTAGGTGTCGCCGCAAATTTACGAGTAGAAGCAGCTTTGCTTTTTAATCTAAAATTTTTAACCTTATCTACTTTTTTTATGACTTCTGGTAATGTCTTTAATTCCCTGGGAGAAATATCAACTAACCATAAACAATAGCGACTATAACCATTAATAAATTCTTGCGCTCCTGTATAAGGTTTAATCAATTTTTCTGCCTTCGGCTCTAATTTTAAAAATTCTTCTTTTTCTGGTTCTGTAAAAATAAAATTACCACCATCTCTTGGCATACTACCAAAACGCATTAATGGAACATTAGATAAAGGAAAACTTCGGTTATTAATAATGATGTCACTTCCATCAACCAAATAGGGATTAATATTATTCGACTGAACAACTAATGATTCACCTTGAATATCTTCATAATCAAATAGGATTTTATTTGTTATATTAAAACTTGCAAAGCCAATAATCACACAATGAACTGCGGCGTTTCCTTTTGCTTCATTACTCCATTTAAAAGTACGATGGGCAAAATGAATTTTTAACTGATATTTTTGAAAAAGAATATTCCAAAGTAAGGCAACTTGCTCACCTTGAGATATAGAATTTGTGGAAACAAAAGCGACCCTGATTCTATTGCCCTGAATTATTTGAGCAGTCTTAATATACCATGCACACACATAATCTAAAACGCCTATTCCTTTCTCACCGTCGAAAACATAAGCCATATCATTCCTTTGCTCATCGTTCATAATCATCGCACCAACAAAAGGAGGATTTCCTAAAATAAAATTGAGATTCTCTTTTGATATAATTTCCTCCCAATCAATCCGCAAAGCATTTCCATTAACAATCTTTGCCGCTTTCTTTAATGGTAAACGCACAAAATATTGACCAAAAGTATTACTAACTTTAACATTCATCTGATGATCAATTAACCACATTGCCACCTCAGCAACTCTTACCGCAAACTCATCGTATTCAATACCCGCAAACTGATTCACATTTACCTGAATAATGGCACTAATATCTGTTACTAACTGCCCCGTTTTATTTAATTCCTGTAATACCAAAATCTCTAAATCTCGTAACTCCCGATAGGTAATAATTAAAAAATTGCCGCAACCACAGGCAGGATCAAGAAAATATAAATTAGCAATCTTTTTCTGAAAT
>JAADBR010000070.1 GCA_009995705.1 Microcystis aeruginosa W13-11
GCTCAACATATATTTTAAAGGTTGGCGGTCACTTTTCATTTTACCTGATAGTGATCGCTTTTACTTTTGATATTCTGATGGGAGAATGAAACAGCCCTACCTTGATAAGGGGGGTGCGGATCCCCCCTGCCTCCCTTGATAAGGGGGGTTTCTGATAATTTTTAACGCCTACCTACTTATGATGTTCACATAGTAGAGAAAAAGCCAAAAACCTCCGTTATACTTAACGGAGGCTGGTTAATTAATTAACAATTTTTGGTTACAATTTCGCCCCACATTCAGGACAGAATTTATTATTCCAACTGTTAACTGCACCGCAACTGGGACAATTGTGTATTTCACAACCCTCGGTGACAATTTTCGGTAAACCAATCATACGCGCATTACTTTGACCGGGGGCGACCATGGGATAACAATTTTCGTCCTTAGTTACGATCGCATTGACCAAAACTGGACCATCATGGGCCAACATTTCGGCAATTTTTGCGGCTAATTCCTCTCGATGGCGAATAGTAATCCCTTTGATGCCGTAAGCTTGGGCTAACAGTTCCACATCCGGCATTCCCACTTCCATATTGGAATTAGAATAACGTTCCCCATAGAAAGCTTCTTGCCATTGACGTACCATACCCTGCCAACCATTATTAATAATAATCGTCTTGGCATGAATATTAAATTGGGCTAGGGTGGCTAATTCCTGTAGATTCATTTGGAAACTGGCATCACCACTAATACAGATGACCTCCTCATCGGGAATGGCCACCTTTACCCCCATCGCAGCCGGTAAACCGAAACCCATTGTCCCCAATCCCGCGCTAGAAATCCAACGTCGGGGACCATTTTTGAGGAATTGGGCCGCCCACATCTGATGCTGGCCCACATCGGTGGTATAGTAGGCGTGGGGTGCTTGACGACCCACCTCAACGATTACTTCTTGGGGGGAAAGTCTGCCTTCCGGTCGGGGTACTTGCAGGGGATAATCTTGCCGCCAGCGCTCGATCTTGGCTAACCAGGCTTGGCTGCGATCGGGATTGGTGGGATAATCAAATTCTCTGGCTTTATGGAGCATTTGTTCTAAAACTACCCGCACATCCCCGACAATCGGCACGTCAGGGGCGCGATTTTTGCCCACTTCGGCGGGGTCGATGTCCACATGGATGACCTTAGCTTTCGAGGCGAATTCTTCCAATTTCCCGGTTACTCTGTCATCAAAACGAGCGCCGACTGCAATTAATAAATCACACTCGGTCACGGCAAAATTAGCGTAGGCGGTGCCGTGCATTCCTAACATTCCCACCGAGAGGGGATGATGTTCATCAAAAGCACCGATACCCATTAACGTGGTGGTGACGGGTAACTGAAAACGCTCGGCAAACTCGGCAATTTGGGCGTGGGCATTCGCTGAGATCGCACCTCCGCCAACGTAAAGTAAGGGTTTTTCGGCGGTTTCCAAGAGGTGTAAAGCGGCCTCGATTTGACGGCGATTACCCTTAACCGTGGGACGATAGCCGGTTAGTTTCACATCTCCCGGCTCGACGGGGACATAATCGCAT
Source organism: Microcystis aeruginosa W13-11 (assembly GCA_009995705.1). Lineage (GTDB taxonomy): Bacteria > Cyanobacteriota > Cyanobacteriia > Cyanobacteriales > Microcystaceae > Microcystis > Microcystis aeruginosa_F. Next base: position 1,554 of record JAADBR010000070.1, read on the forward strand.
GGTTCTAAACCGACATCTTTGGGAATATCGACTAAAACTGGCCCCGGTCGTCCTGTACTGGCGATATGGAAGGACTCAGCGACGATTCTCGCTACTTCGCGGGCATTTCTCGCCACATAGGAATGTTTAACAATCGGGAGAGTAATACCATAAATATCGGTTTCTTGGAAAGCATCGGAACCGATGGCCGCCCGACTCACCTGACCAGTGATAATCACCATCGGGATGGAGTCCATGTGTGCGTTAGCAATGCCTGTCACCAAATTGGTCGCCCCGGGGCCGGAAGTACCGAAACAGACTCCCACTTTGCCGGTGGCCCTAGCGTAGGCATCGGCGGCATGGGCGGCCGCTTGTTCGTGGCGCACTAAGATATGTTGTAATTCTCCCCGTTCTTCAAAGCGGTAGAGTTCGTCATAGATGGGCAGGATCGCACCGCCGGGATAACCGAAGATGTGTTTAACGCCATGACGTTTGAGACTGTCCATCAAGGCATAAGCACCAGAACAACGCTGGGGAACCGTTGTTAAAGAGTCATTGGGCTTGGGAAGTGATAAAACCACAGGGCAAACCGTCCAATTTCTAATGAGAGAGACAATTGCAATTCTGTTGCCTAGTATGCAACTGGAAAAATAGCAAAATTGATATCCTTATACATTTAGTGTATTCTATTTCACCTTTTTGGCAGCAGTTTTTTTTCTTTTTGCATCTTACCCATGCAATATCTGGGAAGTGGGGTGATGGGGATAAGATAATAAATATTGGTGATTTTACCTGATCTTAACTTGGCCCGGGAGTTTATGAATAGTCTTTTGATTACGGCTACGGATACCGATGCGGGTAAAACCGTTGTCACCACTGCTTTAGTGGCTTATTGGCAAAAATACTATCCCTCCAAGGCCGTGGGGCTGATGAAATTAATGCAAACGGGCCAAGGCGATCGAGAATGGTATGAGGGTTTATTTCAGGGTCAATTAGAAATGATCACACCGCTGCAATATCAAGCTCCCTTAGCGCCTCCTGTGGCTGCTGATTTGGAAGGTCGAGATATTCCTTTAGGGACGGTGTGGCAAGCTCTGCTAAACCTACAAAAAAGCCAAGATTTGGTTTTAATTGAGGGTTTAGGGGGTTTGGGTTGTCCTGTCACCCACGAGCTAACTGTGGCGGATTTAGCGGCTCAATGGCGGTTAAAAACCCTTTTAGTGGTGCCAGTGAAATTGGGAGCGATTTCCCAAACGGTGGCTAATATTGCCCTAGCAGAGCAGAAAAAGGTGAATTTGGGCGGAATTATCCTTAATTGTCTCGAACCGCGCACGGAGACGGAAATAGAGCAGTTAACACCGATCGATTTAATTCAATCCTTGACTAATTGTCCAGTTTTAGGCGTTTTTCCCTTTATCGAAGATCGTCGGGATTTGGATAAGTTGGCCTCGGTGGTAGCTAGTTGGCCGGAAATTAAGCTGTCAAGCATTTAAATTGCTTGGGCAAGACGAGGCAAGAGGCAAAACGGAGAATAAATTAGGGTAAGTCCAGATATTCTTGTTCTGTAAGCTCAAATTCTGGATCAATGATTTTTACCTCATTATAGGTGAGTTGATAGAGTTTGTAAACTAAGTGATCGATCTGCTTTTCTAATTCGCTTGTGTCAGCAGTAGGATCGTCTTTTTTTGCGGTGAGAATTTTGTCAACTAGAAAAACAATGTATTTGCAATTAATTGTATTATTGGCTACTACAAGAGGAATTTGTTCAATAACACTGGGCTTTATTTCTGCAAAAATCTTGCCTTCTTGAGGATTTTTATTCATATAGTAAAAATTGAGTAATTTAGAATTTAGAAGAGCTAATAAATATTTTAAATTTATCGACTGCGATGTGATTATGAAGATAGAATTTTGACAATAAAATTTCTCATCATCATAACAACCTCTTATTTTGTCACTGGTCTGTCTGATTAATATTTTAGGACTCTCCATTTTGATCTGACTAGATGAATACATAAGGTTTTTACCATACTTAATATACTGAATATTTCTTGTGTCTATTGAATAACTATTAATATTACTTCCCACAAGTAAAGGCTTCCAAGTTTCATCAATTGGAGTGTGAGAATGGTAAATTCTATTTTTGATCATTTCTTTTGTTTGTTTTGGAGAGCCATAGCCAGTTTGATAAGGTTTTATTCCCCAGATGATTTCACAGCATTCTTCAAATAAAACTCCTTGTAATTCAATTTTATTTATTAAATTAATTGCCTTTATGTCAAATCCTATTATGACTCTACAAAACTTATCATTTATCCAGATTTTTTTAGAGATTAGATTTGTTTTTTTCTTTCCTTTTAAGTATTTTGTTGTCTTAATCTTTGTATTATTATCATCAATTAATTGCAAAATAATACTGCAACTTTCAACAGTAGCTTCTTCAAAGATACCATCTCCATAATCAACAATCTCTAATATTTTATTTTCTAATAAAAACTTTCTAAATTCTTTTGCATTGTTAATAAGAGTCCAAGTATTGGGTATTATCAAAGAGATAAATGATTGTTCTTTGACTATGTTTTTACTAACCATAAAGAAGTATAAATATGTATCCTTGGTTTTACTAGCAACAATAGGAGAAAACTGATCATTTAGAGTTCTTTTTTCTGTTTCATTAAGATTTACTCCCCAAGGAGGATTCCCAATGACCACATCAAACCCAACAAAATCCCCGTCATCATTTAACACTTCGGGAAACTCAAACCGCCATTCCAAAGCATTATCATACAGCCTACCGCTTTCAATATCTGCAATTTCAGCAGTTAGCTTATCAATCTCACTATTTAACTTAGTAACTTTTTTCTCCCGCGCTTTTTGCTCCGTCTTAGTCTCCTCAAACAATAAACCCTGATTTTCCAGATTATAAAGCTCCCCTTGTAATTGACGTAGCTTCACCTTCTTAGGATCACCAATTAATAAATTAGCACTAAAACCAGCCTTAATCTTATCAATCAGCGTTTCCATCTGCCGCTTTTGTTCCTTATTTTCCGCGTTGCGATAAGTCTGTACCGCATTGCGATATTGCTCAATACTAAACTTCTGCTTCTGTAAAACCTGTTTAACATCCACATCCAACCCAAACCGACTAATCAAAGAATTACCACACTTGATATTAATATCAATATTTGGCAAAGTTTCCAAGTTGCCATCCTCTCGATAATAAGCATTCTTTAAAAGCTCAATCCATAACCGCAAGCGACAAATCGTCACCGAATTAGGGTTAATATCCACCCCAAATAAACACCCCTCAATAATCGTTTGTTTCTCATGAAATAAGGCTTGTTGTACCCGTTGCTTTTCTTTATTATGGGGATGATAAGCAAATAAATTCCCCTCATCATCGTAAACCAGTAACTTATCATTTCGCACTTCCACCCGATAATCTTTTAGCGACTTACCCGAACTATCTAATAAAACCCGTAACTCACTCTTAATCGCGATTATCTCATTTAAAGCCGAAACTAAAAAATGTCCCGAACCCACCGCCGGATCACAAATCTTAAGACTATTAATAATAGTATTCGCCTCTTTTTTATCCTCAATTCGTTCATATAAATCATCTAAAGTTTGACAATTCCAGCCTTTTACTTCATTAAACTTCTGTACAATCGCTCGTCGTATCGTTTCCCGACACATATACATGGTAATAAAACTCGGTGTATAAAAAGAACCGTCCTTATAACCATTAATCTTTTCAAAAATTAACCCCAACACCGAAGCATTAATTAACTTTTCGCTATCTTCTTGAGGATTTTCTAACTCATCTCGATCAAATTTATAAGCATCCAAAAACTCAAACAAATAAGCTAAAGCATTCAACTCACCTACTCGCTTATTACCCTGATTATCTTTTAGCACCGTACCTGCAAAAATGGGTAAAGTTCGCTCCTGCAAATTGCCAATGACAATCGTTTGATCTTCCGTCTCCGTTGGCACAAATAACGAACTATTTAAATAAGGTACATGAGCAAAAGTCGTTTTAACCTTAGCCTCGCGCTTATTTGTCTCCCCGGCTAACACATCAAAAAACAAACTATCGAGATCATTATAACTGGGAACTTTCGCCAAATTGAGAAAGGCAAAATCTCGATCGCCTTGATGATATTTAATTAACTGCGCTTCCAATAATTTGAGAAACAAAACCCGATTAATCCAATTAATTGATAACCGCAACGCCACATTAAAAAGCCGTTCCTCATCTGTAGTTCCAAACTCTTCAGGATTTTTTAATTGTGCAATTTTATCTAAACTATCCAACCGACTAATCGCATTTTCAATCAGGGAACCATCACAGCGATCGCATTCTTTCATTCGTCCGATTAACTTCTTCCCTTTATCCTTAACTTCCGTCAAACCAATAATATACAAAAGCTCATTATAAAAAGGCTTATTTAAAGTATTACTATCATTAACAAAAGGTAACTTAAGTAAATGCTCTGGCGAAAGAATCTTGTAAATATCCAGCAAATCTAAATTTTCCAGTTCTCGCAGATCAAAATGAGTAAACTTAATTTGCTCAATAACTTTAGTGATCGCTGGTTCGGCAATTTGTTGATAGAAAAAATCCGTTTTCGTACTACTCAGTCTCCCTTCTTCAAAATCGCAAAACTGGTTAACTAGAGCCTTATTGGCAAAAAATAACTCCTCAAAAATCTTCCCATCAAAAATAAACCACTCATAAATATTTGTCACGATCAAGTGTTTAATCTCAAGATTTTTATCCGTCACCCTTTCGCGGAGAAAATATAAAACTAACTGCTGAAAAGCCTTAGTATTGAGATTATCCAGTCTTGGCATTTCTGCATTTATTGTCCGAGTAGGTTTCTTCGTCTCAAGAATGACCCCCACTGGACTTTTAACATCCTGGTTATTATGAATCACCAGATCGATGCGCTCTTTTGTATTGATAAAATAGCGATCAGTATAATAGGTATTTTTCAAAAAATCTATCAGCAAATTTTTATTAAACTCTTCAGACTTTTTGCTGTCACATTGCTCCAACAATCGCGTCAAATTAGCTTGAAAAACCTGAATTATTTCAGTATCAGGCTTGATTTTCAAGTACACCCGATTTAAGGCTTGCTTGAGTTCTCGCTTATTGACGATCATAAAAGTTTACCTCTAGGAAACTACCGATTAATTTTATTATAGCATTGCCAAATGATCGGTTAAAATAGAAGAACAAAAGTTGCAATCGAGGTCAATCTGTCGAAGCGAGGAATTTTTAACAGCAATGGGTCAAGAATCTCCCGTCACAGCCTAGCTTGACGGGGGGCAGTATGTCACTGTTGCAATGCTTTTAAGAAGCGTCCCATAGTGGCAAATAAACCGGACTTTTTAGCTTTGTTAGCAGGATTAGAACTATCCTTAGGATTATTACTAGAGGCTTTCAGAATCAAGTTTTCTAAAGCTTCGCCCATGGGTTTAGTGGATTGTTCAGAAATTAACTCGTAGCCGTCTTCTTTTTCTAGCCAAACTTGCCACAAGGAAGGATAGGAACGATAAACGATCGCTGATTCCAAGGGACGAAAATAATAACAACTTTCTAGGATACTTAAAAATCTTTCTCGCAATTGTCGGGCTGCGTAACCGATACCCACCACCGATACATCTTCTAATTGAGGAATCAGAAGAACCACGGGGCGTTCTTCGGCAAGGTAACAGAGTTTTTCTACGGAATTAATCTCCACCGAGGAGGGACAAACAACTAAAAAAGCTTCATCTTCGGGCTTAATTTTGTCTTCGACGGGAATAAAACGACTACCTAAATCTCCCAGTTGAAAAACTGTTTCTCCCCAATCCCGTCGAGCTAACATGGCGGCCCCAGTATCGGGAAAAATTACCCTTAAACCAGAACCATAACTGTCAAAAATAGAGGTAAAATCAAGGGCTAAAGCTTGTGCTTGTAGAGCAATTTCTGGGATAACTAATTCCACTTGTATGCGTCTAGCACCAGATTCTAGAGCCAGTTGGGTGGCGGCTTTCGCTTGCAGGATTGTTTCTTCTAGGGAATTGGGTAGGGTCATTTCAGTTATCAGTTATCAGTGAGCAGTTATCAGTGAGCAGTTAAGTAAGTGGTTTCAATTAAATTGAAGATAGATTTTATCTTTGATCCCCCCTGTCCCCCTTGATAAGGGGGGTATCTGACAATTTTTAGCACCCATCTACTTCTCGGTTATCAGTGATTACCTCTGGTCGTCGGTGGCTTAAAATCAGAAAGATTTTAATTTTTATAAAAGGTGGGGTTGATTCATGAATGAACCCTACCCTTAATAAGGGGGGCATCTGAAAGTTTGTTTTTAATACCTACCTACTTAGGGCTTGCTGAATAAATGTGAAATGTAGGCAAGGTAAGGGTTTTATGGCTTTTCTCGTGAAACAGGTGCAAGATTTTGAGAGAATCGTGCTTCAAAACCTTGGGTCTTCATCGGCCCGCGTCCTGTAGGGGCGAAGCATTCGGATAGAAAATCTACGGTTTCACCGATAGGTTATTGCCCGAATGCTTCGCCCGTACTTTTTGCCGCAAACCCTACTTAAGTTTAGATGAAGTATGACGACATCTGGCATCATCCCCAGCATTAAAATAAATCCTATAAAATACCTTTAGTTTTTAAGAAGAAGGTCGGTAATCGGGGCAAAGGTGAGGAGAGAAAGCTTAGGAAAGCTGATAGGAGCCGTGACGTTGGGCATAATAATCGAGAATTGTCGTGACCAAAGCGCGATCGCTTTCTTGAAAAGTCTCGGTATAGTTAATTTCTAGACTACCGATCTGACTTTGGTGATAATCGAATTGTCGGAACTGCTGGGGAGTGAGATGGGTTTCCACACCCTGAACCTGTTGTAAATGGCTGGCTAATTCTCGATAGATAGCCAACGGCATTTGGGGATAAATAATCGTTTGTTTTTGTTGAATAGCAATCGATCGCACGGGTTTTATTCTCCTGATTCAGGAATATTATAGCTGATCGAGGCTTGCGGTGCGGCCGGTTCGGGGACACCATCCCCTAAACGACGGGTAATAGTTCGACCGTATTGTTCTAGGACAATAGAGGGGTTATCGGGATTAGTATTGATCGCTTTAACTAAAATTAAACCATTAGAGAGGGTAGAACCGGGGATAACTCGACGTTCTGTGGCTTCTCCGGGGGCTTTCACGATCGCCATAGGAGTGGTGGGCAACCGGAGAATGCCCGATACTTGCACTTCTTCCGCTTCCGTCGGTTGCGGTGGTGGTGGCGGCCTTTTCACTATCGGTCGTCTGGGGGTGGGAGGATTGCCCATTGCTGCGGGTCCGGCTGTGGTAGTTGATGAAGTCCCAGCCGGGGGTTCTTCCGCCACTGTGATTGTAATATTTGGTTGTACGGGAAAGGGGGCAAAGGGATCCCTGCGACCGCGATTAATTTCTGCCCGTTTTTGGTCGGGATCGGTGGCGGGAATCAATCCGGGTATCCTTGGGGTGGCCGGTTCGGCAGCCGGTTGCACAGCATCGCTAAAGGCAGGAGGTTGGGCAGCCGGGGGACTGGGAGAGGGGGTGGGGGTTTCTTGGTTGGGCGGTGGGGATTGATTAGCTTGGTCAGAAGCTGGACATCCCACCAACAATAAAGCGACACTCCCCACCGATAGGACTAGCGACAATTTTTTCATAGGGAAACTAAAGACAAAATAGCCCGGTCGGACAACCTTGGATACTAACATAACCTATGTTTCCCAGAAATCTAGGCTGATTACACGGGGAAAGTCAGGAACTTTGCCCCCCTGGTCCAGTTTTAATATTGACTACCGGATTTACGATGACCGATGGCGGTGACACCGTTACTATCCAAAACTTGACCCCGCTCGACGGTGGCATAGACTAACCAGCGATCGCCGCAGAGTTGTCGCTCTTTGACCGCACACTCTAGATAGGCGAGACTTTCGCTTAAAATCAGACAGCCATTTTCCCCGACTTGGGTTTCTAATTCCGTAAAGACATCGCTGCCAGATTTGATGCAATTGGAAAAATGGCGACGTAGATTGCGCCCTTCCTTGAGAATATTCAAGGTAAAGGCGGTTCCAGAGTTAATTAGGCGATCGGCGGCTTGTTCGTCAGCAACGGCGATAATTAGCCCTGGGGGGTTAAAACTGGCTTGGGATACCCAAGAGGTCAGGAAACCAGCATGATCCTCGCCCTGACGAGTGGTGAGAACAGAAAGGGAACCGACGATCCGACCAACGGCCTGGGCAGTGCGATCGATTTGTGCTTCGGTCATTCCCTGTTGGGGAACCCGCAATTTTTTGTTTTTTTTCAAGGTCTGGGCGAAGGTTTCTCCGGCTGAATAACCCGCTTGTAAACTGCTTTCTGTGGGGTTAAAACGCACGCGCAAGGATTCAAAACCGAGGCGATAATTGGCATCTTTGAGTTTAGTTTCAATTAAATCGACAGCTTCCCCACTCCAACCGTAGGAACCAAAAACTCCGGCCAATTTAGTTTTTGCTGCCGTGGAAAGAACTATTCCTAAAGCGGTTTGAATCTGGGTAGGAGCATGACCGGCTAAGGTGGGAGAACCGATAATAAATCCGTCACAATTTTCGATCGCTTGACTAATCTCGGCGGGGGTGGCAAATTCACAATTTATCGATTCTACGGCAAGATCATTTTCTAATAATCCTCGTTCGATCGAGCGGGCCAGGGTGGCAGTATTTCCGTAGGCAGAAGCATATAATAAGGCCACTTGTAGGGGTCGAGTTTTTTGTTCTTGACACCAATAACGATAGTCGTGGGCAAGACGACTAAGACTATAACGAATTATCAGACCGTGGGCGGGTGCATAATATTGGGCGGGAAATTCTTTAATTTTGTCGAGGGCTGTTTCTACTGGTTTTGATTGCACAGCATGGAGACAATCAAAATAATAACGACGATCTGCGTCTAATTCTTTCCAATTTTTATCCCAAATATCGTCACCGCACAGATGCACACTAAAGAATTTATCGCTGTATAAAATTTGGGTTTTTTGGTCAAAAGTGCAGATTGCATCAGGCCAGCGCGGCGTAGGAACATTAATAAAACTGAGTTGATGACCTTGCCCCAGATCAAGGATTTCATCGGTTCGTATGCCCAAAATTTGGGCATCAGGCAAGGCATTTTTCAGGGTGTTGACGGCAGCTTTAGAACAGAGGATGGTGATTTGATGGGTTTCGGCTAATAATGCCTTTAAAGTGACGATACGGTTAGGATTAACGTGACTGAGAATTAGATAATCAAGACGATGTAAGGGGACATATTGGCGAATTTCTTCTAAATAAATTTCGGTGAAGGATTCTCCAGGAGGATCGATTAAGGCGGTTTTATCGCCAGAGATAAGATAGGAATTAGCCGTGGTTCCCCGTTGACGAGCATATTCTATTTCAAATTTTAATCTGTCCCAAGTACGCGAGCGAAAAACCCAAGTTTGATCGGCAATTTCGGCAGTTTGAACATCCCGGGGGCGATTATTAATAGCAGGATTGGGAATTAAGGTAGTAGTGGTCATAGTTGTTAATTTAGTTATTAGTTGTTCGGTGTGGGATGTGGGAATTATGAATTATGAAGTGGGGTGTTGGGGGAGTGAGGTTTTAGGGTTTTAGTGGAAATTACTCTATCTCCCCATTTACCTATCCCCTTCTAACTGATAACTGATAACTGATTAAGTTTTGCTGTTTATTTCAGTTAAGTCTTTAACTAAATGTTGACGATAACGCTCAGAAACTTTTTGTTCGGGATCGATACCTTCAAAGGTGGGAGGCAACCAAACTCTTAATACCATTAATGTGCCGAGAACTATTAGAAAAGCACAGGCGGCTAATACTTGTGTCCAATTAGTTTCTAGGACTCCTCTGACAATTAATTCTCGCAAAACTGAGACGATAGAAACTTCCACAGCAACACCGATAGAAACTCGTTTTTCTTGCAAATAAATAATTAACAATCGGAACAATTCTACTAGAATTAAGAGGAATAAAATATCGGCGGTAATAATCCGAAATTGAATCGGTGGCAACAGAGACATAAACATTTCTCTGACTTCTAACACCATGAAGCTAAATAAACCAATACAGAGAGAAATGACGATTAAATCTTGAATCATTTCTAAGACTTGCACTACCCGCACCATCATTGGGGAAGGTTTTTTAATTGGTTCGTACATTTTATTGCTCCTAAGATTGATAGAATTGGGTGTTTCAGTTATCAGTGAGCAGTAAACAGTAATCAGTGAAAAGAAAGCGGCAAATTCCTACTTAACACTATCCACTGAAAACTTAAATCTGATAACTGATAACTGTTAATAATGGTTGCCAACTTTGCGATGATGGACAGCAGTTAAGGTATCTAAACGGGCAACTCGTCCGCTATTAACGGTACAATAAACTACCCAATGATCGCCGCAATCTAAACGACTGGTGACTTCACATTCTATGTAAGCTAAGGCATCGGCTAAAATTGGTGATCCATTGTTAGCAGTATAGGTTTTAATGCCTTCAAAACGATTAGCACCGGGAGAGAAACGCTTGAGGAAATGTTTCATTAATTTCTGATAATTATCCTCAGCTAAAACGTTTAAAACAAAGGTATCGCTAGGCTGTAAAAAGGATACCATTGCCCGATCTTTAGCCACTGCAATCGCCACACCTAAAGGATTTAAACTTGCTTGTGTCACCCAAGAGGCAATCATGGCACTAGATAAATCAGCTTTTTGGGAAGTAATTAAGTACAATCCGGTGCTAATACGTCCTAGAGCTTTTTCTAAGTCGTTGTTAATCGACTTAATTTGTTTAATCGTTTTTTCTCGGCTTAACCATTGACCGAGGTCGGTTCCTGCTTCATCGGCAATTAAATCGAGGGATTGATGGGAATTGTCTTTAACTAAAAGAGGAGGAAAAGCTTCGATCGCTCCGATCTCCTGTAATTTATTTCTTAAGGGAAAAATTGGTTCATCTTCCCCACCTCCTGACTCAAATAATCCCACCGCTTGTTTACCATTAATTGCAGCAATAATCGTGCTTAAAATCGTCTGGTTAATCGGGGAAGATTGGGGAGGCATTCCGATGATAACTCCCTTAGATTGATTGATTAATTCCCTGACTTCGTGGGGATCAGCATTATTCATATCGACTAATTCTGTCACCACATCATTTTTATTCAAACCCTGACTGATCATAGTAGCTAAATGTTCGCTTTGTCCATAATCTTGGGTAAAAAATACAGCTACTAAAGTATCAGCAGAAGTTTGTTCTTGACTCCAAGTTTGATAGCGTCCTACCCAATTAGAAATATGGTGTTTTAATAGGGGACCGTGACCGGTGGCAATGAGATTAATCTCAAATTTATCGATCCTTTTAATTGCCCCTAAAACTGAACGAGCATTCGGTCGCATCAGACAGTCATAATAGGTTTGAAAATCGCCTTCTAGCAGCTCTTTTTCTCGATCATAGGTTTGATCATCACAAAAGTGCATTCCGAAAGCATCACAGGTAAAAAGGGTGGCAGTTTTAGCATCAAAAGTGAAGATAGTATCAGGCCAATGAAGATTAGGGGCCGCAACAAATTCTAAGACATGGCCATTACCTAAATCTAAAGTATCACCACTTTTAACTATTAACTGTTTAAAGGGTCTGTGTACCATGTTTTCGAGGAATTGCATGGCAACTTTTGCCCCCACCACGGTAACTTCTGGGACTAATTCTAAAACTTCTTTGACTAAACCACTGTGGTCGGGTTCGGTGTGACTGATAATTAAATAATCAAGATGATTGATGTTGATTAGTTTAGTTAATTCCTCCAAATAAAGGCGATCAAATTTGCGGTGAGATGTATCAATGAGGGCCGTTTTTTCCCCTTGAATAACAAAAGAGTTATAAGTGGTACCGTTTTCTAAACCAAATTCGATATCAAAGCGATCGCGGTCCCAATCCAAACAGCGCAGGGTAAAGGTATTTTCGGCGATTTCTTGGATTTGTGTGGTTAAACGGCTGGTTTTAGCGGGTTTTGGGGTGATTAAAGCAACCATAATTTTTATCTCCCACAGGATTTGATTCGGAACTGCATTTGCTTAATTCTCATGGTGACTTGCTTTCAGCGATTTGTAAAATACCAATTACTCAAGTCAATGATTAGTTAGATTTATATAACCTTTTCTCTATGGTTGCACCTATTAATTTGAGTGCCGGTCTTACCGAATCAACATCTGAATACTGATTGTGCATCCTATCCACCGGTTGGCTTAGTCATCGGTTTCACACACTGCACTTTTGCCTATTTGTCAAGCTTTTTACACAATTCTTAATATTTCCCTCGTTTTTGCTCTCTCGCTCTCTTGGGGTGTTTTGTTTTCGATGTCTATGGGTCTTTTTTATCCAACCAAGGTTTATAAGTACCTAGGCAAAATTAATTACACATATCTAACCACCTCTTGCCCCTTGCCTATCTTCACTAGGAAATTAATTTTGCACGACTACTTATCCCGCTTGCTTGAGGCGGTTATACAGTGCCAAAACTGCTGGTTTATACTCCCTAGCGTGAGCTAGGAAAATTTGCATCTCTGACTTTTTCATAACTTTTTCTTATGACTACAAGTAGGGGAGAGCCAGATTAACGGGCAGAAAATCTCTAAATAAACCATTTAATTGATTATTACTCATTCTTAATCCTCCTGCCTACTGAATCCTCACCAACCACGATAATTTTGGATTTTCACAGCAAGTCCACTTTCTCACTTTCCCCACCCGTGACCTTTTTCCGTTAGATTATAAATGGATACAAAACTTAACATTTTATCCAAAATCTACCGAGAGGGCAGATCGTGCGGCCAGATACCCTAGAAAATAACCAGCATTCAGCCGATAATTCGCTAGTTCCCGAAATTATCGCATTTAATCCCGAAATTGAGCCAGAGGAAACCGAATACTCGCCAAAACCGACAAAAACCAACTCTTGGCTATCGGGAGGAAAGGGTTTGTTTATCGGTGTGGGATTGGGGGTTTTATTGACCCTGGGGGCGACTCGTTTCGCTAATCGACCCCAAACAGCCCAAAACCGAAATACTCAGCCCGTAGCGGCAACAAATGAAGCACCAGCACAAACAGTAACTACCACTAGGGTAGAATCCACTGCCGTGGCCCGCACCCTGAAAGCGACTGGAAGCGTGGCAGCCTACGAATTAATCCCGATTCTTTCCCAAGCGACGGGACTACAAATCAAAGAAATCTTTGTCGATGAGGGTGATATCGTTAGTCAAGGTCAAATTCTCGCTCGTCTCGATGATACCGTCCTACAAGCGCAATTAACCCAAGCACAGGCAAATGTCGCTCAATCCCGATCGCGTTTGGCAGAATTGCAAGCGGGTAGCCGCAAAGAGGAGATCGCTAGAGCTAAACAAACTATTCAACGCATAAAAGCCGAAATTAGTCAAGCTCAATCGGATTGGGATTTGGCTAAAAAACGCGTCCAGAGGAACCAAAGTCTAGAAGCGGAAGGAGCGATCGCCCGGGATCGTCTCGATGAGGTCCTCAATGAAGAAAGAAACAAAGCGGCGATCGTACAACAGACCCAATCTCGTTTAGGAGAAGCAGAGCAGCAACTAGCGCAATTGCAAGCGGGCAATCGTCCCGAAGTGATTGCCCAAGCTACAGCCCAATTAGCGGAAGCTCAAAGCCGTTTAGCCATTGTTAAAGCCCAATTAAAGGAGACGCTCCTGATTTCCCCGGTCAGTGGCAAAATTGCCGAAAGAAATGGCCGCATCGGGGATACTACCAACGGTCAAAATGCTCTCTTTAAAATCATCGAAAATGGGCGTTTAGAGCTAAGATTACGGGTTCCTGAGAATCAATTGCCCTTAATCCGCGTCGGAGCGCCCGTTACTATCACTTCCGATGCTAATAGCAGTCTGAAACTATCGGGACAGGTGCGCGAAATTAATCCCGTCGTCGATGAGGCATCCCGTCAAGCAACAGTGGAAGTCGATTTAACCGACAATACAGGATTAAAACCGGGGATGTTTTTACGAGGTGCGATCGTAACGAATACTAGCAATAGTTTAACCGTCCCCATGACCGCAGTTTTACCCCAAAAAGATAATCAAGCTCTAGTTTATTTAGTGGGACCTGATAACACTGTTACCGCCAAAACTGTGCAATTAGGTCAAATTATGCCGAATAATCGCGTGGAAATTCTTACGGGTTTACAATCGGGCGATCGCATTGTGGTCAAAGGGGCAGCCTATCTCGGTGATGGCGACAAAATTACAGCAATCAGTGATCAGTAATCAGTAATCAGTAATCAGTAATGCGTAAACAGTTGATAACTGATAACCAGTAACTGAAAACTCACATCTGATTACTGAAAACTGATAAGTAGTCATGCAAAATAAATTTCCTAGTGAAGAAAGGCAAAAGGCAAGAGGTGATTAGATATGTGTAATTAATTTTGCTTAGGTACTTAACAAAGTCCGAATCTAAAATCTAATTTATTAAAGTAAAAGCTTTGATGTCCTTAGTTTACAACCTTATTTTTAGGTAGGAGAATTGCCCGATTCTTCCTCTTGCCTTGAGAAGCTGATAACTGAAAAATCCCATCTGATAACTGATAACTGATAACTGAAATTATGGCTTTTAATATTTCTAATTGGTCTATCAAAAATCCCATTCCGACGATCCTGATCTCCCTGGTTATGGCCTTAATGGGATACATTGCCTTTCTAGGATTAGGGATCGATCGCTCTCCTAATATTGATATTCCGGCCGTGATTATCACCGTTAATCAACCCGGTGCCGGTCCAGAGGAATTGGAAACCCAAGTCACCAAAAAAGTCGAGGATGCGGTGGCTGCTTTGGGTAATATCGATCAAATTACTTCTACCATTAACGAAGGCAGCAGCAGCACCACCGTTAACTTTATCCTTGGCACTAACAGCGATCGCGCTACCAATGATGTACGCAATGCCATAGCGCAAATTCGGCAGGATTTACCCCAGGATGCTAATGATCCAATTGTCCAACGTTTAGAATTTGCCGGGGGTGCGGTGATGAACTATACCATCTCCTCCCCGAAAAGATCGATCGCCGAATTAAGTGATCTAGTTGATCGTCAAATTGGCCGCGCTTTAACGGGAGTGCCGGGGGTAGCACGAGTCGATCGGGTTGGGGGAGTTGATCGAGAAGTGCGTGTGGATTTAGATCCCGGTCGTCTGATCGCCTACGGTATCACGGCTACGGCGGTTAATGACCAAATTCGTAGTTTTAATATTAATTTACCCGGAGGGCGATCGGAAATCGGTGGTAGTGAACAAACTGTCCGCACCCTCGGTAGTGCTGAAACGATCGAAGATTTAAGAAATTATCAAATCTCTTTACCTAACGGTGATACGGTTCCCTTAAGCAATTTAGGGACAGTTAGCGATAGTTCCAGTGATCCTCGACAAATGGCCCTCTTAGATGGGCAGCCAGTGGTGGGTTTTTCGATTTTACGGGGGACTGGCAGCACCTTGGTGACGGTAGAAACAGCCGTGCGTCAAGAAATCGAGAATTTAAAGAAAAAACTGCCCGAAGATATTAAATTTCAATTAATTTTTACCCGTGCTGACTCAATTCGTGCTAGTTACGAAAGCCTTCTTAGTGATCTCCTGATTGGTTGTATAATGACGGTGATCACGGTGGGCCTATTTTTAGGCAATTGGCGTGCCACGATTATCACGGGTTTGGCCTTGCCTTTGTCGATTTTTCCGACTTTTTGGGTGATGCAGTCCCTAAATTATACCCTTAACGGTATGACCCTGCTGGCCTTAGCTTTGGCTTTGGGTAATCTAGTGGATGATGCGGTGTGTATGGTGGAGGACATCGATCAACATTTAGCTATGGGTAAAAAACCCCTGCAAGCGGCTTTTGATGCCTCAAAAGAGATTGGATTAGCTGTTTTAGCCAGTGCGGCGGCAATTATTGCGGTATTCCTACCGGTTGCTTTTATGGGTGGTGTGCCGGGGCAATTCTTTCAACCTTTCGGCGTTACTGTGGCGGTTTCTACCCTATTTTCCAGTTTGATCGCTGTCACCGTCACCCCGATGTTAAGTGCCTATATTCTACAGCCGAAAAAGCTGAAAACCGGTGAGAGTAATCCCTCCTCGCGCCCCCGTTTTCGTCCCTACAAAAGTCTGTTAACCTGGGCTTTACGTCATCGAATCCTGACTTTATTGGCGGCTTTCGCCTTTTTTATCGGCAGTTTACAGTTAGTTCCCTTGATTCCAAAAGGGTTATTTAGTTCCGGGGATACTGGATTAAGTACCATCAGTCTAGAATTGCCTCCCGGTGCGACTTTGAATGATACCGTTGCCGTGGCTAATCAGGTGAATAGTTTACTACAAAAAAATCCCGCCGTCGCTAATGTTTTGGCTATTCCGGGAGATTCGGGACGGGTAAATACGGGGTTGATGTATGTTAATTTAGTTCCGAAGGAACAGCGATCGCTAACTCAACGGCAATTTGAGGAACAAACCCGTCGGGATTTCCAGAAGATACCGGGGGCTAGAGTGACTTTTCGAGCGCAGGGGGGAGCAGGAAGCAGTAAAGACGTAGCTATTGTCTTAAAAAGTGAAAATGGCTATATTTTAACCCAAACTGCCCAAAAATTAGAGCGACAAATGCGGGCTTTACCCGGTTTTGTCGAGGTAAGTTCCGGGGTAAGTTTAGTTAAACCGGAGATCATTATTCAACCGGATCCTGTGCGGGCTGCTGATCAGGGAGTCTCGGTCAGAGCGATCGCCCGTACTGCATCTTTAGCTTTAATCGGCGATAACGAGTTTAATTTAGCTAAATTTAACCTTGCTGACCAACAAATTCCCATCCGGGTGAAAATTACCAATGATGGACGCAGTGAGATAGAAACTCTGCAAAATTTGCGCGTTCCTAGCAGTAATGGGACGTTAGTACCGCTTAACTCGGTGGCGACAATTAGCTTAGGTAGTGGACCTGCGGAAATTCAACGCTTTAACCGTCAACGTCAGGTTAATATTGGAGCTAATTTAGAGGGAGTTTCTTTGGGAAGTGCGGTGACACAAATTCGCGCTTTGCCAATCATGAAAAACTTACCCCCAGAGGTGACAGAGGAACCCTTTGGCGATGCTCGTATTATGCGCGATATCTTCGCTCGTTTTTTGGGAGCGTTAAGTTTAGCAATTATTTCTATCTATGGGATTCTGGTCTTATTGTATAACAATTTTTTCTATCCCTTAGCGATTTTAACTTCCCTTCCCTTATCGATTGGTGGTACTTTAATAGCTCTTTTAATTACCCAAAAAGAGTTAGGTTTATACGCTTTGATTGGCATAGTTTTACTGATGGGATTAGTTACTAAAAATGCGATTCTGTTAGTAGATTTTGCCCTGAGTGGTCTTCAGGAAGGGAAACCGCAATTTAAGGCGGTGATTGATTCGGGAGTCTCTCGTTTACGACCAATTATTATGACCTCCGTTTCCACAATTGCCGGGATGTTACCGATTGCTTTAGCTTTAGGTGCAGATGGGGAAATTCGCGCACCGATGGCAATTGCTGTTATTGGTGGTTTTACCACTTCCACCCTATTAACTTTGGTGGTTGTGCCGGTAATCTTTACTTATATCGATAGTTTTTACTATTGGTTGCGGGGATTATTTGTTAAACAAAAACCCAAGTCGATTTAGTACAGAAAACGGGTTTCTTCGAGAAATCCGTTTTCTCCTCATGCAAAAGTCAAAAAGGGGAATAAATAATCAGTCTTTAATAACCAGATTTAGTATAAAATATCTTGCTGAAAGCTTGAGAAAAAACCCCAGAGAAACTAACCCATGAATCCCTTGACAGTCACACATCAAACTCTATCCCTTCCCCCCATGGGCTGCGGTACTTGGGCCTGGGGAAATCGTCTTCTCTGGGGTTATGATGAGAGTATGGATAGCCAGTTACAAGCGGTTTTTAATCTCTGCGTCGAGCGGGGTGTCACCCTATTTGATACAGGAGACTCCTACGGCACAGGCAAACTCAACGGACAGAGTGAGAAGCTATTAGGACGCTTTACGGGGGAATATAGCGGTTATAACGCTGATCATATCCGTATTGCCACCAAACTCGCCCCTTATCCTTGGCGTTTAACCCGTCATGCCATGGTGAAAGCTTGTCAAGCTTCCGCAACCAGATTAGGCCGCCCCGTGGATTTAGTGCAAATGCACTGGTCAACCGGCAATTATGCGCCATGGCAGGAGGGAAGATTATTAGACGGATTGGGGGATTGTCTGGAAAAGGGGTTAGTTAAAGGGGTTGGTTTATCCAATTTTGGACCGAAAAGATTGAAGTCTGCCTATCAAAAGTTTGCCAGTCGCGGCATTCCTATTACCAGTTTACAGGTACAGTATTCTCTCCTTTCTACCTATCCTCTCACTCACTTGGGATTAAAGGAATTATGTGAGCCATTGGGTATTAAAATTATTGCCTATAGTCCCTTAGCTTTGGGGTTATTAACCGGGAAATATCGAGATAATAAAAACTTACCATCAGGATTACGTCGTTTCCTTTTTGGTCAATTAATTCCCGCTATTTCGCCTCTGATAAGTTGCCTAGAAGTTATCGCCCAAGCTAAAAATAAAACTATTAGCCAAGTTGCCTTAAATTGGTGTATCTGTAAGGGAACAATTCCTATACCTGGAGCTAAAAATGTTCGGCAAGCTGAGGATAATTTAGGCGCTTTAGGATGGAGTTTAGACAGTGGGGAAATAACAGAATGTAAGGATTCAGGTGTCTCAAATGCAGTCACAGAGCGGCTTCTAAAATCTCAGAACTCGCTAAACTAACAGTTTTATTCTCAATAAGCACGAAAATTAAGGCTTTCAGCGTTTGTATGACCTGAATCCTTACAACAGAATTAGATAAAATTGCCGCCAGTTTAGATAAAAAAATGGTACAAAATATCTTTCAAACTAAGTAGGGTTTGCTGAAAAAGCTTGTTGGTGGGGTGGGGAACGAACCACAAAAACACAAAGGACGCAAAGATTGATCCCTGATAAGTTAAACTGATTAGACAAAGAATAAGAGAGCCAATTTTCCCCCGATTACTCGAAGAACCAGCAATTTTTGAGGTCAAAAAAGCCTAAAGATATTGTCCAAAAAGGTTTCTAGATTTATTCAGCAAACCCTAATTATTATCTTGAGAGACCAATTTTAAGCTAGGACGGGGTTGGATTGTTCCCCCGTAAGCGACGGCAGTGTGAGGAGATAGGACAAGATGAGGAGATATGCCCACGGAAATTCGATAGATTTCCCCAGCTTTATCGATTAATTGCTGTTTAACTGGCTCTTTCGGCAAATTTTGCCGCCAAGCTAGGGGAATCCCCTCGATACCGTTGTACAATCCCGCCCAAATTCCCGCTAAAGTGCTGGTTAATTGCTGTTGATAGGGACTAGAATTAGCACGACGCACGCTCACGGCGAAATCCTCGCTCGTTTGCAGAAAGGTATAGAGAGAAGCCGCAATCGCAATTCCTAAAGGTGAGACATCTTTCGCCCAAGCCGATAAAATGAACTCTAAGGAATGATTTTGCCCTAAAGCTGACTGAATCTGCTCTAATAGCTTATTCTTAGGGTTAATAGTTAGTAATTGCCCGATTAACTGATTTAAAGGCCTTTTTCCCTCTAATAACAGACCTACCGCCTCTCCCCAAACTATCGCTTCTTGTCGGGTTAACTCGGAAATTAAGCCCTTTTTCAGCCAAAAATTTAATCTAGCTTGCCAACGTTCCCCATGGTCAGGCCAGGTTAAAATCTCCGGCAACAGCACAAATAATAACGCCGATTCCGACTGCTGCCTAGCTGCGATCGCAATTGTGATATCTTCCTGAAATTGCAGAGCTTGCAAAAGCAGGGTCGTCCTCGGTGTAGCCTCATAGTTAAAGGCTGGTATTAGGGGTTGATTATGCAAGGATTCCCCAATATATGCCCCGATTAACCCTCCCTGAAGGCGATCAAGGGGTGAAAAAACCTTTTGCATAAATTAGCTCAATTTGCCCGGTAGGTGACTTCCCCGACTTTGCCCGGTTGCCCCAGCTGTTTAGCATTGGCATTATTAACCGCAACGTAAACCCCGCCGGCATTACCCGCTCTCACGGTTAATTCTCGGTTTGCTTGCCAAGTGCGATGGCTTCCCTGGGGCAGTACACCCTCAAATTCTGTCTTACCATCCACCACCACCCGCAGCCAGCAGTCATCTTCCAGTTTTACCTCCACCACCAGCTGCTGATTATTGCCGGTTTTGTTGGCTACTGGTTGAAGGGGATTGCTTTTCGGTTGGACAATTTGCTCTTGTGGCAAGGAAGGCGGCGGTAAGCGATTCGATTGCAGTACCGATTTTTGCAGGACGTGGGATAGGGTTTGTACGGAACCAATAACTAAGATTAAATAGAGAAAATAGAGATGAATCGGGCGAATTTGAAGACTCGGCAGCGATAAAGACAGTTTTGTTCCCCTGAAAAAGTTATTTACCTTGGTGG
This sequence comes from Microcystis aeruginosa W13-11, assembly GCA_009995705.1. Taxonomy (GTDB): domain Bacteria; phylum Cyanobacteriota; class Cyanobacteriia; order Cyanobacteriales; family Microcystaceae; genus Microcystis; species Microcystis aeruginosa_F. Next base: position 22,112 of record JAADBR010000070.1, read on the forward strand.
GAAAACGTCGGCTAACCGTCTCACTATCCAGGGACAGACTATCGGCAAATTGTTTGATTAACCAACGAATATAAATCGGTTCGGGCAATGACTCCAAATCCCCCGCTTCCAGCGCTTCTAGGCGATGGCGCGGGATCAAGGTTTTCTGGGCAATTTCCTCGAGGGAAAGGGACTGTTCTAGGCGATTTTTTTGCAAATAAACGCCGATTTCCAGTAATTTGGTGCGCTGTTTATGCTGGGGGTCGAGTTGTGATTGGAGAAGGCGAAACATATCGCTATTAAGGGCTGACTTTCAGCTTAATTAATCTGGTTTTTTAAATATTTCAGTTCATCAAGGGTTAAAAAACGGTAATCACCCAAGGGTAAGGGGGAATTATTACCGGAGTTTAGTTGAATAGGACCGATAGCGCTGCGATGAAGTTTCAGGACGTGATAACCCAATTCTTCAGCTACACAGCGAATTTGCCGATTTCTTCCCTCCACTAAAATAACTTCTAGTAGGGTTTTTTGGTCGGTTTGCTTGAGAATCTCAACCTGTGCCGGTAAGGTCTTTTTTCCCTCTAAGAGGATACCTTCTCGCCAACGCTGGAGAGCAAGTCGATCAATCGCACCATCTAGCCAAACCCGATAGGTTTTGGGCAAATGATAACGGGGATGGGTGAGGGTGAGGGTGAGTTGACCGTCGTTGGTGAGGAGTAAGGCCCCAGTGGTGTTAATGTCCAACCTGCCTACGGGATGTAACCCCGTCTCGCTGGCGAGGGAGTCGGGCAAAAGGTCAATTACCGTCGGCCGGCTTTGCGGATCCTTACAGGTAGAAACCACACCAATGGGTTTGTTGATCAGTATATACAATCTTTGGGGACGATTGGCCGGTTCAATTTTTTTTCCGTCTATCTCTAGGTGATCTTTTTCGGGGTCAGCTTTTTCTCCTAACTGCACGATTTCGCCATTTCGTCTCACTCGTCTGGCCACAATCATCTCCTCCGCCCTTCTTCGGGAGGCAATCCCCCACTGGGCAAGGATTTTCTGGACTCTCTCCGCCATTTTTTTAAGTTTTTAACCCTTTCTATCTCCTATTATAGGCATCCTAAAAGGGTTTTTTTCGCCCAAAAAGTGAAGAAAAACCGAATATCTCCAGCTGCCTCTTTGATTTTTTTCTTGGAAAACTGCTCAAAAAAAAGGAGTGAACCCTTGACTTGGGCTGCGGCTTCGGTTATGACGTTGTCAGATCAGAATATAAAAGATGCAATGCAATCCTTACCATCAAAGTAATTTCAGTTCCAAGCTGATTCGGATCATCTTTCAATTTGACAACGCCGCCTTGGCAGCTTCCTGACAATTTATACTAAATCCGTTGAGTATAGGCTACATACATATCAGGACAGGCAAAAGGCAAGAGGCAAGAGGCAAAAGAGGGAATAGATAATCAGTTTTTAATAACTGGATTTAGTATTACAACCTTGTTCCTAGAGATTCACAGTTATCTCTAATCAAGGGTTGCGCTTGCTTGGGTTTAACCTGAGCAGCTTACCTTTTGCTGCGCTTTTTTCCGGCTTGAGATTTTAGGTTCGACAGCAGCTCCTTGATTTTTTTGAGTTACCCCTTGACAATCAAGACAGTCGCTACAGGCGAGGCTAGTGTGCGATGTTTTCAGTATAAGAGTCTCCGATGGAGACTCCTCTATTAAAGCTTTCTATGTCAGCTATTTCCTTCCTCTTGCTTTCCGCGATTTCAGGGGAAAGAGAGAAGATGTTTGCCACGACATCAATACCATGAAGAAAACCCTGTCCACCCAGTCTATCCTTGAACTTTCCTTTTAGCTTTTCATAAAAAAATTTACCAGCTTCTTCATCTAGAAAATATTTTTTCCCTGTGCGGCTATCGGTATAGTCTCTTGGGAAATTTGACCAACTGTAGTATAATTGAAATTCTAATGAGTCAATCCCGCGTTCATATTTTAATATCTCGTCAACTTGCTGTGAAACATATTGTTCTATTTCTGGATAGAATTTATCATAAGTGGTATTGATTCTGTGGGAGGACTCTCCTGGGGTAGTATAAATGTAGAGGGAGAAGCGTTACCTCTCCAGACGCGAATCGCCGATGGTCATCAATTCCCAGATTAGCTTCCAAGGTAGCAAGCCCTAACTTAAAAAATTCGCTAAGATATATATAATCAACTTAAAAGGAGCAATTTATCAGACTATGACTATTACTGACGTTCAAATAAATCTATCGACCTCAGAAGATTTTTTAGATTCTGAAACATTAACACAGATTGATTTAATGCCGCAAAAAATTCAAGAATATCTCCAAACCTTATCATTAGAAAATTTAAAGACTATTCTAGAATTTGCTGCTTATTTATCAGATAAAGAGAGTGAGCAAGCAACCCAAGAAATTAGAGAAATTCCCAATATCATAGAACAATTAAAAGAAGCTGAAATGGATTTACAATCAGGTCGTCTCATTGATTGGAAAAACTTAGATGATTTATAAAGTCTGTTTAACAGCTAAAGCTAATAAAGTTTATTCTGAAGCTGATTCAGTCTTGAGAAAGAGGATTGCTAAGTGTTTAAAGATTCTTCAAGAAACGCCCAAAAATCACCCTCAAATTAAAGCATTAAAGGGAGAATTTGCTGGGAAGTATCGCTTCCGAGTCGGAGACTATCGGGTTATTTATATCTTTGATGATAGTCAATCTCAAGTTATTGTCTTACTCATTGAACATCGCAGTCAAGCTTACCGCTAATAAAACGCGATGAATACAACAGAGTCTAGTCCTTTTTCTTGGGTTGAGTGAATCAATGGGTTAAAGAAGACCTCTCAATTTTAGGGGAGAGCGAAACCCAACACCCAACACCTAAATCCGTCCGAATCGGCTCTCCCCTCCTCTCATGGCTTTTTATGGGGGTTTCCTTGGGTCTATGTTGGGTTTCCTTAGACCTCCTGCAAAAGTCTTATTCAGCTACTTGATGATAGCCTAAAGCAAGTTCGTAGTTGTAAATGCCAGCGATTAAATTAAATCTCAGACCAAAACGTCGTCTCCGATTCCTATATCTTGATGATAAAATTCTCAATCTCTTCAGACTTCTGTGAATATGTTCGATAACAATTCTTTCTTTTGATAACTGGTGATTAAATTCTTTTTCTTCTAAACTTAATTATTGATTTTTCTTTTTTTTGTTAGGAATTCTACTATTTTTGTGCAGCTTTTGAATTCCTTGATAGCCCTTATCTGCTAAACATTCAATACTTTTATCGATTCGATCCCAATTTGACTATTTTTCCAAAGATTAAAGTCATGTATTCTTCCCTTTCCATGAGCGGTACAGATTATCATTCCTGTTTTTTGAGCCGCAAGAACTTGCGATTTTATTGTATGATAGCCTTGTTTCCCGCTATAGTAATCTTTCTGCTTTTTTTGAGGTCTTTCTATCTCATGCTCTGCCACATCTACTACCACTACCTCTAGGTCAATATTCCCATGGTGAACTGTCTTTTTCCCGGGCAGATTAAACAATCCAGATTTGAGCAGAATATTTTCTACCTTTCTAGTGATTCGTAGGGCTGTTGTCTCATTAATCTCCCAATTAATTGCGAGATGGAAATAAGTACTATATTCCCGCAAATACTCTAAGGTCATCAAGATTTGGTCTTCTAGACTTAATTTACTTGGTCTTCCCGATTTTTTTTGCAGAACTTTTTCGGCAGCCAAAAC
>JAADBR010000071.1 GCA_009995705.1 Microcystis aeruginosa W13-11
TATGTAACTTTTTACTTCCTCTCAGATTAACTTATATCAGTTCGCCCTGCTAGGCACGACATTCAGTCACCTCTGTCTGTTACATTTTATACAAAACGACGTGCGATTACCCTGAACTCATTCTCCCTTTTTTGTAGATGGTTTAAAACCAGAGGAAGTTTGGGTGCTTTATCGAGATGAAAAGGGTTTTACTCAAGCTAAACGTACTTCAGCAATGCAAGGAGTTAAGAAATTTATTCAAAATGGTGCTTTGTTGGGTCAATTATGGATGGAGGACTATTTTGATGTGGGTAATCCTATCATTTAACTTTAATACCAAAGGGGGGAAAAAGTGCATCTTGAATTTCTAGTTGAAGAATTTTCTACCCAAGAATGTTTAAATCAAATTTTACCTAAAATATTATTTGAGAATGTCACTTATAAAATTCATGCCTTTCGAGGTAAATCCGATTTAATCAAAAAACTACCGGAGCGATTAAGAGGTTATAAATGCTGGATACCCAATGATTATCGAATCATTATTCTTGTAGATAGAGACAATGAAGATTGTCAAATGCTCAAAGAAAAGTTAGAAAATATCGCTCAACAAACAGGACTTATCACTAAAACGATTAGCGAAGATAAAAAAACATTTCAGGTGTTAAATAGAATTGCCATAGAAGAACTAGAAGCTTGGTTTTTTGGTGATATTCAGGCTATAGTCTCAGCCTATTCCAAAGTTTCTACTAATGTAGGACAGCAAGCAAAATACAGAAAACCCGATGAAATTACAGGCGGAACTTGGGAAAACTTAGAAAAGATACTTCAAAAAGCTGGTTATCATCGCGGAGGTTTAGAAAAAGTGAAAGCGGCCCGAGAAATTTCTTAATTTATGACTCCTGCTCATAATTGTTCTCCTAGTTTTCAGATTTTTTATCAAGGTTTATTGGCGATGATTAGCTAAGGATATTCAGGAAAGTAAATGATAAAACTGCTAGATCCCTGTCAAGGATAAATCGATTTTTAACTGTTGAATAAATTGTTGCATAATTGTTCAAAATTCGGTGGTTAACTATTTTTCGCTTCTAATTTGGTCTAAGGACTTTTAAGTTCCTGATTTTCCTGTTTCATTTTTTCTAATTCCTTGCGAATTTCCTGAATTGCTTTCTCGGAACCTAATTTTTTCTGGACTTTTTGTACTGCTTCCTCCTCTACAGGACGCACGCGACCATCGGGAGTTCAGTAGGGTGCGTTAGACGGCAGCACCACCTATCATCAACTAAGTAGCCGGTTAGAATTAAAGATTTATTATAACTCGATCGCTGTTAAAATTGCGGTAGAATCGGGAGAGTTGACTCGGAGTTTTTTCTTGGGGTGCCAATTCCTGCTAAGGATAGCCATTTATTTTATCAGATTGAGAAGATATTAAGTATGATAGCACTTGTGATTATGTTTTTCGTTGCCTTGCTGGCAACTGCCGATTTTACTTACCAAGTTTTGATTCATTTTCCCATACAAATCCTCAATTTTTTGGGGTCGTTCCTGTCCTATGGAGTAATCGGACTGATAATTTTAGTCCTAGTGTGGATTGTGGGTGACTGATTTCTTGAGGTAAAAAAATGAGAGAATTAGCCTTAGCCAATTCTCCCCAATTTAAACCAACTTTTACTTTTTACTGTTCACTAGCCACTGCTTGGGGTTGTCCTTGCGGTTGGAATTGGAACAGGGAATAAACCACGTTGCGACGGATATCAATCATCATTTCTAAAAACATCTCGTAGCCTTCCTGTTTATACTCAATTAGAGGGTCTTTTTGACCGTAACCGCGTAAACCAATCGATTCGCGTAAAGCTTCCATAGCTTGCAGATGTTCGCGCCATAACATATCGATTTGTTGCAGGATAAAATAGCGTTCGGCATCGCGCATGAAACCGGGGCGAATACTATCCACTTGACGTTCCTTAATTTCGTAGGCTTTGCGAACTTCTTCGTGGAGGAACATCTTGATATCATTAACACTCATGTCCTGGATATCTTTAGCGGTAATATCTGCCAAGAGATAGACGAATTCCTGAGATTTACTCATCAGTTTTTCTAAATCCCATTCTTCCGCCGGCAGTTCGGGATTAATATAAGCCATGACGATTTCATCCATGGTTTTTTCGGCGTATTGCAGCACCTGTTCTTTTAAATCCATCCCCTCCAAAACCCGACGACGTTCGGCATAAATAGCACGCCGTTGATTATTCATCACCTCGTCGTATTCAAACACCTGTTTCCGGGCATCATAATAGAAGGTTTCCACTTTTCTTTGCGCTCCTTCCAGGGAACGAGTTAACATTCCCGATTCAATGGGCATATCTTCTTCCACTCGGAAGGCATCCATTAAACCCGCCACGCGGTCGCCCCCAAAAATCCGCAATAAATTGTCTTCTAGGCTTAAAAAGAAGCGTGTGGAACCGGGGTCGCCCTGTCTGCCTGCCCGGCCTCGCAATTGGTTGTCAATACGGCGGGATTCGTGGCGTTCCGTCCCGATAACGTGCAGTCCGCCTCTTTCTACTACTTCATTATGTTCTTTTCCTGTGTAATCTTCATAACTTTTGCGAATTAATTTATAGACTTCGCGTAACTTTTGAATAACCTGGTCATCCGTAGGAGCTTTTTCGGCTGCGATGGCGATTTTTTCTTCTGCTTCTAATTCGAGTAAACTTTGTGTTCCGTGGGTATCAACGGCAAATTTAACCGCTTCTTTTAGGGCATTTTCGACCTCTTTCGGTAACTCGGTGGGAAAAATTTCCGCCGAGGCGCGCCAGTTTTTTTTCTTTTTACCCGGGGCGAATCCTTGGGGGCGATTGCGTTCTCCTAAACTGGGTAAACTAAAGGCCAGATTGTCATCTTCGGGCATAACTAATTTCGGCATTAAATACTCGCGAATTTTCAATCGGGCCATATAGTCGGAGTTACCACCGAGGATGATATCGGTTCCCCGTCCTGCCATGTTCGTGGCAATTGTCACAGCTCCGGCCCGGCCTGCTTGGGCGACGATTTCCGATTCCCTTTCCACGTTTTCTGGACGAGCATTAAGTAAGTTATGGGGAATCTTTCTTCCCTGTAATAACAGCGAAAGCACTTCTGATTTTTCCACACTGGTGGTACCAACTAAAACCGGGCGACCCTGTTCGTGCATTTGTTGACATTCTTCGGCGACGGCGTTCCATTTTGCCTGTTCATTTTTATAGACCACATCGGCTAAATCTTGCCGACGAGAAACGCGGTTAGTGGGGATAATTGTTACTTGCAGGTTATAGACTTTTTCTAGTTCCGTTTCTTCAGTTTTGGCCGTCCCGGTCATGCCGGATAATTTCGGATAGAGTAGAAAAAAGTTTTGATAGGTAATCGTGGCTAAGGTTTGGGTTTCCTGTTGAATTTCCACCCCTTCCTTAGCCTCCACTGCCTGATGTAAACCATCACCCCAACGTCGCCCTGGTAATACCCGTCCCGTGAATTCATCAACAATAACAATTTCACCACTGCGGACGATATAGTTAACGTCTTTTTTCTGGAGTTCCTTGGCACGAATAGCGTTAGAAATATAGTGCGCCCAGGGATTTTCTTGGTCGTATAAATCGGTAACTTCTAATAGTTCTTCCGCTTTTTTAAAGCCTTCATCGGTCATTAAAACGTTACGGTCTTTTTCGTTAACTTCGTAGTCTCCTGGTCCGTCTTCTACTTCTTGGCGCACTAATTGCTTGGCGATTTCGGCAGCGAGAATATATTTTTCTGTGGGCCGATCGATCGCTCCTGATATAATTAATGGAGTTCTCGCTTCATCGATGAGAATGGAGTCCACTTCGTCGATAACGCAGTAGTTAAAGGGTCTTTGGACGACTTCCCCCATCACTGTGGCCATGTTATCGCGCAGATAATCAAAGCCGAGTTCGCTGTTAGTGGTGTAGGTGATGTCACAGGCATAATTTTTCTTTCTTTCCTCTGGAATCATACCGGCTTGAATTAGTCCCACACTTAACCCTAAAAAGCGGTGTACCTGCCCCATCCATTCCGCGTCACGACGGGCGAGATAATCGTTAACGGTGACGACGTGAACCCCTTTTCCGGTCAATCCATTCAAATAAGCGGGGAGAGTGGCAACTAGGGTTTTTCCTTCCCCGGTTTTCATCTCGGCGATTTGTCCTTTGTGGAGCACCATTCCCCCCAATAACTGTACGTCAAAGTGACGCATCCCTAAGACTCGGATGCCCGCTTCCCGGACAATGGCGAAAGCTTCGGGGAGGATTTCCTCGAGAATCTCCTCTCTTTCGTCATAATTTCTCGCTTTGTCCAATCTTTCCTTAAATTCGCTGGTTTTGCTCCTTAATTCCTCATCGGACAGGTTTTTAATGTCTTCTTCCAGCAGGTTGATTTCGGTGACGAGGGGCTGAAATTTTTTAATTTTGCGGGCGTTGGGATCTCCCAGTAGGGCTTTTAACATAGCAGTTTTTATTCTCTCGCTTCGATTGGCTCTTGGTCTGTGGTGTTAACAATTGTATCACTCTGGTTGGGAGTGGAGAATCATTTATCGCTGAAAAGGGACTCTTGCCAGTGGGCAAAAATTAAGTTAGAGATGGTATCTTAGAGCTAAGAATATACTGATCTACTTTGATTCCCTAAAACCTTAAAAAACTTAGTATTGCCGACAAAGGAGGGTGAAACCATGACAGAAAGCCTTACCATGGCATCCCTCTACGGGAAACTCTCAGAAATCGGACTTAAAAAAAATTATGTCCGAAAAAATGGCTTACCCAGTTGGTGGGATGATGAACTCAATGATAAACCCGTTGCGGTCCTAGAAGGAGCCGGTTATATCGCCAAAAACCTCAATCTTGACCTCTCATCTTTATTAACCCCTCAAGAAGAGGTCAAATTTAATAGACCTCCCCATACTAAATTTAAACAGCACAATAGCCAAAATAACCAACATCCCTATCTAGCGCAAGCTTTAGCGAGTCGGTTTGTTGAGTTAATTTCCTTGGGGGTTGAAGTTAATTATACTCCTTTATCTAAGGATGCTAAAACCATCAGGAAAGACATCTTAAGTGACCAGCCAAAGGTTGACTTGACCTCTCTTTTAGACTATTGTTGGTCTCAGGGAATAGCGGTAGGATACTTTGATCATTTTCCTAACAATACTAAGAAATTTGCTGGATTAATTCAATGGCATTCCACTTCTTCTCCTGTAATTATTCTTAGTTCAAAACATCAACAGTCGGCAAGACTCGCTTTTGACTTAGCGCACGAATTAGGACATTTAGCATTAGCACATCTAAACAATGGGGTATTAGTTGATGAAGACATTAAATTTGATAATGATAGCGAAGAAGAAGAAGCTAATCAATTTGCCACTGAATTACTCTTAGGTGATTGTGATAACTGCCTTGGGGATAGGAAATTCCAAAATGCTGAAAAATTGAGTAAATATGTTCAAGAACATTTTATCTCTCATCATCCCGATATTGATATAGGTGCAATTATTCTGAACTATGGATGGCATAACAGGCGCTACTTTGCTTTAGTCATGGCTACTTTAAAATTATTAGAACCCAACCCAAATGGCAATAAGATTATTAATGAATATTTGGCCAATCAGTTAGACTGGGATAAATTTGATGACGAAACCTACGAATATCTAGAAAAGGTGTTAGGAGTTTAATCTTGATAGGTTCTGTTTATTGTTTGGATAATGACATTATCCTAAAATTGACCACCTATGGCTTATTTGAGAAAACCCCCAATACCTTTGGAGTTGAGATTAATCAAGTTAAAATTCTTGAGACATTTCAATATAAATTTAAAAGGCAACCGCAACAAAAAAGGAAGAGAAACCCCGTTAAATATAACCTAGAAGACGCTTTATCTGTCGTTGAAACCTGCGATAAAATATCAATCAATAATATCAATCAAGAGGATTTTATTCAATTACAGAAAATCGAAGGTATAGACATAGGTGAGGCTATTCTCCTCAGTTATGTTAGCTACTTGAATAAACAAAATAATTTAAGCTATTTACTCACGGGAGATAAACGCTGCTTAAAAAATTTAAATGTTCCTGAAACTAATCAGATTACTGGCTACCTTGAAGGTAAAATATGGTGTTTAGAACAATTAATTTTAAAAGATATTGAAATTTATGGATTTAATTGTATTCAAGAGAAAGGTAAGGATTCAGGTGTCTCAAATGCAGTCACAGAGCGGCTTCTAAAATCTCAGAACTCGCTAAACTAACAGTTTTATTCTCAATAAGCACGAAAATTAAGGCTTTCAGCGAAGGGGTTGACTGCTTTTTGTATGACCTGAATCCTTACAGAGAAAGTTTACCCCTTTAGAGATTGTGACACTAATCTTAAACTTATATTCGGTTATAGCAGAGAATCAGCAGAGCAGGAAGTCAGAAAACTGTTAGAAACTGAAATTAGGCAATTAAGCAAAGAAACGGGAAACTTACTTTATCCCTACCCTCAAGGATAGCAAAATTTGTTGTTTATTTTCGTTGATACAGTCCTGCTGGCGAGGGAGTGGAAGGAACCACTCCAGACACAGAGGACACAAAGAATAAGAGAGCATCCTTGGGAGTGGAGAATCATTTATCGGTGAACAGGGACTCTTGCCAGTGGGCAAAAATTAGGTTAATCTTCTCTCAAGCGTCGGTTAATTAAAGGGGAAACCACCATATTTATTGATAATTATATCTATAGTTTCCATAATTGCGATCGATTCGCCCAAAATGGAGATAATTTGTTGATAATGTTCTAGGTCATCGTAGCTAAGGTGGCGACCTTTGCGGTCTTTTAGCCACTTCTGACACACTTGATAACCGCCGATATAAAAGTTCCAAATTTGCGGCGGAATCCCCGCAAAATACTGGTCAGAATTAATCGAAATTTGTTGTTTATTTTCGTCATATTTCACCTGTTCCACTAGATTAGAACCCGCCACGGGATAGCTACTAATTTCTTTTCCCGTTGCTTTCATCAGGTGTAACTGCACTAATCTGTCACCTTTTTTGACTAATTCCCAGAATAATTCTTGATTACTGGTGAGAGGAACACGAGGAAAGTCTATCTTTAAAAATTCGGCGTAACGTTGGCGATATTGGGGAGAGTGAAAGACAGCATAGATATAGTTAAAAATGTCTTCCGGTCCAAAGGTTTTCTTTTTGTCTCCTTTGCCATCACTGATAAATTCTAATTCAAGTTTTGCCGAAAGTTTGTTAATAAATTCTGGCGCTAGATTGGGACGGCGAGACATTCCCATATCTTTCTCTGCCTGAGTTTCAGGATAACAATATAATGGCATAGTGTATCCTCTTTCTCTACTTTTGTTTGAAACATAGGAATCGTCTGTAAGCTGATTAGTAATTAAAATATGTTGCCAAGTTTCACTGACTATTTGTCTGCATAGATGAAATCCTAAATTATTTTCTTTTAGATGACGCATAGTATCAATTCTTGCTCTACAGTGAAACCCACCTGAATTACCTGTATAATAGGTATATCTTTGATCAAAAGGTCTATATGAAATGGGTAAAAGGTTATCTTTAGATAAATTTGATTGCTTAATATCTTTCTGTGCTAAATCTATCTTCCAATCTTGAGAATCTTTACCTAAATTATATTTAATCCTAGCTTGTTCTGGACTGAGATTGATAAAATCATTGATTATATCCCAAATTTCTTTTTCACTCCATTGAATAGTTAAACTATCTCTAGCTGTGACGATACCAACACTATTAACTGGCATAATTTCAGTAATTTTCCAAAATTGATCGTATTCCGAGCGCAGATTAATATTCTGAGGTTTAAATAGATAAAAAGGAGAATCAGGTTGTAATTCTTGCCAAGCAGTTGAACTAATATCATTTTCATCTAACCAGTGATACTTACCACCGATAATAACTTGATTCTCAATCATCTCTCTTTTACCCCACAAATCAGCATGATAAACCTTCGCTAAATCTTGCTGACTATCTTGATACTTAATAAAAATACCAATAGCTACACCTTGCTGAATATCAAACACATTTTGATCGGGTGAACCGTCGGGACAGATTTCTTTTTTCTTGCTATTTCCATGTAAATCTAAAACATAAATATCATCAAAAGTTTTTAATAAACTTTGACGCATTCCCCGAAAAGTTGGGTTATCCAAATAACCATGATTAGTAACAAAAGCTAAAATTCCGTAACCAGTTTTCTCGATGCGCCATTGACTAAAGCGAATAAATTTGACATAATCATCATTTAACCATTTGGGATTTTTTTCGCCTAAAGGTTGCTCATCTACTTCAAAATAACTAGCAGTTTTTTCTCCAGAAATAATATCTTTTCCCTTCAATAATTCCTTAATCCATTCTCCTGTATTTACGGAATGTCCAGAGTAGGGAGGATTACCAATAATCACCATAACCGGATGTTCTTGCTTAACACCTTGCGCTGACTCTGCTTCATCGCGAATACGATTTAAAAAACCGTCAGCAGGGGGAATTTGAAAAGCTTCCTGTAGGGTGTTGGTGAGATAGATTCCCAAGCGTTCATCGGCACTAAAATCATAGCCTAATTCCTGAAGTTGTAAACCTAACTTCATGTGTGCTACGGTGTAGGGAGCCATCAGTAACTCAAACCCAAAGAGACGCGGTAATAGATGTTTACTAACATAACTAGACCACATCCCTTTCTGTTGACGAAAACTCTCATAGATATAATCGATAACAGAGTATAAAAAAGTGCCGGTTCCCACCGCAGGATCGAGGATTAAAACTTGGTGTACTTCCTGAGTTTCTTGGCTATTATTAGGATTTTTAATCGTAATTTTTTTGGCATCGGCTAAACCTTTAGGAATCTGAAACTTATTTTTTAGAATATAGTCCACACTGCGAACCATGTAAGAAACCACGGGTTCAGGAGTATAATAAACCCCCCTAGACTCACGCATCTTACTATCGTATTCGGCTAAAAAAGTCTCATAAAAGTGAACTACAGGGTCCTCCTTGCGGGTGCGTTTTCCAAAGCTGCCCAGAATCCCCTCCATGTCTGTTTGTTGTAAAATAGTGGCTAGAGTATCCACGGCCCAAGTAATCCGCTCATCTAATTCTGTACCAGCAATTTGATGAAAAATTCCCCGCAAAAAAGGGTTAGTTTTTGGCAGTCGAAATCCTGCCGTTTCCCTGGAAAAAGAACTGATTTGATCCGTATTACAGCGTGCCGCAAATAAACCATAACAAATTGTTTGTGCGTACATATCGGCAAACTGCGCTTCCTTGAGATCACTAATTAAAACTCGTTGAAAAGATTGCAATTGTTGCCGCAGCATTCCCCCGCAATCTTGATCTTTTAAAGCTTGTGCGATCGCATCTCGAATTAACTGCGCTAAAGCGGCCATTTTTTTCGCCAATTCTCGCGGTGTTGTTATCTGAATAACTTTCGAGAGAAAAAATTGATAGAACATTTGTTCTACTTGTGAAATCCCCTGGGAATCAGGTTTAATTTGCTTTTTTTGATTAAGAGTTGCCACGGACGCTGATAGACGCAATTCTCCCGATACATACCAACGAAATTCTAAATGATCGGTGATAATTAAATTACCCAAAGCCTGTAAATAACGTTTTATTTGGGGAGTATTTTCAACCTTTTTCAGAGAAGTTCCGATATCTTTTGCTTCCAGATGGCCAATTTCTACCATACCCTGATTAATCACAAAATCCGGAGCGCCACAAGCAATCCTTTTCGGTTCATTGAGAGCTTGTAGGTTATTATTGAGGGATTCAACTAATTTTTTTAAAGCAGGACGATAACTGTGTTCTGTGGCGTTACCCTGTTGATAAATTCCTGTGATTTCCTCTAAATATTTTGGCAGTGAGTTACTCATTATCGTTGCGACATACAAACGTTCTCCTATAGATAAAATATAACCTCATTTGGATCCAATGTCCACTGAGATGCCCTCATCCTACTTTATCCCTATCCTCAAGGATACCAAAATCAGCTAAAATGAGATAATCGATAGGCGATAATCTCATCCCAACAACTTCACCAAAATATTAACGATGGTCAAAGTATCATCTCCCTTATCTCTAGAGCATCTCTACAATGTTCCCACCTACAGTATAGCCGATACTGCGCGCTATCTCCATATTCCTTTACCCACTCTGAGAACGTGGGTACGAGGACGCACCTACCCCACCAAAAAAGGACAAAAAGAGTTTTTACCCCTCATTCAACGGCCTAATCCGAATATTCCGCAACTTTCCTTTACTAACTTAGTGGAAGCGCACGTTTTAAGAGTTATTCGCACCGTTCATAACATCCCTCTCGATAAAGTTAGACTTACCCTAGACTATATTAGTGAACAATTTAACACCGATCATCCTCTAGTTCAAAAACAATTTAGTACCGATGGAATTGACCTTTTGATTGAACAATTTGAACATTTAATTAATGCCTCCCGTTCGGGACAATTAGCGATGAAACAAGTCTTAAATAATCTCTTAACTCGTATTGAATGGGATGAGCGAGATATCGCCACAAGGCTTTTTCCCACTATCAACCTAAAAGGGGAAGACTTCACTGATAAAGTCCTCATGATAGACCCGAATATTTCCTTCGGAAAACCCGTGATCACAGTAACAGGAATTCCCACTAAAATTGTCACAGAACTTTATGATGCGGGGGACTCTATAGAAGATATTGCCAATGATTATAATTGTCAACCTTGGCAAATTAAAAAAGCGATTTTATTCGAGTCCAATTGGCAAGCGGCATGACCTATAAATACACCTCTTTTATCGACCGCGCTTTAGGAAAGTCTATCGGTGAAGCTTTGCAAAAAATAGGGGTTAATATTGAATTTCATCATGCCCATTTTGCCCCAGATGCACCAGATACGCAGTGGCTACCTATTGTTAGTCAAAGAGGATGGATAGTATTAACTAAAGATGTAAACATTGGTAGAAATATTTTAGAAGTTCAACAGATAGCCCGTTATCAGGCTCAAGTATTTGTTCTAGTTTCTGGTAACTTACCTCGTCAAAAAATGGTTAATATTTTTGTGGAAACAATAGATAAAATCGAGAGAATAACTCAAGGCAATCAAGCTCCTTTTATCGCCAAAATATACCAAGATTTTCAAGTAAAATTGTGGAAAAATAACAATGAATTAACCAGAATGATAGAAACTATTTAAAACTTATTAAAATAGTTTCTATCCAGTAACAAATTACAACTAAATTTGTTGACAATATTCTCACCATTACCTTTGATGCAATTGTCGAAATTGTCTGAGCAGTGAACCGGTTTAATCAACTTCTTAATCCCCCCACTTGCTGTTAGATTTATTTCCGTTCACTTGACCCAGGGGAAGGGTGGGGGAATTCTGACGAGATTTGAGTTAGACTAGAAAGGTTGACTATTGACAAACATCGATCGCACAGGAGTAAATTATGTCTAGAGTCTGTACTATGACGGGGAAAAAGGCCAATAACGCCTATGCGGTGTCCCACTCCCACCGTCGCACCAAAAAATTACAAGAAGCTAACCTACAATGGAAAAGAGTTTGGTGGTCGGAAGGCAACCGTTGGGTAAAACTACGCATCTCCACCAAAGCTATCAAAACCATTGAAAAGAAAGGATTAGCCGTCTTTGCTAGAGAAGTAGGCTTAAACTTAAATTTGTACTAAGCGAGTAGTTCAGAAGTGGAGACGAATCGGCCGTATGGTTGACTCCTGTGCTTTTGATTATTAAGTATTGCAACAGGGAGTGATGTGGGGTGAAAACTACCTTTAAGATTAAAAACTTAAAACGACCTGTTCAGGAGAATTTCAATGTATTCAACCCTACTAATGGCCGCCACCGCCGTACAAGGTTCCAGCGAATGGAGTCCCAAAGTGGCGATTGTCATGATTATCTGCAATATTCTCGCTATTGCTTTCGGTAAAGCGACTATTCAACAACAAAATGTCGGTCCTGCTTTACCTTCCCCCGCTTTATTCGGTGGTATGGGATTAGGCGCTTTACTGGGTACTACCAGTTTTGGTCACGTCCTCGGCGCCGGTGTTATCCTCGGTCTCTCCCGTCTGGGGGTTATCTAAATCTGTTTTGATTTTCTCAATCGGTGGCCAAAAGTCACCGATTTCTTTTGTGACAAATTATGGACTATATAAGTAGGTAGGTGTTAAAAATTGTCTGATCCCCCCGCCTATCGGCACCCCCCTTATCAAGGGGGGTAGGGGGGATCAGAGGCAAAATCTATCTTCGATTTAATTAGAACCACTTACTTATAATAAATATGACCTTACCTCAAAAAAACTCTTTTTGGTACGATGAGCGATTTCAGAAGATTTTTATACAGGTAATTATCCTGATAATTGTCTGCCTAATTTTCTGGTTTTTTGGTCGCAATTTAGTGATTAATTTCCAACGCTTACGCTTAAGTTTTGGCTTTGGCTTTCTCTTTGATCCCGACCGACCAGCCTCTTTTGCGATTGGTGACTCTCCTATTGCCTACAGTCCCACCGATACCTATTTTCGCGCTCTTTTGGTGGGATTAGTTAATTCCCTTCGCATTATGATTACTGGCATATTTTTGGCGATTAGTCTGGGAATAGTCATCGGGTTAGGTCGCTTGTCCGATAATTGGTTAATTCGTCAGTTGGCAACAATTTATGTGGAAACTATTCGCAATACTCCTCTATTATTACAATTATTTTTCTGGTATTTTGCTGTATTTCTGAAACTGCCGAAGATTGAGGACTCTCTAGAGTTCTTTGGCAGTGTATTTTTAAATAACTCAGGAGTCTATTTGCCTTTTCCTGCTAATAGTTTCAGGACATGGTTAGCCTTAGCTATAATAATTTTAGGAATAATTCTCTCAGTATTTTTATACCTAAAAAATAAACTTAGTTTATGCCTAACTAGCCTACTAATCCTAGTTATAATTCCTCTAATCTGGGGTTTAGAATGGCAAAGTCCCCAAGTTAATCCTCTTAATCAAAATATTGACTTCGGTTTACATCTTTCTTCTGAGTTTGCTACTCTCCTAATCGGTTTAACTGTTTATACAGCTGCCTTTATTGCGGAAACAGTACGGGGGGGGATTCAATCGGTTAATCGGGGACAATGGGAAGCAGCTAAAGCCTTGGGATTAAAACCTTTATTAGTGATGAGATTAGTGATTTTTCCCCAAGCTTTGCCGGTGATTATTCCTCCTTTAACTAATGAATGTTTAAACCTTGTTAAAAACTCTAGTTTAGCGATCGCTATCGGGTATAATGATATTTATGCTATCTCTAGTACCATCGCTAATCAGACAGGAAAAGCAGTGGAAATGTTAATAGTAGTTATGGCAACCTATTTATTCTTTAATCTGGTGATTTCCCTAGCTATGAATCAATTCAACAAACGGGTAAAAATTCAGGAAAGGTAGGGTGTGTTAGCGTAACGCACCAGAATTGAGTGATAAAGTAACTAATGAGCATTAGCAGAATATAAAGCGGTGATAATTGCTGTCACCGTAGGACTAAGACTAGATAAAACTACCACAGAAGCGGTGGCAATGATGATAGTAGTAGCCATTCTCACCATACCGTCTGTACCTTTTTGATAGGCATCAAATTTATAATCTATGCGATCAATTTTTTGTCCTATTTCATCTCGCCACTTACTGAATGCGTCCTGTGATTGGTTGAATTTTTCTTGCAAATCACTAACTTCATCACTTAATTGAATCAACGCCGCTCTGATGTCATCATTACTGGGATTTTCGGGAATTTGCATGACCTTGATTAGCAATCAACTAACAACCGCATACATTATAGCAGTTCTCAGCCATAAATTACAATTTTTTATCAGGCGGAGGAGTCAATCGCCAGCGCACTAAAAAACTATCAATACTTTCTAAACATTCCAAGTCATCTTTAGGTAAATAAGAATCTTTTGACAAGAAAGAAAAAGCCTGCTGAAACTCTTGACTATCAGCTTGAATCGGACTAGCAAAGTGACAAGGAATAACCTGTTTAATCGGCCATTGGGAAATTCTCTCAACCCATTGACTAACCTCGTCAGTAGTGCGATTAAGAATCAAAGTTTGCAAAATTGGGGCTACTATTAACCTCCCCTCGCGACGCAAATTTAAAAAAGTCTTTTGCCAATCATCCCCCCATTGAAAAGGAAATAAACCAAAATAGGCTTTTTTACTCTTTTCCTTAGCAGTAAAAGCATCTCTAAAGACCTTAATCCAATTGGGAACAGCTAAAACAGGAGGTTGAAAATAAAGAGCAAAAAGACAAATTCTTTGCCAACCCCGACGGCGATTTTCTGGGGTATCCTCCACCAGATCCTTAGCCGTATTTTTAGCGTGAAACAGCAGCGGATAGGGGTCTAATTCTAAAATAGCGGGGGGATCTTCTGGGATAGAAATAATGCCATCAGTCAGCAGCAGAGTTTGAGAGTAGTGATGAAAAAAAGCCACCTCCGAGAAGTATCCCACATTCAGATCGATTGCGGGTAAAATTTCATAACTAAAATCTTTTCCGAAAGGAGTAGTTGCCGAGTCAGCAGGTAAAATTTCCGTTCGTTTTGCCGGTAAACCCAACCAACTCAAAGGTAAATTAAGAGGAAAACTCCATTGATTAGGAGCAACATAAACTATAGCCTTAGGAAAATAACGGGCAAAAGGACCAGCAAAAACCTTATGTTCAATTCCAGAAATCGTCGGCAAAATAATATATTTAACTTCCCCGTGTTCACTTTCCAACTCACGCATTAAGCGAATACATTCCGGAGTCGGGGCCACAGGTGCATAAACAAATAAACCCCCAGATGCTAACTTAATTACCGTCATGCGAATCGGCACGACCACATAAAAAATACCCTGCAATTGCTCAAATGTCCAGAGCGTATCTTTCGCCACTTCTTGGCAAATTGTCCGTCTTTTACCGTAGGGATAAAGTGGTACAATTGGCCAAAAAGGCCATGATAAATCTTGCGGACTAATTGCGGCTTTTGTCATCGTCTGATTCTATGGCTGAAAATCTCTATTTTAGTTATCATAAACCCTTCTAATCCCCATGACTAATAAACTGCCCATTGATTCCTTGGTCAATACTTGGAATAGTCTCACGGGGGAAGTGATGAAAAGACTCCCCATCGACCAGTTGACTAATACTGTTCTCCAGTGGTTTAGTGTCAGTGACACTCAAGTGGCGGAAATTTTAGAAAAAGTCCGTCAAGAATTACCCACCACCGAAGCGCTGTTAATCGGTAAACCCCAAACGGGAAAAAGTTCGATTATTCGGGGAATAACGGGAGTTTCGGCGGAAATCGTCGGGCAAGGTTTCCGGCCCCACACCCAGAACACCCAGCGCTACACCTACCCCGCAGAAGATTTACCCCTGTTGATTTTTACCGATACAGTGGGGTTAGGAGATGCCTATCAACACACAGACACGATAATCGCCGAATTATTAGCAGATTTAGCCGAAAATACGGGACGCGCCCAGGTTTTGATCGTGACGGTAAAAATTGATGATTTTGCCACCGATAGCCTTATGGAAATTACCAAACAACTGCGGCAAAAATATCCTAAAATCCCCTGTTTACTGGCTGTAACCTGCCTTCATCAGCTTTATCCTCCTGATACCGCCGATCATCCCCCTTATCCTCCCGATTTCGAGGATATCAATCGCGCCTATCAAGAAATTAAAGAAACTTTTAAGGATTTATGCGACAATTCTGTGCTAATAGACTTTACCCTAGAGGAAGACGGTTACAACCCCGTTTTTTACGGCTTAGAGGCATTTAGAGACAATCTAGCCGATTTATTGCCAAAAGCCGAGGCTAACACCATCCACCAACTTTTAGATCGGGAAACCAGCAATAAATTAGGCCATCTCTATCGGGACGTGGCCCGACGCTATATGTTAGCCTTTTCCGTCATAGCGGGAACCTTGGCGGCGATTCCCTTACCCTTCGCGACTATGCCCGTGTTAACCGCCCTACAAGTGTCAATGGTGGGGGTTTTAGGTAAATTATACGGTCAAGTCTTAACCCCATCCCAAGCCGGTGGAGTCGTCAGTGCGATCGCTGGTGGCTTTTTAGCCCAGGCCATCGGTCGGGAATTGGTGAAATTTATCCCCGGTTTTGGCAGTGTCATCGCCGCTTCATGGTCTGCTGCCTATACATGGGCTTTAGGAGAGGGTGCTTGTGTCTATTTTGGCGATTTAATGGGGGGTAAAAAACCCGATCCTCAGAGGATTCAAAGGGTGATGAAAGAGGCTTTTTCCGCTGCCCAAGAAAGATTTAAAAATGTCGCTAGGGGCGAGTAAAATTGGACTTAGAACAATCTAAATAATTTTCGGTTTATTAGATTTGTGTAGTTTTGTAGCGCCCATTCTGCGTCTGATAAACGCAAAGCTAATTCAAGACGAGCTGCAAAATCGATGAGAATATGTTCCTGTAATTGAGAGGCAACACATATAACTTTTTCAAGTCTTGTAGATATTATCCTAGCATTTCTTTTTAAGATTCCTAATTTTTGTCTGCCAAAGTACATATAAATCATGAATGTGCAAAAAACGATAGGTATTATAATTAATGACCTTGTTGCTGTTGTGTTATCTATCTCTTCACAGATGTTGAGGAGTTTCTCCGCGTATTAATTTAACAAAGAGATAATCAGCTTTCTGTCTTCATCTGAACGTTCAATGAGATTTGAAAAAGAGACTCGATCGCATTAAGGAAATACCTAAAATTGGCAACTTTTAATCGTTGATCATAACCTTCGCTAGTTGGTATCAGTAACTCATTATCTCCTGAAAGAAAGTTTTCCATTACTAATGAGGTAGAGCGATATTCATGAATAAAATTGTTTGCTCCTCGCTTATTACGAATATTTTGGATAAGTTGTTCATAGGTTCCCTCAACATAGTGTTTATTAACCTCTAACCTGTTCTTCCACCATAGATCCTGCTTGGTAACTAAAGTAATTACTATGGTTTTTCTTTGATCAGAAATTGATAAATGTGGCTCTATTCTTCTTAAAACATCTAACTATCGATTACGACAAACTGCCGCATATTCTCTTAAAAATTCCTCTAAAGTCATACCACTTTGATACAGCCGGTGCTGAGTATAGCTAAACTCTCCAAAGGAGTGATAACCCCATGACACCACATGAATAATTAGCTTAATTTTTCCACCGACCAAAGTTCTTAAAAGATCATCCCAAGTATCTTCTCGGCGCTTTTGACCGGGGGCAACTATTACTGAGCCAATATTATTACTTTCCAGCTTGTACTGTTTAATTGATATTGACTCTTGATAAGTTTGCAGGAGACCGCTTAACTCAAACTCACCCGATAATAGCTTACCGAGGGTACTTTTACCCGTGCCACCAGCACCAAAAATTGCAATTTTTAATTCTCCATTCTTCAATAAATTAAAAATTCTCTTAAATGTGGGAAATAGTTTCTCCGAAATCTCAACTACGCCTACACCTGTACCAATTGCCTCAATGGTTTCAACAAACATAATTAACTTCCATAGGGTTACTAAATTAGTTTAACTTAATTGATCAACTTTGGTGATTGTATGATACTGCCAGCCCTAATCTGAATTGGGACATATTGCGATATTTCTGTCTAACCAAAGAAATCTATCGGCCATCAGAAACGAGAATAATAGCGATCGCATCTGTTCAGGCCGAAGTCTGACTCCTCACCTAACGGTCTAATGTATCAGACTTATCTGAAATGACTATAACTTTTGGATAGGATGCACAATTAGCATCCATATCTTGATTCAGCAACGCCTAAAACTGTTAGAATGGGTCAAATCAATTAACTAGAGGCCCTATGTTAGCTCTAACCTATCCACACATAGAAAAAAGTGACAACCAACCCGCACATTTACAAAGATTACCGCGTATCCGCGTTGCTCAAATTGTCATGGACTACATCGCCTATGGTTGGTCCGTAGAAGAAATCTGTCGTCAACACCTTTATTTAACCCTAGCCGAAGCTCATGCAGCCATGGGTTACTATTTTGACCATCAAGAAGAAATTGACCAAGAAATCACCCTGGAATGGCAACAAGTACAAGAAAATATGACCAATCAAGCTGCCAAGTCGCCTTTTTATGTTCGTATGAAAGCAAAAGGGCTACTGTAAATGACTATTGCCTTGTACATGGATGTTCATGTTCCCCAAGCAATTACCGAACACGTCTCACTAGCGCAAGAGAAGTAACAAAAACCGAGCGAGAAACCTATGAACAGGGATAAGTCAGGAATGGAAGATGATTTACGGGCAGAGTATGACTTCAAGAGCCTTCGAGTCAGAAAGTTAGGCCCTGGAAGAAAAAGTTTTGGTGGAGTTACTGTACGGTTAGAACCTGATGTGGCAGAAATGTTTCCTAGTGCTGATGCAGTTAATGAGGCACTACGATTCTTAATTAGAGTGATGCGAGATAATCAGGCTCTTGCTCCAACGGCAGCGGCTAAAAATTCAGAGGTAGCCGAAGATTAAAACGATTGCTAAATAGTCAAAAGTGCCTCAAGGTGATAGCGTTGTAGTACCTTAAACCCCCCACTTTACCCACAGTTAAAAACGAAAGGAAAAAGGCAGTAAATCCGAGAGATGAAAACGATAATTTTGCTGAGTTCCACAGATAATAATCTCCGCTTGCGGTGCTAATTCGGCTATCCATTGACGACAGGCCCC
This sequence comes from Microcystis aeruginosa W13-11, assembly GCA_009995705.1. Lineage (GTDB taxonomy): Bacteria > Cyanobacteriota > Cyanobacteriia > Cyanobacteriales > Microcystaceae > Microcystis > Microcystis aeruginosa_F. Next base: position 18,743 of record JAADBR010000071.1, read on the forward strand.
GCAGGGAGTTAACTGACTAATATCATCCTTCCCATCGATACAGGCTATAGCGATCGCCCGTACTTCTCGATCGCCCGCTGCGATTATTTGCGCTAAAGTTGCCCTTTCCGCGCACAAACTCAAGCCATAACTCGCGTTCTCTACATTAGTACCAGCATAAATCTTTTTATTTGTCAAGACCGCTGCCCCCACCCGAAAACGGGAATAGGGAGAATAGGAAAGTTTCGCCACTTCCCGAGCAGTGTCGCAGAGTTGTTGTCTTTCTTGGTCAGATAGGGTCATCGGCTGCCGATAGCAGGGAGAGGGGAGAAGGGAGTAGGGAGAGGGTAGAAAAAAGCCGAATCCTGACTCCTAAATACTGACTCCTAACCCAATGGTAGATGTTGGATTGTTGCGGGAGTTCTATTTTCCGACAAAGATAAGTAAAAATTATTTATTGACTGCAAAAACTTGAGAATATTTAAATTAACATTCCGCAATATTTATAAATTCTTAAGAATTAATTGAGAAAGATTTTTATTTAACAACGATGTTATGAAGGTTACAGCGATTTGATACAATTTCATAATCGGCTATTCTGTGCTTTTTTGGGCAGCAATGGTTGAAACCCTTGCCACACCTAGAAGGTGATCCTAATTAAGACGGGTCAATCAGTCAATTTCACCCACAACGATGATCTTTTTTTTATGTAGTTTTATTGCAAAAAAAAAGTTTTTTTGACAAAAAGCACAAAGTATGATAGTAACCAACGTATTTCTGGCTGCGAGTAATTATTGTAGAGAGGGGAGAAAAAAGCCGAATACTGACTCCTAACCCCATCAACAAACTTTTTCAGCCAACCCTATAGCGGTTCCTGATTGGATGAAGTACAGCAGATGCCTTACTGGATAAGCGTTACAGTCATCTGTATGTGCCTCACGCCAACGAGAACCGCTATAACTTACCACTTAACATTTCCTTGACCATTTTAGCGGTAGCGGGGGCTAATAAAACCCCGTTGCGGTGGTGTCCCGTGGCCAGAATAACGTTATCGTATCCGGGCAAATATTCGATGATGGGAGCGGATTTTTTCTCCGGTCGCGGTCGCTTACCGGACCAAGTACGCACGATCGCACCCGCGGCCAAAGAGGGACAAAAAGCGATCGCCTGTTGATACACTTGCTCTAATAGGGCAGTATCGGGGATAATTTCGCCCTTTTCGTCCATAAATTCTACCGTTGCCCCAATCCAGTATTCCGCTCCAGCCAAAGGCAGAATATGCAGGTCATTTCCCGTTAAAATCGGCTTAAAATCGGAACTTTCTGAAGCTTGCGTCAATTTTATCTGTAAAGCTTGCCCTAAAACCGGTCGGATTTCCACTGGATGGCTAAGAGTTGCGGTTAAAGCAGTAGAACCAATTCCCGCAGAAAGAATCAAAAAGTCGCTTTCCTCTATACCATTGGAATTATAAACCTGGGTGCATTGCCTCAAATTAGAGCCATGAAGCTCTGTCTTCCCGAAATTTTCAACTTTTACCCCAAATTGACATTTTACCCCCCTTCTTGCCGCAGCAGCGACGAGAGCCTCCGTGAGCAGGACTGGGTTAATTTGACGATCACTGGGGGAGTAGATAGCACCCTGGAGATGCTCGCTGGCCACTTGGGGACATTTTTGGTTTAAAGTCTCTTTATCCCAGATTTCTAGACAATATCCCTGTTCTTGGCGGATTTGCGCTAACTTGCGCCAATTTTCTTCGTCTTCGGCACTCGATCGCAGGAGGACAATGCCATCACGGTGACAGGGAATAGTCAGGCCGGTGAGGGATTCTAGCTCAGGAAGGAGGGTTTCGTAACGTTTTAAACTTTCTTGCCGCAGTTTCCAGGCTCTACCTTTAGTTTTATGGCTGATAATCCCCATTAAAATCCCTAGGGCTGCCCCGGTTGCTCCTTGTCCTGGTTTTTTTTCATCGATGAGGGTAATTTCTAATCCTTCGATGGCACTTAATTCGTAGGCAATGGTGGCCCCTACTATCCCCGCACCGATGATGACAATTTTAGTCATAAACTCCAGAGGTATTTTTCTAGCAGCAACAGGACTAAAAAAGGGTTGAACAGGTTGCAACCCCGATAATTAATTACAGAACCCGGAAAATAAAAGGATAACGGAAAACCTTATAAGCATCGTTCCAGACTTGCAGAATAGCAAGAATGGGGAGAACAATATTCACCACAGCAAGAATCCCTAAGAGCAAATAACCGATTAAAACCCAAACTAGAATCCCAGCAATGAGGTAGTATAACCACATATTCAGGTGAAAGTTTAAAGCTTCTTTGGCGTTTTCCTTCACCGTTCCATCATCGGAAATAAAATAAATAGCTAAAGGAATCCCCACCGATACCAGCGTAGCACTCAAAAGGATCGAGGCATGACAAGCCACGGATAGGAGTCTTTTTTTGGTTAAATCTTCACTCATGACCATCGGGTTTATCCCCCTAAAATTGGCGGAGAAAGCGGATATCGCTATTATAACAACGGCGAATATCGTCTATCTCATGTAATACCATAGCAAATCTTTCCACGCCAAAACCAGCAGCAAAACCCGTATAGATTTGGGGGTCATAACCGACTGCTTTTAAGACATTAGGATCCACCATACCACAGCCCATCACCTCCAACCATTTGCCTTTCCACTGTACATCTACCTCGGCCGAGGGTTCGGTAAAAGGGAAGTAGGAAGCGCGGAATTTAACCGGTAAATCGGCCCCAAACATTTGCTTAAGAAATTCTTTAATTGTTCCTTTCAAATCCGTAAAAGTTAATCCCCGGTCCACCGCTAATAATTCCACTTGATGGAAAACCGCGGAATGGGTTGCATCCACGGTATCACGACGATAAACCCGGCCCGGGGCCACAATCCGAATCGGGGGTTCGTGACTTTCCATGTAGCGAATCTGCACCGGGGAGGTATGGGTCCGCAATAAACTACCATCCCTCAGGAAAAAAGTATCCTGCATATCCCGGGCCGGATGGTCAGCAGGGATATTTAAAGCTTCAAAATTATAATAATCGCTTTCTACCTGCGGCCCGGTGGCGATGCTGTAACCCAGACCGACGAAAATATCGATCATGCGATCAACTGTGCTATTTAAGGGGTGAATTCGCCCTAAAGGACGGCTAAGAGCCGGTAGGGTGACATCGAGGGTTTCCGCCGCTAATTTCGCTTGAATTTGGGCATTATTTAGACTTTCTCGCCGGGATTCCAGCAGCGATTGTACTAATTCTTTGACCTCATTAGCGATCGCACCGAGGTGCGGCCTCTCTTCGGGGCTTAATTTGCCCATTTCGCGTAAAATCTGCGATAATTCTCCTTTCTTACCCAGATAATTCACCCTTAGCTGTTCTAAGTCTTCTAGGGTTGTTGTTTCTTTGATGGAATTTTCCGCTTTCCCTGCTAAGGTTTTTAGGGCAGTTTCGATCGGATGGGGGGATAAACTCATAATTAGGGCATTTTCTAGGGCAGCATTCTAGTCTAGTTTATCTGCTCAGGTGGCGGGAGCGGCAGCATTAATCAAAGCTAATAGCTATGTGCTAGGATGGAGGTTGAGAATAAAAGTCGGCAGTGCGGCTCGTTGTCAGTATTAATGGTCAAAGCGTTTCTGTTTAGTATTGGTTCAGCTAGTTCCCGAAATCTTGGTTCTCCACAAATCTGTTGTTTTTATCTGTGCAAGGATAGGTTTTATGTCAATTTATGTTGGTAATCTCCCCTTCGAGGTTGACCAAGAAGACGTAGTTGAGGTTTTTAACGAATACGGTAAAATTAAGCGCGTTCACCTCCCCATGGAGCGGGAAACAGGAAGAAAACGCGGGTTCGCTTTCGTGGAAATGGAAACCCCAGAGCAAGAAGCGGCCGCTATTACCGCTCTTGACGGCGCCCAATGGATGGGACGAGAATTAAAAGTCAATCAAGCTCGTGAAAAAGAACCCAAATCTTCCTTCGCTGGTGGTGATCGCAACCGAGAGCGTCGCTACTAATCCATGATCGCAACCATTCTAGGCTATGATTACCTAACTTCTTTTCATTGTCAATGGGGGAAGCGATCGCTCGTTTCCCCGCTTGTCTATCTAATATCCCAAGGAGATTCCTGTGGCTAAACGTCGTAATTTGAAAAAAGAAAAAGCGGAGCGCAACCGCGCCTACGCGCGTCAATTCCGGGCTGCCTCTAATCGTACCACCACCAGAGGAGGTAGAGGCGGTTATTCCAGCGATCAAAGACAATCTTCGGAAAATGAAGGGGCAGCCGATACCTAATCTGCTGACTTAGTTAATCTAGCAATAAAAGCCATAGCCTCGCTTTTATTGCTGACTATTCCATCTAAAGTCGCCCCCAACACTGCCGCAAGTAACGATTTAAACTGGGGACCGGGTTGATAACCCAAAGCTTTTAGGTCATTGCCGTCGATAGGAGCCTCAATCTGCGACCATTTAGTTAAATATTTCCAGATTAAACCCCGAATCCGAGGCTGACTCCTCACCGCCACCAGTAACAAACTAGGAACCTGATAACCATTGAAAAAGCTGACAATTTGACTAACGGGTCGATCATAAGCAAAATTATTGCTAATCTCCTTTTCCATAACTTCTAGTTTTTGTAAACGCTCCACAGTATCTTTAGGCAATTGTAAATTATTAGCGATCGCTATTCTTTCCCCCACAGCCAGAGAAGCGATTAATAATTCCAACCGCATCAACCAAGCATTCACCGGCAATTCCAGACTTAAACAATCTAACCAACGACTGAGACAGCGCAATTGTTGCCATAAAGCCCGATTTAAACTTAAATCCCCGTGTAAACAGTGCAAAGCACCCAAATCAGCCAACTTTTCTAAGGCACTTTCCCAGTAATCCGCCTCTAAAATATAATTCAACTCCGCTTTTAAACGGGACTGTAAAGCGGGTGCATTCTGATTTTGTTGCCGTGAGCGATCATAAACCCCACTTTCGATCGCATACCTAATATAGTTTTCTGTCAAGGGTTCAATAACAAATCTTAAGCGAGTGGCAAAACGCACCGCTCGATAGATGCGCGTCGGATCCTCGATAAAACTATTAGCGTGGAGAACCCGAATGTGCTGGGCGCGTAAATCCAACATACCGCCAAAAAAGTCGAGTAATTCCCCCTCTTTCGGCGAAGTTAGGCGAATTGCCAGAGCATTAATTGTAAAATCCCTTCTATACAAATCCTGTCGAATCGAACTAGCCTCCACTTGGGGATTACTGGCGGGATAGGGATAGAATTCCGTGCGTGCCGTGGCGATATCCACCCATAAAGAGCCAAAACGCTCATCTTTGTGCCATAACAAAGCCGCCGTCTGAAATTCCCCGTGAATCGATAGCCGGGCCTCCGGATAAATTTCGCGTAAACAATTAGCCAATTCCACCCCTGCACCCACACCGGCGGCGCGATGGCAACCATCCACCACTAAATCGATATCCTGTAACAATAGGGTATCCCTTTCTGTGGCTAACAATAAATCCCGCACCGCACCCCCAACCAGATAGAGATGCCAACGGCGTTTTTGAGCGGCAGCGGCGGCAGCTTGCAGGAATGACCATAAAATCGGCTCTAAACGCTCTTTAATCGCTGGTAAAAGACAGGAAACCAACGCAACCCCTTCAAAACGCACCCGCTCATTTTGATGAATCTGTCTTAATACATCTGTACGAGTGACGATACCGACTAACTGTCCATTTTCTAGTACAGGTAAACGCCCCAAATCATACGTTACCATCAGCGACTCGATTTCCTGAAGGGAAGTGTCGGGGGTAATAGTTTTCGGATTACAAGTCATGTATCCCTTCACAGGAGAGCGAGAAAAGCCGTGATGGAGAGCTAAATCGAGGTCACGACGAGAAATCACCCCAACTAAGCGATCCTGCTCATCTACCACCGATAACCCCGAATGGCCGTAACGGAAAAGGATGCGCTCGGCTTGAGATATGGAAGTATCGGGACGAATTGTTTGCACCGGAGAAGACATTAAATCCCTCGCGGTGGGAGAAGGAGGAATTTGAGCAATTAAGTCCCCCAGTAGTTGATTTAACTGTTGAACTGGCTGAACATCGCGAAAACTCACCGAAGCGGCCTGAGCATGACCACCGCCGTTATAGGGGGAAAAAAGCTGATATAGATTCACTCCATCGATTCTAGAGCGGCCAATCACAGTTAAACGCTGTCGGGATTTATCTTCCTCGTCTTTACTATAACTATGACCAAAAAGTAGCGCATCACTATCGGATAATTCCAGTAGGCGCTCGGCCACACTAGACAAACCCGGGATAAAATCGGCAGTATGGAGAAGAACGTGGGCGATTTTACGGTCATGGATCGTTTTAATCTCTAGATTTTCCCAAGCAAGGCTAAATAACTCCTGTAAGCGCGGGGAAAAACTCGGTTGACAGTATTGGGCGATCGTTTTAATGTTAGCAGCACAGGTCATTAACCAAGCCAAAGCATAGGCATCCCTGGGGGTACTACCGGCAAAAGTCAAGGAACCCGTGTCCACGTGAATACCGAGCGCCATTACCGTCGCTACCATCGAGTTTGGTTTAATCTGGGCTTTTTGTAAAGCTTCGACAATTAAAGTCGTGGTGGCTCCCACTGCCTCTAAATGGACGCTAGAGGCATGAATATCACTTTCACTATCCAAATGATGATCATACAATTCGATCGCCTGTAAATGCCCTAAATCGAGCCACTGGGAGGCTTTTCCCAGACGCTCTCGCCACTGATTATCAACGATAATTAAAGAGCGAATACTGTCCGGATTGACACTACGCATTTCAATTAAAGCGAACTCATCCCGATGCAGGGACAAAAATTCCCTCACCGTTGGGTGCGCTCCCCCCGTTAATACAATGCGACTACCCGCTTTCAGCAACGATAAACCCACCGCTGCCCCCAAAGCGTCAAAATCCGCCGTTTGATGACATAAAATTAAATCCATGTTTTTTAGTAAGGAGAAGATATCAGGATTTTTTCTGTATCTATTGTTACTGAATACTCGGAAATAGCCGAGCCAAGGACTATAAGTTAGCAAATCATGACCAAGAGAAACCCGTGTTGTTCAAAATTTTAGTAATTCTCCACAGCCTAGGGGCGACCGTCTGGGCCGGTGGACATTTATTGTTGGCAGTCACCGTTCTACCCCAGTCCCTCAAAAACCGAGAACCAGACCGAATTCGTCAATTTGAGCAATATTTTGAAGGTTTTGGGTTATCTGCTTTATTGTTGCAGGTAATAACAGTCCTAGGGCTGACTTGGATTTATTTGCCCGGTTTTCGTGATTTTTGGTCATTTGATAGTTTTTTATCGGTTTATATAGGAATTAAGTTAGCTTTACTGTTATTAACTCTCATCTTGGCCCTTCATTCCCGCTTTTTTCTCCTTCCTCAACTGAGCGAGGAAAACTTAAATTTCCTCGCCCTGCCCATAGTCGCCGTCACCACTCTAGCAGTATTTGGACGACTACTTATTCGTCATTTTTGGTGCTGGCATCCGTTTGGGAGGCCTGACTGTTAGCTTTTAGAGAATTACAGAGAATGATTGATCCTAGAGCGGTATTCGCTTGAGTGAGATACAGACCATCGTCTTGCCTAGACTGACTTATAGCTTGTTGCAGTATACCTCATTCGACTGCATACCGCTATAAGATGTTTTCCATCAATAATAAAGCTGGTTTCAAGATTAGAAACACAAGTTAACCAATTATTTAATCCGTGATCTATCCCTAGTACCTTGGTTGAGTCAAGATGCGTCGGTA
>JAADBR010000072.1 GCA_009995705.1 Microcystis aeruginosa W13-11
CTTTACTGTTTCTCAAATGCCTTTTTTCGCTCCTTATGTTTATTTTTATGCTCACTTTGATTTTTTCTCTCCGTAATTTCTCTCTGTGACAGCTTAGGGTGCGGAATGTGGGATCTAACTGCCTATTGCAAGAGTGCCTATCTTCACTAGGAAATTAATTTTGCACGACCACTTAGTAGGTTGATTCATGAATCAACCTACTATGGGGGGTTAGGGGACAAGGGGGTGGGGTAGGATGCCACTATCAATTTTACTCTGTTTTCGGATTGCGTCTGTTTCCCTCCAGAGTTTAATTTAAACCTTTAAGGGCAGCAAATAAATAATTAGCTAAAGTTACTCCATCTACTCCTAATTCCGTCCTTTCTTTGGCTGCTAAAATGCCAGCTTGAGCGTGTAAATAAGCCCCTAATGCGCTTGCTTCCGAGGGTTTGTCTGACATTTGGGTTAAGAATCCGCCGATTAATCCCGTTAAGACATCACCGCTACCACCTCGCGCTAGAGCGGAGCTACTTTCGGGGATTATATACATTTTACCGTCCGGGGAGGCGATTATAGTTCTGGCTCCTTTTAATAAGACAATTGCACCACTTTGTCGAGATGCTTCTTGAGCGATATTAATCCTATCTTGAGAACCTGATAATTTAGGAAATAAGCGTTTAAATTCTCCCCAATGAGGCGTTAAAATTGTTTTATTCTGACGAGATGATAATTTTTCTATACCCAATTGAGCCAAAATATTTAAAGCATCGGCATCGAGTATAACTGGTTTATCACTATCTAAAACCTGTTCGATAATAGCAGGATTTTCTGTGGTTAATCCAGGACCACAGGCGAGGACATGATAATTATTTAATTCGAGGGGAAGTTCGGCAATAGCTCCCGTGGCAGTTTCGGGACAATCGATAATTAATGCTTCTGGTAAATGACTAATTAATAAAGATTTGAGGGCAGCAGGAACGGCAATAGAAAGCATTCCCACACCACTACCTCGCGCTCCTAATCCGGTGAGAATTGCTCCCCCTGCATAACGACGAGAACCACAGATAATTAATAAATGTCCCTGCTGATATTTATGGGTAACTAGAGGACGGGGTAAAGGTAAATAAGGGCGAATTAGATCGGGATTAACTCTCAGAATTGGCGGTGAATATTGTAAAATTGTTTCTAGGTCAAGGGGACTAATTCCTATGTCAATTAACTCCACTTTGCCTAGATAGGGTAGGGCCAAATCTTGGAAAAAAGCTCGCTTCCAGAGTCCCAAACAAAAGGTATGAGTAGCTTTAATTGCTGTGCCTAAAACCTCTCCGGTGTCGGTGTGAATTCCTGAAGCAATATCGATACTAATTATCGGTTTTTGCCAACTATTAATTTTATCGACTAATTCGGCAATATCTCCCGATAAAGTCCTTTCTAAACCAAAACCGAAAAGACCATCGATAATTAACTGACAATCCCCCAAAGATTCTAAAGTTTTTTGAAAAATTAAGCCTAAATGCTTAACATAATTAGCCTGTTGTGCTGTTAAATCCTTAAGTTTGGCGATCGGACAAAAAAGAGATACTTGATAACCAGCGAGATGTAATTCTCTAGCAATCACGAGAGCGTCGCCGCCATTATGACCAGGGCCAACGATAACACCGATTTTGGGGAAATCAGCCAAAGAATAGGACTTTTTAAACTGTTGTGTCGTTAACAGGGCCGCCTTTTCCATCAAAGCGGCCACAGGCATACCGGAGGCAAAAATCGCCCCTTCGATGCGACGCATCTGCTCGCTATTAACCACGTTTAACCAATAATTGTAACTCATTGCAGGGATAAATTGCCTGTTAACAGGTCTAGATAACTTTTTTGCCGAAAAACTGCCAATTAGCCCGCATTCTGTCTAGTTTCCGCTTGACGGTGAGCGGCGGATATATTAATTAAGTTGGGTAGGCGTTAAAAACTATCAGATGCCCCCCTTATTAAGCTATCCATTAGTTACATCTTTCTTAACATAAAATTTGACAAAAAGAGAAAAGTGTGCAAGATGGCTCAAGGGGGTTCTATGGGGGGACTAATTTGATGAGATAGTTTCCAAGTCCGGCTGATATCATGTAACCTTCGCAGTCCCAACCAAATAGTTTTAACACCTGGTTCACCGTCGCCTTTTCTACCTAAAAACCCCCCAAGAGAAGCAATCATTCTGACTGCTTCCCTAAAGGAGGGCGGCTTTTCAGGTGGCGGACTCTTTTTATGAATAGTGGCACACAAAGATTGCCATTCATGTTCTTCTAAAAAACTTTCACAACTCTCCTCTCCGTGTAAGCGTGCTTGATAAGTTAACCAAAGTAATCTCCAAGCTACAATTGAATAGGTAGCTAAGGCCATCTCAATTCTCCGACCCGTTTCTAATTGCAGTTTTTCTAATCCACAACCACTTTTTAAACCAAAATGATAGCGTTCTATCAACCAGTGATAACTATACCAGCGCACGCAGGTTATCGCCGATTCAAGGCTACTAATGTCTAGGCTAGTTAAGAGGAGCCAACTGATAGGATTAACTCCGGGATGCGGATTTTCTTCTTCGGCTAAAATCACCTGTAATTTTACCGGTTGACGAGGGGTCGCCTTGGAATGATGGCTAGGTACTTGTATTTCAAAACTGGCAAATCTAACTGTTAGTTTAGCTAGTCTAGCCTCGTGATTAGGATTGCGTTTTACTTGCACATCTAGGCTACCACAGGCTTTTATTTCTCTGATGGTTTGATGTAAATATTTAGTCTCTGGATGCCCTGACCTTTGCTTATCTTCGAGATAGTTAACTTTTCGGTTATGAGTTCCTCGGATTAATAAATGAGAGTTAGGACTTCTTGATTGGGCAAATAAATCAAATATGTCTGCTTCACAATCTCCGATTGTTACTACTTGAATTTCTTCGGGTATTTGTTGTTGTGTTTCTGACAAAGAATCTAACCATCTTTGACTTTCTTTTTCTTGGGTTTCTCTTTTTTTTCTTTGCTTGGCAATCCCTAAATTCTTTTCTTCTCTTGCCCAGACATATTGATTAATCAGTCCTAAAGGTATTCCTTGCGCTGACACTCCTAATGTGGTATGAACTTTGAGCCCAAAGGACGTTTTACAGTCTAGATAACCCATTTCTTTTTTGGCTTTTTGGGTCGTAAAGTCTAAACTTGTTGTGTCTTGCACTGCCAAAACTATTGGATGTTCTTTGATTCTTTCTACTGTACTTTTGGTCTGGGCGGCAATTATATCTGACGGGTGAAAATAGGGGGAATTCCAAAAGTCATAGGTGGCACTCGCCGCGGCTAGATTTCCCGAGACTTGTGGCACACTTGTACTAGGTTGGCTGGCCAAGTTTTCTAGGATACTGATTAACCTTTTCTTTCTTCTGCTGTCCCCTAGGTCTGCATACTGTAATTCTTGGGCTGCCCATTTCTCCATTTTTTTGCTTACCTCCACCTTAATTCCTTCTTTCAAAACTATACCTATCAATCGTTTCCCCTTTTTTTAAGTTTCTTCTCTTTTTGTTAAGAAAGATCTGACTAATGGATAGAAGGGGGGTTGGGGGGATCTATCTTTTGTCAGTAAAAGCGATAGAATTGTTGCTGCGGGACATCCCAAATATAGCAAAGGAGAAGTCCACATCAACACACAGGGAGACTGCTTTAAAGGAGTACCTGAAGCGGTTTGGAACTTTTATATTGGGGGTTATCAAGTTTGTCAGAAATGGTTAAAAGACAGAAAAGGATGCACCCTATCAGATGAGGACATACGGCACTATCATAAGATAGTAGTAGCCCTAGCCGAAACCATCAAGTTAATGCAGTTAGTCGATGCTGCGATTCCGAGTTTTCCTATTGAGTAAATTTAGATTGATAAAGGATAAAAAAATGACAAAACAATTAACCGTTATTTTTGATGGTAAAGTCTTTCATCCTGAGACAGATATAGACTTAAAATCTAATACCCGTTACCTTATTTCCATCGTCTCAGAAGCAGAAATACCAGAAAAACCTTCAGGAGATGCTTGGGACATTTTAGAAGATATGGCTGGAACTATTGAAGCCCCAGAAGACTGGTCAAAAGAACATGATCATTACCTTTATGGAACACCGAAACGAGAGGTAAATGATGAGTAAAGAAAGACTGTTTATCGACACAGCATTTATTCAAGCAGTTCTGAATAAGCAAGACCAATATCATGCCCAAGCCTTAAAATTATTACCTAAGGTTAAAAATGCGTTAGAAGTTTGGACTACTGAGGCAGTTTTAATGTAAGTAGGGAATGCTTTAAGTACATTTAATCGTCAAAAAGCTGCTAATTTTATCAAACAATGTTACCATACACAAAACATGAGAGTTGTCAATATTAGTTCTCAACTTTTTCATAAAGGATTGACTCTTTTTTTATCACAACAAAAAAAACTCTGAATATTCCAGCAAAAGATGGTTTAGACAATGAGGATCCTTTAGCAGACTTAAGAAATAGTGATTTTATTGGTTGTTTTGCTGATGAACCAGATTTAGCGGCAAAATCAGAGGAAATCGCCCAAGGTATTTTGTCCAGAAAAGATCTTGGGTAATTATGATTATTGCTGATACGGGTTTTTTGTTGCTTTAGGGAATAAAAACGATAATTTTCATGCCAAAACTAAACAAAAACTTGTCACATTAAAAGAGCCATTAATTACCACTTATCCAGTGGTGGTAGAAACCAGTTATCTTCTTTGGGAAAGATGCAGAAATGATGCTCAATTCAAATTTATACGTCAATTAACTCAAGGGAGTATTAAAATTTTTCATCTATAAAATATTCATTTAGAACGAATGCTAGAATTAATGATAAAATATTTAAATTTGCCAATGGACTTAGCTGATGCTTCTTTAGTAGTATTAGCTGAAACAATTCAAGAGAACAGAATATTAACCACAGATAGGCGAGATTTTACTGTTTATCGTTGGCTAAATAATCAAACATTTGAACTTCTATCTTAAGAAGAGATGAAAATGACAGCGGTTGAATTACAAATAAAGGGATTTAAGGCTTGAGTTGATGCTTTAGGTACTTTGGATGCTATGCGCTTTATTCATCAGTATGATAGCGGTAGTGGTGATTATACCAAAGAGCGCCATCGGTGGTTAGATCAGTTAACAATTGATGATTTCATTATGTTCAACAAAAACGCCAAAGCCAAAAATTAATAAAACCACAAGAGACACACCTTGTCAGACGAGGACATATTACACTATCATAAGATAGTAGTAGCCTTAGCCGAAACCATCAAGTTAATGCAGTTAATCGATGCTGCTATACCCAGTTTTCCCATCAAGTAAATATAGCCAGCAAGATTTATGCTCGCAACTGTAATCCAAGACTTGATAAAAAAACAACGCCCCTACTACCACCCTCAAGGGGATTACATCAAAGGAATTAATATCCGGCGCACAACGTTGTTTGAGAGTCATGCAGAACTTTGGCGTAGTGGTTTGTGCCGATGCGGTAGGCTTAGGAAAAACCCGCCTTGCTGCTGCGGTAACAAAACTCTACCTAGAAGGAAATCCTCAAACTAAAATTGCCATTATTGCTGCCAAAAAACTCCACCCGAACTGGGGGAGAGAAATGGCAGAATTAGGATTGATCGCCAAGAAACACTACGAACTCTACAATAAAAACCTAATGAGTCGTGGCGGCGATCGCTTTTATGATGAATTTACCCGCCATGGGGGGGCGGCAGATTTAGTCATCATCGATGAAGCCTCGGAATTACCTACCAGTGTAGTCGCTTTAACTCTCGATTACTTTGACCCTAATGGTCAACCAATTCCCGAACAAAATCAACTAATTTATTGGAACGATCTAAGCAGAGAAAATGATGGTTTGGGAGTGGCAATCGCCACAGCTTTTAAAACCCCTCAAGTCAGCCAGATTGTCCCCTGATGCTGCTAACCCTTCCAGTTTAAAACTTTCTCTTTCAGCCATGTTACTGAGAATTTGAACAGATTAATTTTTCAGCAAACCCTATATAGGAGCGATCTTTGTGCCCTTTGTGTCTCTGTGGTTCCTTCCACTCGGTCTCGCGTAGCGAGCGCGTTGCGACCGCCAGCAGGACTGTATCTTAGAATACATTTTACCCACCAAACCTAAGAGAGCCATGAGGCAAGGAGCAAGGGGAGTAAACTGATCACTGATTACTGAAAAGACTCCCCCACAGCCATCTCACTCCGGGGAAAATCGCTATAGAATAGAGAAAAAAGAGAATTGCGAGGAAAAAACTCTGTCTTTTAACCCGATTGTCATTCCCCCTTCCCTGGAAAATCCCGCTCGCCATCTAGTGATCATGCTGCACGGTTGGGGTGCGGATGCCATGGATCTGGCCCCCCTTGCATCGATGCTGCATCTGGCTGATTGTCAATTTTTGCTTCCCAATGCTCCCTTCGAGCATCCGCAAGTGCCGGGGGGACGCGCCTGGTATGCGTTAGAAACCTCCGATTATCAAGGTTTAGCCGCTAGTCGTCAACAGTTGCACGATTGGATTATTTCCCTGGAAGCAACCACCGGTATTCCCCTAGAGCGGACTTTTTTGACCGGTTTTTCCCAAGGGGGAGCGATGACTCTGGATGTGGGTTTATCCTTACCCTTAGCGGGATTGGGTTCCTTGAGTGGTTATCTGCACAGTGAACCCCATCCCCAGGGTCCACAAAATGTCTTAATTGTTCATGGTAAGGAGGATCCCGTCGTTCCTGTGGCCATAGCTCGTCAAGCCAGGGATTTACTGCTTGGTTTGGGGGTTAACGTCGAATATCACGAGTTAAATATGGGCCACGAAATCCCGATTCCGGCGCTGACTATCTTACGCCAATTCCTCCGCAATCGTCTAGAAACTGCATGAATAATGCTCGTCAGCTGGCTTTGCTGATTTTACGGGATATCGATCGCTCCTCCGCCTATCCCGATCGCGCTCTTGATCGTCATTTGTCCGCTAGTTCCTTAAATTGTCTTGATAAAGCCTTGACAACGGAGATTGTTTATGGTATAATTCGCCAACAAAGAACTCTGGATGGGCTGCTCGATCGTCTAGGGAAAAAAACCGCGGCCCAGCAACCCCCGGATTTACGGCGAATTCTCCATATTGGTCTTTATCAACTGCGTTATCTCTCCCAGATTCCCCCATCAGCGGCGGTGAATACGGCGGTAGAATTAACTAAAATCAGTCATTTAGGCAAATTAGCGGCGGTGGTTAACGGAATGCTGCGGCAATATCTCCGTTTAACTGCTAATGGCGACGATCCTTTAATTTTGCCAGAAAATACCGCTTCTAGATTGGGCATTCTCCACAGCTTCCCCGATTGGTTGGTGCAATTGTGGTTAGATCGCTTTAGTGTTACGGAAACGGAACAACTGTGTCAATGGTTTAATCGCTCTCCTGACCTCGATATTCGGATTAATCCCCTGAAAACTAGCCGAGAAGCCCTAGAAAATGAGTTAGAATCAGCCAATATAACTTTTCATCATCTTAAATTACCTCTAGCTTGCCGTTTAACCTCTGGTTTAGGCAATATTGAGCGTTTAGAGGGATTTCGAGCCGGAAATTACACCCTACAGGATATTAGCGCCCAATTAGTCACTTATCTCCTCGATCCCCAGCCCGGAGAGACAATTATCGACGCTTGCGCGGCACCGGGGGGAAAAACCACTCATATTGCCGAATTAATGGGCGATCGGGGTAGAATATTAGCCTGTGATCAAACGGCATCCCGTTTACGACAGTTAGAAGCCAATATTAAAAGATTAGACTTAAAAGCGATCGAAATACATCTAGGGGATAGTCGCGATCGTCCCCAGTGGCGCAGCCTCGCCGATCGTGTACTAATCGATGCTCCCTGTTCAGGATTGGGAACCCTGCACAAGCGTCCTGATATACGTTGGCGACAAACACCCGAAAATTTACCTGTACTAGCCAAACGACAGGGGGAACTTTTAGCCTCGGCTGCCACTTGGGTAAAACCGAAGGGAATCTTAGTTTATGCCACCTGTACTCTCAATCCGTTAGAAAATGAAAGAGTGATCGAGCAGTTTTTAGCCGCTCATCCCGATTGGAAAATGGCCACTCCTGACTCTAATTCGTCTTTCTCAGAATACTATACAGAAACGGGAGCGATCGAAGTGTTACCCCATCGACATAATCAAGACGGTTTTTTTATGGCTAAGTTAGTCAAGGAAGTGTGAGATGAAAAATAAACAATTACTGAAAATTCTCATCGGTGTTGCTTGGATTGATGGTGTGATTCAACCATCAGAAAGAAGTTATTTACGACAGGTAGCTGTGAGAGAAAAACTTGATGATGATCCAGAGATTAAATCACTATTATCGGAACTAAAACCAGTTAAAACTGGTGAATGTTATCGATGGTTAGAGTCCTATTTAGGCGCTAATCCTAGTCCAGAAACCTATCAAGATCTACTAACATCGATTAGCACTTTAATCTATAGCGATGACGAGGTGGACGTACAGGAAGCAAAGTTGTTAACTAAAGTGCAGAGTTTTGATCCGACTCACGACAGTCATCGATCGATGTTAGATAAATTAGTAACGGGAATCCAGAGATTGTACCAGAAAGCAATTACTGAAAGTAATTAAGGAGAGGCTATCAGTGGTCAGCAGGTCAAAAAATTCCCCGATAAAAACTGATAGCTTCTCCCTAGATTTTAGGTAATAACTGTGGGTTGTTCCCGTCCGGTAGATTGACGAATTTGACCGATTTCTTCAGCTAAATCAATTAAGGGTTGTAGGGCCTTTTGGGTGTCGATAGCGTGTTTACTTGCGTCCGGTTCATAACTTTCTAGATAAACCCGGAGAGTTGCTCCTTTAGTTCCCGTACCCGAGAGACGGTAAACAATCCGAGAACCATCGGTAAAACCAATGCGAATACCTTGATTTTTACTGACACTACCATCCACGGGATCAGTATAGCTAAAATCATCGGCATATTCCACTTCATAGTTACCAAATTTTTGACCCTTAAGGTCTAAAACCAGCTTCTGGAGACGTGCCATCATCTCTTTTGCCGGTTCTAAGGCGACTTCTTCATAATCATGACGAGAATAGAAATTACGACCAAATTCTTGCCAATGACTGCGAACAATTTTCTCTACAGATTCCCCTTTAACAGCCAAAATATTTAACCAAAAAAGAACCGCCCATAAACCATCTTTTTCGCGAATATGATTGGAACCCGTGCCGAAACTTTCCTCCCCGCAAAGGGTTGCTTTCCCCGCATCTAACAAATTACCGAAGAATTTCCAACCGGTGGGAGTCTCATAACAGTCAATTCCCAGTTTAGCCGCTACGCGATCGGCCGCCGCACTGGTGGGCATCGATCGCGCCACTCCTGCGATACCATTTTGATAGCCTGGTACTAGATGAGCGTTGGCAGTTAGTACCGCCAAACTATCACTGGGGGTGACAAAAAAATTCTGACCGAGGATCATATTGCGATCGCCATCTCCATCGGAAGCAGCCCCAAAATCCGGAGCCTCTTGACCAAAGAGAATTTCTACCAGATCATGGGCATAGACTAGGTTAGGATCGGGATGACCACCACCAAAGTCCTCTAGGGGAATGCCATTTAATACTGTACCCTTGGGCGCACCTAAACGCTGTTCAAATAGAGCATAAGCGTAGGGACCGGTCACCGCATGGAGAGAATCCATGCACATTTTAAACTTACCAGAAGTGAGTAGGGCCTGAATGCGATCGAAATCAAAAATCTTTTCCATCATTTTGACGTAGGGAGTAACCGCATCGATCACTTCCACATCCATAGTTCCCAGTTTAAAGGAACCGGGGCGATCGAGGTTAATATCGGCCCCTGAGAGGATTTTATAACTGCTAATCACCTTAGTCTCGGCATAAATTGCATCGGTGATATTTTCGGGAGCCGGTCCGCCGTTAGTAACGTTGTACTTAATGCCAAAATCCCCCTCTGGACCGCCGGGGTTATGACTAGCGGAGAGAACAATACCGCCAAAAGCGTTATTTTCGCGAATTAACCCAGAAATAGCGGGAGTGGAGACAATGCCATCGGTTCCCACGAGTATTCTCCCGATACCGTTAGCAGCGGCGATTTTGAGGATAGTTTGAATAGCTTGACGGTTATAATAACGACCATCTCCACCCACAACTAGGGTTTGACCCTCGATACCGTCTAAAGTATTGAAGATAGCTTGAATAAAATTTTCCAGATAATGGGGTTGTTGAAAAACGGGAACGGATTTTCGCAGTCCGGAAGTCCCCGGTTTTTGGTCACTAAAGGGTTTTGTGGCAACGGTTTCAATCGTCATAGTCTTTTCTTGATAGGCTGACGCAATTGTCAACTTAAGTATATAGCAGTGGGTTGACAGCCAAGAAATCAGGTAAGGAAGACAACAGTTGGGGAGTCCCCTGTCATACTAAATCCTGTTTAAAAAGTCTGGGACATTGGGGAGATGGGGGAGAGTGGGGAGAAGGGAAAACAAATAAAAATAGTCTCCTGACTCTGAGTAACGCACAGAAAAAGGGTTTCTCGGAGAAACCCTTTTTCTACTCATGCAATAGGCAAAAGGGGGAATAAATAATCAGTTTTTAATAACCGAATTTAGTCTTAGCCGATAAATGAACCAGATTTGGGGGTTTATACCCCCAATAATAGCCAATTTTGGCTATATCGCTTAATCAGCCCCTTCAATCGGTGCAAATCCTTGACGTTGAATATTCTCGCTGATGTGACGAGGTTCGAGGAATTGCAGCAGATAATCGGGTCCCCCTGCTTTGGAACCTACCCCCGACATCTTGAAACCCCCGAAGGGTTGACGGGAGACAATCGCACCGGTGATTCCCCGGTTAATATAGAGGTTTCCCACTTCAAATTCCTGCATAGCTCGGTTAATATGGGCAGGAGTGCGAGAATATAAGCCACCGGTTAAAGCATAGTCGGTTCCGTTAGCCACAGCTAAAGCTTTCTCAAAATTACTCACTTTGATAATCGCCACCACCGGACCAAAAATCTCCTCCATCGCTATTACCGCATCAGGGGGAACATTCTTAAAGACGGTGGGACTGACGAAATAACCCACCTCTGGAATTGGCATCTCTAGAGCCAATTCTGCCTCTTTTTTGCCAGTTTCGATGTATTCCCGAATTCTTGCTTGAGCTTTCTCGTCGATAACCGGTCCCACTTCCGTACTCGGTAAATCCGTTGGCCCGATATTGAGGGATCCAGTAGCCTCGACAAAGCGATCCACAAAGCTATCATAGACGCTTTCCAGAACGATTATCCGCGAACAGGCTGAACATTTCTGGCCGGTGTAGCCAAAAGCGGACTTAACCGCACCGACAACGGCCTGATCTAAATCGGCACTCTCATCGACAATTAGGGCATTTTTGCCGCCCATTTCGGCGATAACTCGTTTTAGGTGTTTTTGACCCTTTTGCACGATCGAGGCATCTGTATAGATGCGACAGCCCACTTCTCGTGAACCGGTGAAGGCGATTAGGTGAACCTCGGGATGGCTAACTAAATGCGCCCCCACCTGGGAACCTTTACCCGGGATATATTGGAAGACTCCGGCAGGAATACCCGCTTCTAGGAGAATCTCGGCAAATTTCGCCGTAATCACCGAAGAAGTCTCGGCCGGTTTCAATAGCGTGCAGTTACCTGCTACTAAAGCTGCCACTGTCATGCCAACTGCGATCGCAAGGGGGAAATTCCAAGGAGAAATCACTAAAGCAATACCCCGGGGTTGGTAGGAATAACGATTATTCTCGCCTGCTACGTCGAAATTATGCCCTAAATCCAGTCTTTCCATCTCGGAGGCATAATAACGGCAAAAATCGATCGCTTCTGACACTTCCGGATCCGCCTGTTGGATAACTTTGCCTACTTCCAAACAAATCCAGGCCGATAACTCGTGTCGTCGCGCTTCCATCAAATCTGCCGCTTTTCGCAGTATTTCGGCTCTTTTAGCCACTGGGGTGCGTTTCCAAGCGGGAAAAGCCTGTTTTGCCGCTATGATCGCTTTTTCTGCCTGTTCCACCTCAATTAAGCCTACTTTTCCCACTATTTCCTGCGGGTTACAGGGATTAACGGAATTAATTTGAACATTGGTGGCAACGTATTCGCCATTAATTAGGGGTAAATAGGTCTTACCGAGGGAATTTTTGACAAAAGTAAGGGCTTGATTCGCTTTATTTCTTAATTGCTCGTTGGCATAATCTGTATCGGGGGCATTAGGAAAACCGGGGATAATCGGGTTATCATTGCCTAAAACCCGGGGGGCTGCGATTAAATCTTCCACGGGACGATCCTCCAAATTTTGCCGTAGGAAGGAACTATTAGCGGTATTTTCTAATAAACGGCGGATTAGGTAGGCCATACCGGGTAAAAGCTGTCCGTAGGGGGAATAAACCCGCACCCGATGACCCCGCTTCACTAAGGCTTTGGCTAATTGGTCGCCCATGCCGTACAATACCTGCATTTCAAAGCGACGACGGGGAATTTCTAAACTTTCTGCGATCGCACAGGCCAAGGCTTGCGATCGCACGTTATGACTACCGATAGCAGCGGATAAATATTGATGATTTTCCAATAATAACCGCGTCATCCGTTCATAATTGGCATCAGTGGCCGATTTTTCGTTATATACCGGCTGTGGCCAATGATTTTGGCGAGATTTAATTGTTTCCTGATCCCAGTAAGCGCCTTTGACTAGCCGGACAGTCAGGGGATAACCGCGCTGTTTGGCCCAATTAATTAAATCTTGTAAATCTTGGGCAGAATCTCTTAAATATGCCTGTAGGGTGATACCAATATCGGTACGACTGCGAAATTCTTCTTCTAGGAGTAATTCTTTCAGGATAGCCAAGGTGAGGTTTTTATAAACGTACTGTTCCATATCAAAATGGACTGCCACCCCTAACTCCTGAGCGCGTCGCAATAGTAGGCGAATGCGATCGCACACTTTTTCCTTACTGCCAATGGGATCTATGGGATCAAACTGAGAATAAAAGGCAGTTAGCTTGACAGAAACCTGCACTTGTGGTAATAAGTCGCCGTCCGCTTCATCAATTTGGCTAACTTTATTCCATTTGGTTGCTTCTTGAGCCAAATGGGTGATTAAATCGAGATAACTTTGTAGATAAACTTGGGTTTCCGCTTCAGTAATTACCGCTTCACCGAGGAGATCTATGGTAAAAGCCATTTTTTCCTTCCGCAGACGGGTGACAGTGCGCGTAATTTGCCCTAGGTCTTCCCCAGCGATATACTTACGAGCTAAGGTTTCTACGGATTTACTGATCAGACTGGCGGCCGTTTGAGCCGGTAGGGAGTTAGGATCACTAAAGTTGAGGATATTTTTCAGCGCACTGGGCAGTTCTACGGAAGCATCACCGAGGTATTGTTGCAGATGATTAGCGATCTCGGCATTACTGCGTAGAGCGGGTAAACAGTCAATAAAACGGAATAATTGTACTCGTAAATTGGGGTTAGACATTGCCCAATCGAGTAATTTATCATCCCAACGCATTTGATCCTGTAAAGCAGACCAAAGACCTTTTTTTTCGCGAGTTTCGGCTAAAAGTTGTCTAGCGATCTCTTGGGTTTTGGTTTCGTAGTTTTGAGTTGAGTCGATTTGGATAACCACGGTGATTCAAGTAAAAAAATTATCAACGGGATTCAGCTTTCAGCAAGCTAACGTCAGCCTTGAGCCTAAAATTCAGTTTTTGAGCTTTTTCGGCTGATTGCTGCTCTTAATCGGTCTTTTCTCTGGTTTATATTCTTACCGAAGGACTAATCAAAGCCAATAGCTGATCGTTTTTGCTTGACTCTCTATTGTACTCGATCGAGTGGGGAAGTGGGGTGTAGGGTGTGGGGTGTGGGGTGAGGGGAGAATAAATAAAAATAATCTCCTGACTCCTGTCTCGGAGTCTCGGAGTCTCCTGATTACTGATACCCGATAGTCCTTGTGTATTGTCGAAGCGTTTACTTATAATAACTTTAAAAAGATTTTCGGGATCATCGGTAGCCCTATGGCAAAAATTGAAACGAGAACAGAACCCATGGTTTTAAACATGGGACCCCATCACCCTTCGATGCACGGAGTTTTGCGCTTAATCGTCACCCTTGACGGGGAAGACGTGATTGACTGCGAACCCGTAATCGGTTATCTTCATCGGGGCATGGAAAAAATTGCCGAAAATCGCACCAATGTCATGTACGTTCCCTACGTTAGTCGTTGGGATTACGCAGCAGGGATGTTTAATGAGGCGATTACGGTCAATGCTCCCGAAAAATTAGCCGATATCGCCGTTCCCAAACGAGCGCAATATATCCGGGTGATTATGTTGGAACTCAACCGCATCGCTAACCATTTACTCTGGTTAGGCCCGTTTATGGCGGATGTAGGCGCACAAACTCCCTTTTTCTACATTTTCCGGGAACGGGAGATGATTTATGACCTCTGGGAAGCGGCCACAGGAATGCGGTTAGTTAATAACAATTATTTCCGTATTGGTGGCGTGGCGGTGGATTTACCCTATGGATGGGTGGATAAGTGCGCAGATTTCTGTGACTATTTTGAGCCAAAAGTGGACGAATACGAGAAATTAATCACTAATAACCCGATTTTCCGCCGTCGTGTTGAAGGGGTAGGCTGCATTACCAGAGACGAAGCGATTAACTGGGGTTTATCCGGTCCGATGTTACGCGCTTCTGGGGTGAAATGGGATTTAAGAAAAGTTGACCATTACGAGTGTTACGACGATTTTGACTGGGAAGTGCATTGGGAAACCGCTGGCGATTGTTTTGCTCGTTATCTGGTGCGGATTCGGGAAATGCGCGAATCAGTGAAAATTATCCGGCAAGCACTGAAAGGTTTACCCGGTGGTCCCTACGAAAATCTGGAAGCGAAACGGATGGCAGAAGGGAAAAAATCAGCTTGGAATGATTTTGACTATCAATATATCGCCAAAAAAGTCGCCCCCACTTTCAAAATCCCTAAAGGTGAACATTATGTGCGTTTGGAAAGTGGTAAAGGGGAATTAGGTATCTTTATCGTCGGTAATGATGATGTTTTCCCTTGGCGTTGGAAAATTCGGGCCGCCGATTTTAATAATCTTCAAATTCTGCCTCATATCCTCAAAGGGGTAAAAGTTGCCGATATTATGGCGATTTTAGGCAGTATTGATATTATTATGGGGTCAGTCGATCGCTAAATCTCCCTCCCAGGGAGCAGGTAGGTTGATTCATGAGTCAACCTACTAAGTAGGGAGGCACAATTATTTGTAGGATGGGTTAGCGGTAGCGTAACCCATGCGGGGGTTGGGTTTCATACTTTAACCCAACCTACGTTCATCTTACATTTAATTCCACCTCAACTTCATTGATAGGGGGAATCTCGCTTTGAGGAATCTTTAACTCCCCCACCTGAACACCCAAACTAGCCAAGGCAGCTAGAGTGGTGATGATACGGCAAATCACGTCAATGTCCGCTTTATGTTTTTGCCAGAAATTCATAGATTTCGCTCCTTTCGCCTTATGGCTTGTTTTTTGAGGACAAGTAGATTAGACTGCTTTAAGCAAATGCTGGCAAAAGGGGATCAAAAAGTGGATCAGATGGTAGGTTGACGTTTGAGGAGATTTATGTTAAGGTCTGGCCAAATCAGATTATCGGATGAAGATGTAGAAACCCTTCGTAAGGCTAAAGATGCTTATCAGGGAGACTATTCTTGTGCTTCGCAGAAAACAGAGCAAATATTAATAGAAGCAAGTCGATGGTTACTTGAGGCATTTCTCGAAGAATACCGTAGTCGAACAAATCCTTCCAGTTATACCATTCCATTAAATGTCTTGAAAGCTTGGATGACATCATCGCCACAATCCGGAACAACTAAAGAGGTTTTAGAACCAAATAAGAAGAAATTGTACTTACAAAATGAATCTGATTTTAAAGAATTTGAAAATCAGAAGAAAAGCACATACATTACTCAAAATAAAATAAATAAACCCAGAGTTGAAGATATTAATGATAATTTAATTCATTTAACCTCAGCAGATATTGATGATTTATTAGATTCGTCTATTTTAAAGGTAATTGGCATATCTACAGATAGTTTGCGGTTTTGTACTGAAAAAAAATATGGACTGGGAAAAAAAGGGCAAAAAACCTCTAAACAGTCTTATATTGTTCAAGCTTATTGTGAAGTATTAAAACTAGATTTTGACAGCTTACAATGTTGTCAACTTCCTCAAAACCCAAAAAATCAACGAACAAATAATGAGAAGATTTATCGTGTTTTAACAGAATTTAATTACAATAATGTAGTAAATTTTACTGGTTTAATAGCTGCTAAACCTTTACGAGAAGGCAGTATTTATATTCCCCCTTGTCCTCATCAATATCGTGTTTTGTGTTTGCGTCGTTTAGAAAAACAAATTTTTATCACTAATAATTTGCCCGTTAAACCCATTATTTTTAAGTTTCAAGGAGATGGTCAAGAAGAATGGAATAGCTATGATATTCATGAATATTTTCTCAAAAATTCTGAAGGAATTGAAAAATTAAAAGCTAATAATTTCTGTTTGATTTTTGAAGGAATTGATTGTGCAGACTTTTCCCGTTTAAAAGACATTGATTCGTTTTGGCAAAACTTAACCCAAAAAGCTAGTAGAATACAAAATAGTCCCATTCCGGGCTTTTTATTAATGATTTGGTTAGATTATGGAAAAAGTAATGATTGGAGAGATAAGGACAAATTATCAGAATTAAGTCCTATTCATCGCTTACAGATTGACTCTCGCTTTGAACCAGGGTCTTTTCCGGACATTATTCCTACTTTTGCTCAACAACTTCAGTTGGGTTGCGACTTACAGGATGAAACCACAGACTTATTTAAATCTACCGTGCAGGAATTATGGGAAAATAGCAATCAAGGCAACATAGAAGACACACTGAAAGCTTTTTATCAACAATTTAAAGGACAATTATCGAGGGAAAATAGATGGCTAAACTATCCTTAACCTACACGGGAAAAATTCAACCAAAATCGGGACTTTATTATGAACCGATTCAACAAAAAATTTATCCCTATGACGCGGGTGATGAGTTAATAGAAGTTGTTAACTTGGCTATTGAATTGGGAATGCCTTTGTTACTGGAAGGTGAGCCGGGATGTGGCAAAAGTCGTCTAGCTCATGCCTTAGTTCATGAATTTAATTATCTCCCGGAAAATAATCCTATAAAATATTATGAGTGGATAGTTCAATCCACAAGTAAAGCGGAAGATAGTCTCTATCAATATGATTATATTGGCCGTTTACAAGCTGCTCAAATTAGCGGAATTTTAAGTCAAAAAGGAACAGAAGAATCTTCGTCTGAGCAAAAAAATCCAGCTATTTCAAAAGATTGGGTTAATTTACAAGCCTTGGGTAAAGCATTTGAACAAAGTCAAGATAAGCAAGAACAATCGGTAGTATTAATTGATGAAATAGATAAAGCAGATCGAGATTTTCCTAATGATTTACTTTTAGCCATTGAATCTCGTCGTTTTTTTATTAAAGAAACAGGAGAACCAATTAAAGCAAATGAGCAAGCTTTTCCTCTGATTATTATTACCAGTAATCAAGAAAAAAACTTACCCAATGCTTTTCTGAGACGTTGCATTTATCACTATATTGAGCTTCCCAACCAAGAAAGATTAAGAAAAATATTAACTGAACGGTTTACCGACGCTGAACAAGAGGTTATCATCAAAGCAGTGGACCGTTTTCAGGAAGTGAGAACATCACAAGACGAGACTAAATCTGAAGGAGAAAAAAAAGTTAGCACAAGTGAATTAATAGCCTGGTTTAAATCGTTACTCAAGTACAAACCTGAAGAAATTATCGCCAAATTAAACGAGGACAAATTACCCCACGCTAGTATTTTACTAAAAAGCCGTACTGATTTACAAGATTATGGAACAAGAGGTTAAAAGAGCCAATGACATCCCCCCTACTTGACCTATTTTATCAACTCAGAAATGAAGAAGGATTTCCGCTGTCTATTGAACAATATTATCGGGTGGAAAATTACCTGATTCAAAAACTCGCTAATGATTCTGATATTGCTATTCAAGAGAATCCCAACTTAGAGAATCCTAAAATTAAACTTCTTTGTCAAGCTTTATGGGTTAAATCTCCAGAAGAAAAACAAAAGTTTGATCAGGCCTGGACAGAGATGCTACAATTCCAACCGGAAATAAATATAGAAATACCCAAAAAAACGCCTATTCGCCATCCAGAAGAATCGATTAGCAAAATAATAGACCCGATGGATGATAGGGAATCTCCCTCATTAGCATTTATTACCCCTTCTGGGGATGCACCTTTACCTCCTGAGACTCCATTTCCACAAATTGCCACAGCTATTGAAAAGCGAAAAAAAATCACCTCCCTAGATAATCCTGATTATTATCCTATTGGTATCGCTAAATTACAAGAAAGTTGGCAGCAACTGCGTCCATTACCCCTAGAAAGTCCTCGACAGACTTGGGATCTAAAAGCTACGGTGATTGCAACAGCTAAACAAGGTTTTTTTGACCAAATAATTTACCAAAAGAAACAACTTTATCGGCGAGAAATTATTATTTTTATTGATTGTTCTGACTCCATGATTCCCTTTGCGGGATTTGGTCGGATAATGAAACAAACCTGGGAAAATGTCCCCCATTTTTACTTTGATAATCTGATTAGAGAGGAGGTTTTACGACAAGAAAACGGTTGGGAAAGTCAATCTTTAACCAAAGTTCTCTCTAATTATTCTCCTGAAGTAACCAGTTGTTTAATCCTTAGTGATGCGGGTGCTGCTAGAAAACGTTATGTAGAAGAGCGCTTGAGCGCAACAGAAACCCTTATCCGACGATTTAGCCGAAGATTTAGCCGAGTCGCATGGTTAAACCCCTTACCCTATCATCGATGGTATGGGACAACTGCGATCGATATTGCTGATTTAGCTGAAGATATACCCAATTTTTCCATGTTTGAGCTAACCACAGAGGATTGGGAAAACTTAATAACATGGCTAAAAGAAGAACCTATCCCACCCCGTCATTTTCAATTTGATCTCGCTCAATTTCAACAAGGGGATAATTGGGATGAGGATGAAGATTTTTTTAGCGCAGAAAGCTGTTTAAGATTATTTGAAAAAGAAAACGAACTAAACACCAGAGAACTGGCGAAAAGAGCCGCCTTTCCCCTTAGTTTATCCCCTAATTTACTTTATTATCTGCGTCAACATCAAGATAAAAATAATCAATCTCCTTGGTATGCGATCGCTGACATTTTACTCTCCAGTTTAGTCCGCAAAATAGATCGAGAACTCTATGAAATGTCCCCCGATATTCGTAAACTACTATTAAAAAAATTAACCCCAGAGGAACTCAAATCTCTGGCCTATCAGTTACAAACCTATATTCAGGAACAAATCGGTGATCGTTGCTCAAAATCAGTTTATTGGCAAAATCAACAATGGTTAGCTCTTGCCTACCTAAAACCTAGTCAAGCGGTTAATGAAATCAAACAGTTACTAGCAGAAGCTATCAAAAATAATAACCGAGTGCGTCTTGTTAGATTGACAGCTTTATTAGAGAATCTATCCGCTGCTTTAGCC
This sequence comes from Microcystis aeruginosa W13-11, assembly GCA_009995705.1. Classification (GTDB taxonomy): domain Bacteria; phylum Cyanobacteriota; class Cyanobacteriia; order Cyanobacteriales; family Microcystaceae; genus Microcystis; species Microcystis aeruginosa_F. Next base: position 19,682 of record JAADBR010000072.1, read on the forward strand.
GATTATGAACCCTTGTTATTGCTTAAAGAACCGATTGCCGCCTATTCTAGAGGGGATTTAAGCCAGGAAGACGAACAAACCCGACAAAAACATTTAATAGACAAAGTAGCAGATATTGTTCCCTACAATGAAAACCTTTTCCTTTTTACCGCAGAAACGGTATTGGTTAATGAAAAAGGCCAAGTTATCGAGAGGAAACCTGTTAAAGCCTATTTTTACGATGAAAACCTTGCAGAAGTTGGCAACCGGAAAAAAGCTCATAACTATATCCCTATGATGTATATTCCCCAAGGAGAATTCTGGATGGGAACGGAAGATGAGGAAATCGAAAGACTGGTTAAAAGATTTGATTGGGACGGATATAGAAGGGAAGGACCACAACACCTAGTCAAAGTCCCCGCTTTCTACATGAGTCAAACCCCGATTACCCAGGCCCAGTGGAGAGCAGTTGCCTCCCGCACGGATTTAAAAGTAGGACGAAATCTTAACCCTGCTCCCTCCCACTTTAAAGATCCCCCCAAACCCTCCTTAGAAAGGGAGGCTTCCGATTCCCCCCCTTTTGAAGGTGCTAGGGGGGGATCTCCCACGCGCTGGGATAGACCCGTAGAACGAGTCAACTGGTAT
>JAADBR010000073.1 GCA_009995705.1 Microcystis aeruginosa W13-11
GCTGCTGGCTTAGGAACTGGCTCTGAATTTGCCAATTTGTTGACTGTTCCTACCCTGATGGCGGCTGATTTTGCACTGATAAATTAACCAAGCCACACAGCTTGTAGGGTGCGTGTTTGCGGTTAAAAAGGTCTGTAAGCGTTTTCAACACCCTAGGAGAGGGGAATTATGAATTATGAATTGGGGAGAAGGCAGAGAAAAAGCTGGACTGTTTACTGATAACTGCTATTCGTACAAAATCTCATCAAAACAAGCTTCTCCGACACTGGATAAAGTCCTAGCGGCAGCTTTATCGGTTTTCGACTTCTGCACGAGGGCGCGGAATTGCTGTAGATTGTAACGAGCCTGGAATTTTTTAATCGTGCAGTCGCATAGGTCTTTTGCCACATCAGCAGCTAATCCTTCCCCCCGCGCTCTTTGTAAACATTCTTGACGATAACTGTCGAAAGTAGTGGCAGTATTAGAACTTTGGCTAAGGTAAACGGCATTATTAGCCTGTACTGGCACGGATAAAGCTAATAAACCGATAAAAGTTAGTAAGTATCTTTGATTTCCCATCATAATCGCTTTTTTAAGCCTAAAATCCCCCGCTAGATTAGAGAAACGCCGCATAAACTATAGATCGATCGCTTGACCCTTGGGTTCCACTCTTGGCAAACTGTTATCTGTTATGCTAGAATAGACTTCTATTGATCGGCGCCATCGCCAAGTGGTAAGGCAGAGGTCTGCAAAACCTTTACCCCCAGTTCGAATCTGGGTGGCGCCTTGGCAAATGTCGGCAGTCTTTCTTTTATTACCTTGTCTAAATGAAGATTTACCAAGGTTTTACCTGATAGGCTGCCACTAAATAGCGAAAAATATACTCGACTATCTCTAAGTAATTCTCGGTAGTTTCTAGAGACTCACCCCACACCGTCACGCCATGGTCAGAAATCAGTAGAGCGGGAATTTCTGGGGGGAAAGTTGAGAATCTACTTTCTATTTCTGCGGCAATTTTCGGCACATTGAGATAGTTAGTAAAAACTGGCACAAATACTCGGGGATTTTCTACCCAAATACCTAAACCTTTCAACATTTCTAAGGGGGGTAAAGATAACTTGTCCTCGCGAGCAAAACGGCAAACTAAATTCGCTTCCACCGAGTGGACATGATAACAAGCTTGCGCTTGGGGAAAGAGACAATAAATCACCCGATGAATGCTAGTTTCTGCCGAAGGACGATTATCTGGATTAGGTAATTCTCTGACTTTTCCCGTCAGATCCACCCGCACAAAATCCTCTTCTGTGAGTTTACCTTTACTTTTGCCACTGGCAGTAATCCAAAAACTATGATCATCAACTTTAGCGGATAAATTACCCACCGTGCCAAGCATCCAACCCAGTTGATGAAATCTTCGGGCAGCGGCAGCTAGAGATAGACGAAAATCGCTCATGGTTTTTAGAGATATGGTGGATAGGAACCGATCTATTATAACAAGTTGAAGCCAGCAGACGACCCATTCGCCAGCAGATTTGATGAGGATGTCAGTCCGGATAATCTCGCTCAAAACTAAAGCCAAGGCAGAAGAGAGCGAGGAACCAGTGAGTCAAAAAGAAGATTTAACCGTGGCAATGTGTTGGGAATGTGTTAGGTTAAAGATAATTGCAGCTTTGATGAATCGAGGGTTGAGCCGTGAATAACAACTTTTTCCGCAGCTATTCTGTCAATGATTCTGGTTTGGGTTGTTTCTTATCTTTGATTTTAGTCGGACTGTTGTTAGGCTCGATCGGACTAGGTTGGTTAGTCAATAGTTTTTTAATTCTCGTGGCATTCCTGATATTTTCCCCTGTGATTGCTTGGGGGATTTTTCGCTGGTGGTTACGACGCAATTTAGTTGAAGATAGCTGTCCCGTCTGTAGCTACGAATTTACGGGTTTTAATCGCACAGAATGCCAATGTCCTAACTGTGGTGAACCGTTGAAAGTGGAAGGGGGTAAGTTTATTATTCTCACCCCTCCCGGTACGATCGATGTACAGGCGATCGAAGTACCTACCGGACAGTTAGAAGATTAGGGTCAAACCATCACCATCTAGGCACGCGCACCAAACTGAAAGCGGGGGTTCTGAATTTTAACAATAACAGCAGTCCCAGCAGGTGAATTGACCAATGAACGAGAACTAAGCCCCAAATAATTGCAAAAATCAAACTACCAACGGCAAGAGCTTTAAAAATATCATTATCGGTCTTTTGATACCAGAGAAGACTAAGGAAGGAAAGCAGTAGGAGTAGAAGGGGAAAAAGTGGGGAGAACATGGGGATCACCATTGGGTGAGGGGACTGTCTTCACATCCATAGCCTATCATTTTCCCTTTGCCACTACGGGTAGCAGCGGCTACATTCCCCCCTATTTGTCATAAATCTTTAGAATCAAATTAAAAAGTTTACAAGCCAATCTTTTAGTATAAAGGTGGCGCGACAATCATCCTCATTGTAACGTAAAATAGCCGCCAATAAAGTCCGATCTCCTGTTTTTAACCACTGGTCATACCACCAAACGCATTGATCCCCGCTTACTCCTCGATCGCGCCATTGAAAGCCAATCCAGTTAGCGAGGGATTTTAAAGAATAACTTTCCACGGGAAAAGTTACCGAATTAACTACCTGATAGTGCAGATCAAAACAGCGAGAAACTAACTGATTAATCAAAGAAGAAGGAGTTTTATAAAGATAACCTAATCGCTTAATTGTTTCCACTTCGTACTCAGAAAAGTGAAAAATTGGTGCTTGATAATCCTGCATGACTAAGGTTAAGAATTCCTGCCAAATCCTGCCTTCATCTTCTGGCTTTTCTGCCAAAAAGGGATAAAATTGCTGGGTATTAACTCGATAATCAACCCGTAAAATCCCCAAAAGATAATCTAAATTCTGTTCTGGTTCCGCTTCGATGTCAAAATAAAATTCAATCTCGGCCCTCGGTAGGGGAGACAAATAAGCAGTTTTGCCCTTGCTTTTGCGAAAGGCCCGATTTTCAATAATTGCTTGGGCTTGTAATTGTAACTGATTAGCCACCTCTAACCCCATCCCCTCCCCCATACGGGTAGGACAGGTAAGCGCCAGGGATTCCATGGTGGAAACCCCCAAAGACTGTAAAAATTGGTAACGACTGGGAGTCACCCCCGGGACTAAAGAAAGATGTTGACTCGCTTGAGCAATACCATAACAGTGACTATACCAATGACATAAACTGCAACGCTGACGCGAGATAAAAACTTCTGGTTCTTGGTGATTAATCACCATTTCGGCAAACTTTTTGATTATTTCCTCTAGTTTAGTTAACCAGAGATTCAATTCCACCCGATAGCGATTATGACGACGTAGGACAATTTCCGAGTAATTGGGAAAAACTCCCTGCATACCAGCCAACAAATAGGCGTAAAAAGTAGCCAACATCTTATATTCAGGCTTAGGACGGCGACCGAGTTGTATATTGAGGGGATAATAAACCCAATCGCCAAATTTCGACTCTCCTGCCTGTTTAATTAATAAATGCGGGGAACCGGTTAAAGAGAAGGGATAGCCAGATTGTAAAAGGACTCCGTGATAAATACAGGGTACCCCCTGACCCATCAAAGCTTCCGTTTCCCTAGCGGCGGCTAAAATATCAGTGCCGGGGGTAGTCAGGGAACAATAATCGGGATAGGAGTCTTGCAGGACTTTTTTAACGTGACTTTGACTCTCCTGGCGCAATTTAAGCAAAAAATCTCGCTCAGGGTCTTTTTCTTGGCTATTGCCGTAGAGATTTAAAAACCCACGGCGTTGACAACGTTGGTAGTCTAGAAGTAGATCATCGGTCAGTAGCATTATGTACAAGGAGAAAAGTTAAGCTTTCCTGGACCAGTGAGTTGACACTCCCATCGCACTCATGCGAGGGATTTTTGGTTGATTGACTTAAGTTGTCTTGACAGGAGTTCGGTGAGGCTCACTCGAGCCGTATTACTACCAACCAAGATAGAGCTTAAATCTCCCCAAACCGAGCGCAAGTCGAGGTGCCAGTTTCCAATATGCCCTATCGTAGCTTTTTTGAGTATATTTAATGCCGCCATCTTGTCTCTATCTTCCATACACCCACACAAACAAACATGAGTTCTGACTGATAGAGACTTTTTGACTAACCGACCACAGTTAAGGCATTCTTGACTTGTATAGGCTAGATTAACTGCAATAGTTAATCGGCCGTATTTAATACCAAAATACTCAAGCCATTTTCTGAATGGCGACCAACCTGCGTCATTAATACTCTTGGCTAGTTTTTGATTACACACAAGGTCTTTGACTTTTAAATCGACCTGAGCTATCAAGTCGTTTGACTGAATTAAACGGAGTGACAATTTTTTAGCAAACTCTTCTCGCTGCCTACTTACTTTAAAATGTCCCTTGTCGTACTTTTGTCTAGCCTTTTTGTAGTTATTGACTGCTTTTGTCTTCTGTTAAACTCTTTCGACTTTCTTCTATTCAGTTTATTAAGGCATTTTTCTGCTTTTCGATAATACTTAGGAGGCTCTACTGTATTCCCGTTGCTGTCAGCATCAAGATCTTTTAGTCCCACGTCTGAACCTAGACATTTTTTAGTAGGCTCTAATTGTGGAGTTATATCTCTAATATCGAGTTTTCGCATTAGCTGGCAATAGTATCCGTCAGCATATTTAACTATTCTCACCCGTTGAATTTGCCATTCTTGGAAATAGAATAAATCTCGACTACCAATTAGTTTTAACTCTCTGATGTTTTTTTCATCGGTGAAAGTTATTCTTTGGGAATCTCGATTAAGTTTCCAACCTGACTTTTTCAACTCAACAGAATGAGTGCTTTTAGAGTATCTAGGATACCCTTTCCTATCAGCAATTTTGGCCCTTCTAGGTTCTGTGTGATAAGTTTAACTTACATAGGATCGATCTTTGCGTCCTCTGTGTTTGGTGTGGTTCCCTCCATTCCCTCGCCAGCAGGACTGTATCTCAGAATACATTTTACCCACCAAATCCAAAAGAGCCCAATTTTGTTCTTACAGTTACTATAAAACTGAGGAATAGCAGTCCAAGCCTGTTGATAAGCTGTAGAGTTAAGCTCTTTGACGAAAGAATATTCATCTCTTAATTGAGTTGTATATCGATAAATATCTTTTTGTCCTACTCCTTGATTGTCTTGCCAATATCTAAGACATTTATTCCGAACAAACTGGACTGTCCGAATAGCCTCATCAATGGCTTGATATTGAGATGGTTTTCCCCTAAGCTTGTACTCTAAAACAAATATTTTTTGCCCCGAACCCAGTCGAAGGCTGCGTTAACGACCCAACGATCGCAGGACATTCTAGCATACTAAAACTAAATTGGTAATTATAGATTAGAGTTATTCTTAGCCGTGCTTCGTGTCACTGAGCCTTGACATTGAGCGCGTCGAAATGTGTCGAAGTGCTGTTCTATACTGGTTGGCCTTTCATCCCTCGGTAAAACCCTGTTCATTAGTCACATCTTTCTTAACATTTCAACCCTTTGTAGCACAGGGCTTTCAAGACTCGGTTAACAATCTGTAATATTCCTTGTTGACACCCTTACTGACAAAGAAAAAACTGAAATCAAGTCAGGATAAGGATTGGAGTGCTTACTGACAAAATTGTTAAGAAAGATATCCATAAGGGATAGGGTAAAACCGAGGGTTCCTTCAAGCCGACATTTTAGGTAAATATTTAGTAAGCAGAAATTAATCATCCCTCTTCGGTCTTAATCTTAAGTAACAGTGAAAAGTTCTAGCGGATTGGGTTAAGATCGAGACGTAACCCGAAAAAAATTGCAACAGTAATCGGTGGAAATCCCTCCGGTGGGTTATTAACGGAAATTTTTTTACTAGCAATCCCTATGAACTATCATCCGCCCTCACAGCCCCTGCCCGCCCCCTGTATTATTGATTCTGGCGTGGTCATCGCTAAAGAAGATATGCGTCGTCTCCTTGATGATATCGGACGAGTTCGCTACATCCATAGTCTCGAAGGGGTGATTCAGAGTGAAGGGGAGGGATGGATAGTAGAAGTTTTCGCCGATTATCAGCAAAGCACCCTAGTTGCTAACTACAGTCTTTATCTCAATACCTATAGCTTCGATTATCTGCGTCTAACCCGCTCTCCCGACGGTGAAACCTATTTTGATTTGGTTCAAGACAATCGGCAATTACGGCTGATTCCCCTGAGTAATCCACTGCAAGACCCCGATATGAAAGCCCGTCTCAATGCTGATACCCTCGAAGCCATGGTTACTCAGGTACTTTCTGCTAAGTGGGATGTGCAGTTTGAAGACGAAGACGACAACGATTGCCCCTTTTAGGCAGTGAGAAAAAATACTGATAACCGATAACTGATAACTGAAACAGTGGGATTTTCCTTTGAATTAATCACCCAGTGTCCCCAAACTGGTGCGCGGGTTGGGGTCTGGCATACTCCCCATGGACCGGTAGAAACACCCCGTTTTATGCCCGTGGGAACTTTGGCCACGGTGAAAGGTTTGACCCCCGCTCAAATCGCCAGCACGGGAGCGCAAATGATTCTCGCTAATACCTATCACCTGCATCTGCAGCCCGGAGAAAGTATCATCGAGAAAGCGGGAGGTTTACACGATTTTATGGCTTGGAATCAGCCAATATTAACAGATTCGGGTGGATTTCAGGTATTTAGCCTCAGTCAACTCCGGCAAATTAAAGAATCAGGAGTCACCTTTCGATCGCCCCGGGACGGTAGAATAATCGAAATCACGCCAGAAAAATCGATTCAGATTCAAAATGCCCTCGGTGCTGATGTGATTATGGCCTTCGATGAATGTCCCCCCACGGGAGTCAGTCATGAGACCATGAAAGCATCTATAGAACGCACCTATCGCTGGTTAGAGCGCTGTCTGACAGCCCATCAACGACCTCAACAACAGGCTTTATTCGCCATAGTGCAGGGGGGAATCTATGAGGATTTACGGGCAGCGGCGGCGCAATCTTTAGTAAAACTCGATTTACCCGGTTATGCTATCGGGGGCGTGAGTGTGGGGGAAGAAACGAGCCTAATTCATCGTATTGTCCAGATAACTGCCCCTTTACTCCCCGAAAATAAACCCCGTTATCTGATGGGAGTGGGAACCTATCGAGAAATGGCCAAGGCGATTGCTAGTGGCATAGATCTGTTTGATTGCGTTATTCCCACTCGTTTTGGTCGCCATGGCACAGCTTTGGTGCGGGGAGAGCGTTGGAACCTCAAAAATGCCCGTTTTAAGGAGGATTTAGCCCCTTTAGACGAGACTTGTCCCTGTTACACCTGTCAACACTTTAGCCGTGCCTATCTGAATCATTTAATTAAATCGGGGGAAATGTTGGGTTATATTCTCTTATCTCTGCACAATATCGCCGAATTAATCAGATTTACCCGTGAAATTCGTCAATCTATTCTAGGGGGGACTTTTGCCCAAGATTTTGCCCCTTGGCTTGAGGATGCCGTAGATGTTACCCCAACGTGATAAAATTTCAGGAAACGTTTGAAAATTTTCTTGTCAAGGTAGATAGAGAGATGGAAACTGCACTTTTGTTCGCCAAATTGCCAGAAGCATACCAAATTTTCGACCCCTTAGTCGATGTCTTGCCCCTGATTCCCCTATTTTTCCTCTTGCTGGCCTTTGTTTGGCAAGCATCCGTCGGTTTTAAATAAATCGACCCTCAATTATCAGTTATCAGTGAGCAGTTATCAGTTATCAGTGAGCAGTTATCAGCTTCTGAAGGCAAGAGGCAACAGGCAAGAAGGCAAAAGACAGAATCTGACAATTTTCCTACCTAAAAAGAAGGTTAGGGACTAAGCACATCAAAGCTTTTAGCTTAACCAATTAGGTCTGAGATTCAGCCCTTGTTATCAGATTTGAGTTTTAAGTGAAGTAAGATCTTTTCACTGATTACTGATAACTGAAAAAGCTTCCCAGATTAAAACAAAGTCCCGGTTAAATCAGCACCAGTTAAGTCCACATCTTCTAAAATTGCCCCGCGCAAATCAGCATAACTGAGATCCGCACCCCGGAAACTAGCCCCAGTGAGATCAGTGATAAATCCGTCTCTTTCGGGACTAGCACGAAAATTAACCCGGCAAAGTCGGCAATTAGCCAAATTAGCTCGATATAACAGGGAGCCGCTCAGATTAGCATAGTTGAGATCGGCTCCGCAAAAGTTAGTTTTGCCCAAGTCCGTGCGTTGGTCGGAAGTGGAGCGAAAATCCGCATCGATTAATAGGGCCTGCTGGAGATTAGCACTGTTGAGATTAACACCGTTTAAGACGGCTTTGGTTAAATAAGCGGCTTCTAAATTGGCTTCGATCAGATTAGCTCCGCTTAAGTCCGCATCGCGCAAACAAGCTCGATAAAAGTCCACTTGACTTAAATCTGCTCCCCAAAGAATCGCCTCACTTAAATCCGCTTCCCTCAGCAGCGATCGCGCAAGGCGTATTTTTCCTAACCGGGCCTGTCGCAGATCTGCACGGCAAAAATTGACTCCGGGGAGGGAAATATTAGTTAAGTCGCCTTCCCGCAAATTAATCCCCTGAAAATCTCTTTCTCCCTCCCGATAGCCTTGACAAAGTTCTTCTACGAGCATGGAAATTTTTTCTTATCATAATTGAGGCAAAATGTCAAGGGTTTAGCGATTTTTATTTAGGGAGATGGAAAGCCGGCAGACTCTCGAATTCTCGGACCCGTTGACGCATTTGCTGACTAATGCGATCGCAAACCACCTGACAGAGATCATAGATGACGGGGTCGGTAATTTGATAGTAAACGCTGACTCCTTGGGGTTGCCGCGAGATAATTCCCGCTTGGGTTAAAGCTTTCAGGTGTTTGGAGAGATTGGCCTGACCTAGTCCGGTAGCTTCAGCGATTTCTTTACCATTCATCGTGCCTAATTGCAAGCAACTGAGAATCTGTAGGCGACTCACTTCCGACAGGACTTTGAAATAGTCCGCCACGGAAGCGAGGACAACGCTAGAGGTTTGGGGGGAGAAACTGTCTAACATAGGTAGGTAATAAAGTGACCAGTTAAAAAGGCTGGCAATAGGTGATCGTTTAAAACTTTATAACTATTGACTACTATAGTTTAACTGGAAAGGTAACTAGAGTCTAGTTGGCAAACTCGATCGAGATTGGGTCATTCAGGAATCTACTGCTGCAAGAGTGCCGCCTAACTCCACCAACAGACTTTTTCAGCAAACCCTAATTATCACCGAGCATGGTAGTGATTAAGTTCCGGACCGTAGTGCTAGGATGGTTCTCCAAATTGCTTGGTAAAGCCCATTCTGAGTCAAGATAGGACATCTTCAGTAAATCTCTCACCTGTTTTGATTTAGCTTGTCCTGTACTTTGAGCAACCCCAAAAGCTTTATAAAGTTCTGTGGCCGAAATGTGGGGATTTTGGCTAGGATCGAAGAGAAAATTGACCATTCCTAGGGCGTGAGTAATGCCAGCGGCCCAGGAATTGGCTTTACCTTTTTCTAGGGGAGAGGGACGCTTACGAGCTAAAGTTGCGGTTAATTGGCGAATAAGTTGGGCGTATTCTTCATTAAGATATTGAGCGGCAAATTTATCGGTAATATCGATAATTTCTTGATATTTGGCCTGCATTGCCTTGGCAATATTTTCCGATTTAGGAACAGCTGGGGGCGTTTTTTTCGATGTTGCTGCCGCTTGCTGTTTAGCACGTTGTTCAGCATTATATTTTTCTTGAAAAGCTGTTAAACCCTCCTGACTGGTGATATCAAAACCCTGCTGATGCGCTTGTAACAGGAGATTTTTCATAAAACCGCCACTGTTGGGATCGTTCATCAGTTGACCAAAGCGATCGCCTAATTGCTCTAAATATTTAATAATAGCCTTAGCCTGAGTTAATTTATATTCTCGTCCCAAAAATTGCCAAAAACTAATTAATTCAGGGATAGCATCTTCGGTTTCCGTCGGATCGAGGATAGTAATTTTGCGTGGTAAGACCTTCTCCATTAAGATCTGCACATCTGCCTTAGTCATGGTAGCAAGGGTATAACCCTCATAGAGATAGCCCAACTCGACAAAGGTAGCAATCCAACCACAACCTTCTTGTTTTTCTTGATAATAGGCTTCTCCCTCTGGCGAATTGATATATTCTTCGATCGCTCCAGTAATATAATCTTCTAGTAGGGGTTCGGCTTCATCGTAGTCTAAATTATCTAATTGTCGGATATTAAAAGTCATAACTCTAGTTTTCCTTCGAGGCTTTCCTTTAATTTTAGGGGATTAGCTGACTGACAGCCAAACTGACGCTAAAATAGTTTTTGCTGTCTGGGGTTGTTGCTTGCTCCTGACGGTGGTTGTAACCGGTAACTGAACATGACTTCGATTCGTCAACTGCATCAACAACTCGTTAATAAAGAAAAAACAGCCGTCGAAATCGCCACAGAATTTATCGCTCGTATTGAAGCGATCGAACCACAAGTAAAAAGCTTTCTCCATTTAACCCCGGATTTAGCCCTCGCGCAAGCCCAAAAAGTGGACGAGAAAATCGCCAGAGGTGAATCTCTGCATCCCTTGGCAGGTATTCCCATCGCGTTAAAAGATAATCTCTGCACCAAGGGTATCCCCACCACCTGCGCTTCTCGGATTTTAGAGAATTTTGTCCCCCCCTACGAGTCCACCGTTACCCAAAAATTACGGGATTTAGGGGCAGTTATCGTCGGTAAAACTAATTTAGACGAGTTTGCCATGGGTAGTTCCACCGAAAACTCTAGTTATCACGTTACCGCTAATCCTTGGGACTTATCCCGGGTGCCAGGAGGCTCTTCCGGGGGGTCGGCTGCGGCTGTGGCCGCTCAAGAATGCGTGATTGCCCTAGGATCGGATACGGGGGGATCAATTCGTCAACCGGCTTCATTTTGTGGCGTTGTGGGTCTAAAACCGACCTATGGCTTGGTTTCTCGCTTTGGTTTGGTGGCTTACGCTTCTTCTCTCGATCAGATCGGTCCCTTTGGTCGTACCGTAGAAGATGCGGCGATTTTATTACAAGCGATCGCAGGTTACGATCCCCAAGATTCCACCAGTCTCAATCTGCCGATTCCCGACTATAGCCAATTCCTGAAAACCAGTTTAAAAGGGTTAAAAATTGGCGTAATTAAAGAAACTTTCGGGGAAGGGTTGGATCAGGTGGTTGCCGAGGCAGTTAATCAAGCTTTAGAGCAGTTAAAAGCTCTCGGTGCTACGATCAAAGAGATTTCCTGTCCCCGTTTCCGTTACGGATTGCCCACCTACTACATTATCGCCCCCTCGGAAGCATCGGCCAATTTAGCCCGTTACGATGGGGTTAAATACGGTATTCGGGAAGATGCCGATAGTTTGATTGATATGTACACCAAGACTCGCGCTCAGGGTTTTGGTGCGGAAGTTAAGCGCCGGATTATGTTGGGAACCTATACCCTCTCGGCGGGTTATTATGATGCTTATTACCTGAAAGCGCAAAAGGTGAGGACTTTGATCAAAGAGGATTTCGATCAAGCTTTTCAATCGGTAGATGTGTTAGTTTCTCCCACTTCACCTACCACAGCTTTTAAAGCTGGGGAAAAAACGGCGGATCCTCTGAGTATGTATTTATCGGATTTAATGACTATTCCCGTCAATTTAGCCGGTTTACCCGGGTTAAGTCTTCCCTGCGGTTTTGATGGGCAAGGTTTGCCGATCGGTTTACAATTAGTGGGTAATGTGCTGCGCGAAGATCAATTATTTCACGTCGCCCACGCCTACGAACAGGCCACCGATTGGCACAAACGTCAACCATCTTTTACAAATTGATACAATTGCCGGTGGCTATCTTTTGCCGGTAGCCAAATAGTAGGGTGGGTTAGGCGATGACAAATGAGACAGTTAAGCAACTAATAAGGTATTCGCCATAACCCACCAATCTGTTGATTTTGATCCTAATGCTGAATTGCTAGAATTTGGTATTGTGTGTATCGGTGATTTCTCGGAAAGTTGATGTGTCTCTATGAGTATATATCTAGATTTATTAAAGAGTGAGTTTCGACAATTTTGCTGCTTAAAATATAAATATTATATTGATCAAATAGATAGTTGGTTTACGGAGGCGGGATTTGATAAATACGAGCCTCGTGCATCTACGCGCCTAGATCAAGTGGATGGATACTACTCAAAGATTGATTGGGAAAATCAAAACGATATTCAGAAATTTCTGAAAGTAATTGAATCAATACTTTTATACAACACTTATCATATTAAGGAAGAGCATAAGCAAACTTTAAGACAAATGTGTGAAAAAAGTGGTTTTCAAGTTGATAGTAATGGCTACACAATTCATTTAACCCAAAAACTAGGACATCAAAATATCAAAAATATTATTTTTGCATCTAATTCTTTTAAACCAGAAATTATTTTTTCAGATTCACTTAGCAATGATATTGAAATTACGAAGAATAAATAATCCTGTTTGATCTATGATAAGCCGATTCAAAGTCATGGATTATTAGGGATAGAGTTAATTGATTGGTGGAAAGAGTATAAAAAAATTATTAGCTGGTCAAATTCAGAAGCGGCAGATTCTCTTTACAAACGACTTAAAGAATCCTTGCAAAATAATGGAGTAGAATCTAGATTTTTTGACACTTACTATAAAAACGAGCAATTATGTCGTCGTTGGGGTGAAAATTCGCCCGCTCTACTGCCACAAGTTTATTTACATTATGATCCCTATACTATCAAAGAACTCAAAAGATATAACAATGGGAGAAGATTGATAAGACAACGTATGGATTTTTTATTATTATTGCCAAAATCAAAAAGAATTGTTATTGAGATTGATGGTAAACAACATTATGCTGAGGGAGAATATGCGAAGCCTCAGCTTTATGCAGAAATGGTAGCTGAAGATAGAAAGTTAAAATTGCTAGGTTATGAAGTTTATCGATTTGGAGCTTATGAAATTATGCAAGAAAACTATGAGTCTATAGTGGTAGATTTTTTCCAAAAACTTTTTGATTTTTATGATATAAACCTTGATTTTTGAAGACTAAAAATAGGGTGCATTTGATGGTTCTTATAATTATAGCCTAAAGTAGGATTACGGAAGGGTCATGCTTGGTGCTGAGTTTAATTGCCTTCCATATATTGAAGTAAAACTTTGTTGATGAGGGTTTTACAATTAATCATAGCACCAACCGCCAGAGCGATCAAGCAAGGAAAACAATTAATTCCACGGATTAGACAAGAATTACCTAATCTCAAACAACAGCAAGAACTTTTAGAATTGATAGAGACAATCTTGGTTTATAAGTTCCCCCAAGTCAGTAGAAAGTAGATAGAAGCGATGTTTAGTTTAAGCGATTTAAAACAAACTAAAGTTTATCAGGAAGCTTTAGAGGAAGGTAGAGAAGAAGGCAAATTAGCGGCAAAATTAGCCTCTATTCCTCGTTTATTGGCATTAGGATTAAACTTTGAACAGATAGCACAGGCTTTAGAATTAGATATCGAACAGGTTAGACAAGCAACTCAAGGGGAATAGGAAAAGTTCAAAGCGATCGCACTAATATTAGATAGCGTATCATGCCAAACGACGATAAAGTTCAGCGTTTTTCTTGAGTACATAGCTTGATGCTTGAGTAAATTCGTTTTTAGGACAAGCCAACCAATCTTCTATGCTGGCACTAATTAAGTCTTCAGGGGAAACTTGACTGTTCTGAGCTAACTGTTGTAATCGCCGAAACTGCTCATCTGAGATATTAACAGTAATAGAAGCCATTAAAAACTTCTCAGTAGTCTAAATATTTAACATTATAACCTCAGTGAGATCTTCCTCTATCTCCACCAAACGGACTTAAGCAAAAATTGGCAGGGAGTAGTTATTTATCCTCGGCGTTCAGTGGAAAGCTTAGAGACTGCTCGTTATGGGGAGTTAATCAACTCAGGCAGGATTTTACGTTTTTATCTCGAGGAATTAAGGGAAGTGGAATCCCTCCACCCTACCCCCACGAAAAACTTTTTGCCGCAAACCCTAATAACCCTGAATTGCTTTAGCTAGTTGAACGTGAAGTTTATGACTGGCTTTAAAAGCTATGTAATGAGCAGTGGGAATGGTTCCCAGTAAACTTAAATCACCAATTAAGTCTAATAATTTATGTCTTACTGGCTCATTTTCAAAGCGTAAAGGAGGATTTAGCCATTGATTTTGATCGCAGATCAAAGCATTTTCTAAACTGCCTCCTTTAATTAAACCAGCCTTTTGCAGATACTCAATTTGATCGGCAAAACCGAAAGTCCGGGCATCTGCGATCGCAGCTCGAAAACTTTCTTGATGAGGACTCCAACTATACCATTGATTACCGATCGGTTTATAGGTAAAATCGATGCCGTAGGTAAAACGTAATTCAGGGGAAGGAATCGCCGCTACAAAAGTATGGCCTTCGTACAACCAAATCGGTTGAGAAATGGTTAAATCTGATGGAGAAAAAGAGTTATTTAAACCAGCATTTTCGATCGCTTCCACCCAGATTTTAGCCGAACCATCGAGGAGGGGAATTTCCGCACCATCCACCTCAATGCGAGCATCCTCTACCCCCAAAGCGGTTAGGGCCGCTAATAAATGCTCAACAGTTCTAACCTTTGCTTCTCCTTGTCCCAATTCCGTTGATAAAGTCGTTTGGTAAACCGAAGAAACTAGAGCGGGAATAATCGGTTGATTGGCTAAATCTCTGCGGACAAAATAACGTCCTTCTCCCGGATTGGCCCCACAGACGCGCACCCGTGTTATTTCCCCCGAGTGCAGGCCAATTCCCGATAATTCAAATTGTTTAGAGATAGTAGAAACCATAATTATCAAGTAATAAAGCTTTGATCAGTGAACAGCAAAAATAACTAAATTCATCGATAACTGATAACTGGTAACTGATAACTGATTAGAATCGTTCCCCGATACCGAAATGGAGACGAGAACTACCATCAACATTAAAACCGTAGTCAACCCGAATTTGGCCGACAGGAGATTGTACCCGAACACCCAAACCGTAACCGAGACCGGTACCGGGTAAATCCCGGACAATCCCGGGTTGACCGGGGACATCACCTTGGGAACCAATAGTAGTGCCGAAATCGACAAATAACGCCCCCCCGATAATTGCGACAATCGGAAAACGATATTCGGCCGTCGCTTGGAAATAACTGCGACCGCTACCCACTTCTCCCTCGGCGTAACCCCGTACAGAGTTACTACCCCCCACAATAAAAGCATCGTAGGGGGGTAAATCGCCTAATACTGTCCCTGCTTGCACATTAAAAGCTAGGGATTGCTGACCTTTAAAAATATCGGTTTCAAAGAGATTAAAGGGATTAATAAACCGAACGGGCATAAAGTAACTGTAACTACCCCGAACACGAGTGCCGAAAATACTGCCAGAACCGACGGGGATAGTTTGTTCTAAACCTAGACGCAGGAAAGAACCACTGGTGGGTTGCAGGGGATTGTCGCGAAAATCTTGAATAGCGCCAATATTGAGGGAAAGTAGATCATCGGTCCCAGAGGAACTAAACGCCAGTTTTTGACTGCCAAAACCATTGAGAGGTGCAGACAGGGGGGAGATGTCACCATTGGCATTTTGCACCTGTACCTGTTGATAGTTAAAGCCTAGGGAAACCACCCATTTTGGTTTCGTAAACACATCAGGGGCCAAAGGACGGACAAAAGTAATACCGCCACCCGTCCGGACGATACGGGGACTATCATTATCGTTAAGCGTCCGAATTGAGGAATCTTCCCCATCATAAACTAGAGAAATCGACTGTCGCCGGAAAACGTTGACCGTGTAGGAAGTCCGGAAATTATCCGTGGCAATCCAAGGATCGGAAAAACTCAGGTCGAATAAAAATTCCCGTTCCCCTAACTGAACTTCCGCCCCTAAAGTTTGGTTATTACCGCCAAAATTGCGCTGTTGATAGCTGACAGTCCCGAATAGGCCCGCATTCGAGCTAATACCACCCCCAGCGGCCAGGGAACCGGTATTACCTTCCACCACATCGACGTTAACAATCACCTCCCTTGGGTCGCTGCCGGGGGAAAAAGACAGACGCACATCCTCGAATAAACCGAGACCGAAAACACGCTGTAAATCCTGTTGGGCGGTATTGCGGTTGAAAATATCCCCCGCTTTTAGGCGCATTTCCCTAGTAATGATAAATTCTCTGGTTTTAGCCTTGACCGGTTCCTGTTCGACGTTAAAATAACGTACTTGAATTTTTTCGATTAAACCTTCGGAAATGACCAGAATCACCCGACCATCGGGAGTGACTTGCGGGGCACCAATCACCTGGGCCAGATCATAGCCGTTTTTGCTGTACCAGTCATTGATTTTTTTTACCCCCGCCTGTAGTTCCCGTAAATTCAGGGTTTTGCCGTATTGACTAGCGAAAATTTCCTCGACCACCCCGGCAGGTAAAATCGATTTGTCCACGGTTTCCGGGGCAATTTGAATCTGTACGCCCTGAAAAACGGGGTTAGGTTGCACCTCAAAGGTGACTCGCACCCCTAGGGGCGTATCTTGGGGAACTGCCCGCACATCGGCAAAAAAACCCGTGGCAAAAACGGCGTTAATATCTTCTTGTAATTGCGATCGAGTCGCGCTTCGTCCGGGTCGAGTGCGAATGGTATTATAAACTAGATTTTCCAATTCTCGATCGGCCCCTTGTACTACTACCTCAGCCACCAAAACTCGCGACTCCTCGGCCTGCGCTGGTGGGGAAGTTGGGGGAGTTTCTGGAGGGGTTGGGGTTTCCGTCGGGGTTTCCGGCGGAGTTTCCGTCGGTGGTGCCACGGGTGGAGTAGTTTCTCCCGTCGCGGGAGGAGACTGTACTAGCTGCTCGACGCGGGGAAAAACCGTCTCTGGGGGTTCTTCTTGGGCAATTGCCGTCCCGTGAAATAATCCGAAAATAGCCAGCAGCAAGGCCAGCGAGGAGTATCGCCTCGAAAAATTGAGATTTTTAAGCACTTCCACACACCCAGTAACACCATTATGGTTTTGTTTGTTTTCTCTGCCCGAGAAATTTAACGAACGTTAAAACTCTAGCAGATCGCTTACTCTCAGTAAATCCCAGCTTGACCGGTGATTCAAGAGATGCTGCCTCAGGTCTGATATTTGTCAGCCGTCAGCATTAAGTTTTTATCTTGCCATATCTTAGCTTTTTCTGGTTTAGCTCTATTCCAATTCACCCTCTAGGATTATTGCCACCTCAGTTGGCGCACAATTAGTTACGCTGGGGCAGCTGTTAACGTCTCGTTTGTAATAACTGTACCAGTTGCGAGACCTGTTGGCGATTGAACATTTGCCGCAGGGTACTAGCTGCTGATTCGGGTTCTAGGGTAATCAGGATTTGTGGTAATTTGGCGGTAGCTAATAATTGCAATTCTTGACTGACGGTGATTTCTTCCCCGCGACCCCCTGCTAATAAATCACCGGCTTGTTTTAATTCCTTAATAATAACTGGGGCGAGAGTACGGTAGGAATGTTTGGGGTTAGCCAGGGCCGATTGGGCATTTTTAACTAAATATTGCCATTGTTGCTGTTCTGAAGCCAATGGAGACAGAGATGAAATTAATTTTTGTAATTGCTGACGGGAAGCGCTGGTTTCTTGCCGTTTAAACAGTTGTAACATCTGTTTGAGGATATCTCTGACGCTGATGGAGATAGAAGGGGCTGCCGCAATAGCAGAGGTAGATTTTCCCTGCCCGAGAAGATAGTTAAGATAGACCTGTAATTCGGCAAAAGTCACTTCACCGTTTTTAATGATCGCGTTAGCTTCCTCGCTTTGCAAACCTAAGGGCTCCTGCAGCTTATCGATTAATAGCTGAAGCAGATCATAACCCTTGAGGAACAAAGACTCTAATTTTTGATCCACTTCTAGAGGATTTTCTTTCAGTATTTTGAAAGCATCCTCAAGACGGTGAGCAGTTTTTTGGATACTGCTATAACCTAACATGGCCGCCCCCCCCTTGACGGAATGGACGGCACGAAACATCTCGTTCATCTGTTCATGGTTGTTGACGAGATTGCCTAAGTCTAAAATCCCCTGTTCCAAAGTTTCCAGGTGTTCTTTTGCTTCTTCGATGAAATAGCCGAGAATTTTCTGAGCGTTAGCAGAGTCCAAAGTCTTATCCCCCTTATCACGATGCTATCTAGTCCTAGATTGCCCAGTTTTTCAGTAAATATATCACTTATCAGGCAATGGCTAGGAAAACTGGCGGCTCTTCTGGTTTATGTGTGGAAACGAGGTCTATACTGATAGTTTCTTCAGCAAAATACTCCTAAAAGTCTTTCCCAGTAAATATTTCACGATTCTAACGCTCTTGGAGGGAGTCTGGCAAAAGTCTTACAGTCTCTAAACTCTAGCCCTCTTATGGGGTAAGCCTTCAAGCTATCGCTAACTAACAGAAACCCGAAATTTGAGTTTTTATTAGAAAAACAGTTAGCGACCACTTGTCAACCAAGGGTTTCAGAATCTGGATTCGGTCAGGGATTTCCGAAAGTTCCAGAAGAGCGCTAAGTACCTAAGCAAAATTAATTACACATATCTAACCACCTCTTGCCCCTTGCCTCTTGCCTCTTGCCTATCTTCACTAGAAAATTAATTTTGCACGACTACTTATAAGCAAAAATTATCACATAAAGTCGAGAAGAGCCGGGGGCCGACAAAAAACCCCCGCTAACGGCGGGGGACATGGCATAGTTTTCCTGTGATGCCTAGCTAAGAATCACACCCCGTAAACGAAGTCAGCATTAGTCATGCCAGCTGCGGCACCAGCGCCAACATTGGCAATTAGGTAACTACCGACGTCGTCGGAATCGTTATACCAGATGTCGCCGTTGCTAGTGTTGACGTAGATGCCGGAGACGTTTCCGGATGCTCCCCCAGTAGACCCCGCTTCCTTGAAGAACTGGCCAGCGTTAAGGACATTTCCGTTCACATTACCACCAACAAAGCTCAGACCCTTGATCCCTGGACTAATGGCGCCGGTCAAAGTGCTGTCGAGACTGTTCGCCAGAATGATCGTGTCATCGGCTACGGAGAAGTCAGTGATCAGATCACGGTTCGCTACGTTGTCGAGCCTGAAGAAATCGTTTCCAGCACCACCAGTAAGAGTATCCAGACCCAGGCCACCATCGAGGGTGTCATTCCCCGCTCCACCATTGAGGGAATTATCCGCAGTGTTCCCAGTGATGGTGTCATTGCCAGCAGTGCCAATTAGATTTTCGATGCTGACCAATGTGTCTGTAAAGACAGAATTACCGGGGAAACTAACTACACCCGTTGCTAAATTAGCATTGATCGGTCCCCAATAGAAAGCATAGGATGTCGTGTCATTTCCCAGACCCCCATCAATGGTATCAAAACCAAATCCACCGTCTATCCAGTCATTACCAGCGCCGCCAAATAATTTGTCGTTACCATCGCCACCATTGATGCTGTCGTTACCAGCTTCACCGAAGAGGGAATTATCCGCAGTATTCCCAGTGATGGTGTCATTGCCAGCAGTGCCAATTAGATTTTCAATACTGACCAATCTGTCTGTAAAGACAGAATTACCGGGGAAACTAACTACACCCGTTGCTAAATTAGCATTGATCTGTCCCCAATAGAAAGCATAGGATGTCGTGTCATTTCCCAGACCTCCATCAATGGTATCAAAACCAAATCCACCGTCTATCCAGTCATCACCAGCGCCGCCAAATAATTTGTCGTTACCATCGCCACCATTGATGCTATCGTTGCCAGCTTCACCGAAGAGGGAATTATTCGCAGTGTTCCCGATGATGGTGTCATTGCCAGCAGTGCCAATTAGATTTTCGATGCTGACCAATGTATCTGTAAAGACAGAATCACCAGGGAAACTCACTACACCCGTTGATAAATTAGCATTGATCTGTCCCCAATAGAAAGCATAGGATGTCGTGTCATTTCCCAGACCTCCATCAATGGTATCAAAACCAAATCCACCGTCTATCCAGTCATCACCAGTGCCGCCAAATAATTTGTCGT
>JAADBR010000074.1 GCA_009995705.1 Microcystis aeruginosa W13-11
TACGCTTGGTATGATGGAAATTCTGGTGGTAAAACTCATCCCGTAGGACAGAAAAAGCCCAATGGTTGGGGACTGTATGACATGAGTGGCAATGTTTGGGAGTGGTGCGAAGACAATTGGCATAATAGCTATGCTGGAGCGCCGGATGATGGCTCGGCGTGGCTTGATAATGATAATGATTATCCAATAGTGCGGGGCGGTTCTTGGGGCACCGATCCGGATGACTGCCGTTCCGCTTACCGCGGCCACAACGACCGCCGCGACCTCCGCTTCTACACCTTCGGTTTTCGGGTAGTCTGCGTATTCGGGAGGACTCTGTAACCCTTTTACTCTTTTTACCCTTTTTACCCTTTTTTACTTTTTTCTTTTTTTCTCTCTTTCCCGCCCTTAGGCGGGTCGATTTTTTTTTTGAGATTTTCTAGGGTGCGTCCTGGGCGGCTTTTGCCTTTTTGGGAGCAGTTTAAGGAGGTTATAGTCTTATAGCATGATCCGCTATCCAACATTGGTGGAAGTCCTCGATTTACCTGATCAAATCATTCAACAGTCCCAAGGAGCTATGGATATTCGTCACCTAGGTTCTTTAGAGTCCTCCTGTCTCCCGTCTCCTATTGTAAAGTTTTGTGAATTTTTCTGGGAATAGGGGGTTTTGTAAAAATAGATACAGAATTGTATGTTATATATATTAGTGGGTGATTAAAAAAGTTCTAAACACTATTTGCAGCTCGGAGGAAATGATTATGTCCACAGAACAACAAGCTCGTGCCTTAATGATGCGTCACCACCACGCCGTCAAAAATCGTCAACAATCGATGTTAGGCAGAAGTGCTTCTGAAATCGGTATTAACAATGACAATGGCCACGGAGAAACCGTTCAACGTCGCTTCTCGGCCGACTTTTCTTCCTAAACTTACGATCGCTCTGGTGCTACTCTGAGTTAGGCTCTGAGATTTCGCCAAAGTGTCAGCTTTCAATCTTAGAATTAAGTGAACAATCAGCCCACACAAACCGAAATCGGAAGGTGTGGGCTTTCGATTTTTAGAGATAGGGGTCAGTCTTGGGCTGATTACGGGATTTCATCGGGATTTATGCCTAATTCTCGTAATTGTGCCGCTAGACCTTCCGCGCGTTGACGTTCGCTTTCGGCCTGTTGAGAGGCTGCCCTGGCCCGTTGACGTTCAATTTCAGCATTCTGACGTTCAATTTCAGCATTCTGACGTTCAATTTGGGCTAATTCCGCAGGTAGGAGGATTAAATTGCCATCTAGGTCATAAAAACGTAGCCAAGGGGCTTCTTCTCGTTGGATGCTGCCCATCCAGACTCCTAACCATAATCCCAAACGTTGACACCATAACCAACCGCGATGGTCGGGAATAATTTCTTGATAGCATTGATTTTGGTCTAAAGCCCAACCTTGCAGGGAAGTGGCATCAAAGGGATTATAAACGAAGTATTGGGAACAGCGAAAAGTCCGCTCATAGAGGTTTTTTTTGGTAGTTAAATCGATTTTTGCGGTGCTTTCTGACATTAATTCCACGATCACATCGGGATAACGTCCGTTTTCGTTCCAAACCACCCATCCTTGTCGTTTATAACTACCATCGATATCGAGGACAACGAAAAAATCGGGGCCACGAAAATCTTTATTAAAAACCCGCTCACGGCTAAAGTAAATGAACATATTACCGCCAACGAAAAAGTCTTCTCGATCCTGATAGGCTTGTTCGATAGAATCGATTAACACATTCATGGCCTTGCGGTGACGGTGCGTTTCCAAAGGTTCTCCATCATCAAAAATCAAGTCTTCTGGGGGAATGGGAGGTTCTTCCCAATCGATAACTGGAGGAGTGAGGGGTTGAGTCATCGGGGTTACGTCCGGGATAGAGATGGTTTTATTTGATTTGCAAGACGAGGCGATATTTAGGTTGTCCGGTTCGCAATTTTTCCATAGCTTCATTCACCCGGGAGATAGGATAGGTTTCTGTGACTGGTTCAATGCCATGGCGAGAGGCAAATTCAATCATTTTACTGACGGTACTGGGGCTACCCAAAGGACTGCCAGAAATCGATTTTTGACCCATAATCAAGGGAAAAGCGTAGGTAGCCATGGGTTCAAGAACAGCCCCAACAATATGCAGACGACCTTTGGGACGCAAACAGGCGATATAAAGACCCCAATCGAGATTAACGTTAACGGTGGAGATGATGAAATCGAAGTAATCTCGTACCGATTGCAAAGCTTCTGGGTCTCTGGAATTGATAAAATGAGTTGCCCCTAGTTCTTTTGCTTCCGTTTCTTTGTCGGGACTACTGGAAAAAGCGGTTACTTCGCAGCCCCAAGCTTTGAGGAATTTCAAGGCTATATGGCCCAATCCACCAATACCAATGACACCAACTCGGGCTGTGGGTTTAATATCAAATTGGACAATCGGATTAAAAACGGTAATGCCACCACAAAAAAGCGGGCCAGCTTTGGCAGCATCTAACTGGTCCGGCAAGGGAACTAACCAACTATGATGGGACCGGACTCTTTCGGCAAAACCGCCATGGCGACCGACGATAGTTCCTTCGGCAGTGGCACAAAGGTTTTGATCCCCTGACATACAAGTTTCACAGGTGAAACAGGAACGGGAAAACCAACCAAGACCGACTCTTTGCCCTAATTTTAACTCTTTGACTTTAGCACCAAGAGCGGTGATCGTACCGACCACCTCATGACCGGGGACAAAGGGATAGGTGGTCAGTCCCCAATCGTTATCGAGCATACTTAGGTCACTGTGGCAGATGCCGCAATATTCCACCGCGATTTCTACATCTTCATCCCCTAATATACCCGGATCGTAGTCAAAAAGCTCTAGTTTTCCCCCTTTTTCTTGGGCAGCATAGGCTCTAATCATGATTAAGTCCTCTAGAATAGGTTTATTGGTTATCTTATCCTAAATTGCTCTGAGTATGGCTTGTCCTCAATCCTGTTTACAAGGTATGGAAAAGTGGGAAGTGGGGAGAAGGGAACGGATTTGATCTGGTCAGCGATCGCGAAATAGTCAAAAGCGTGATTTTTTGATGCTACAAAGAATAGGGAGCGGAAGCATCAGCAAAATTACTGGTTTTGGGTTACTCTTGATATATAGTCCACTACACCGAATCTGGTCGGGCTTGCGGACTTTACCAACAAGTTTTGTTAGCCTCGCAGGAAAACTACCAGCTTTCAACCGGGGCAAGATTAGACGAGGTAAAAAGCCCGCTTCTAATTTGGGGATAATTTTTGTCAGCGATTGTATCCTATTAACTATCGTTATTATTAGAGCGTCATGGGAAAAGTCATCGGCATCGACTTAGGGACAACCAACAGTTGCATTGCCGTACTAGAGGGAGGTCAGCCGATTATAGTTCCCAACTCAGAAGGGGGAAGAACCACTCCTAGTATCGTGGGATTCGGCAAGGGCCAGCGCCTAGTAGGACAACTGGCCAAACGTCAGGCGGTCACTAATGCCGAAAATACCGTCTATAGCATCAAACGCTTTATCGGTAGGCGTTGGCAAGATACCGAGGCCGAAAGGGGACGAGTTGCCTATCATTGCCAACGCGGTCGCGATGATACCGTCAATATCAAAATTCGCGATCGGGAATTTACCCCCCAAGAAATTTCGGCCATGATCCTGCAAAAATTAAAGGCCGATGCCGAGGCCTATCTGGGGGAACCGATTAACGAGGCCGTGATTACAGTTCCTGCCTATTTTACCGATGCCCAACGTCAAGCCACTAAAGACGCGGGGATGATCGCAGGACTAGAAGTGTTAAGAATTATTAACGAACCCACCGCCGCCGCCCTAGCTTACGGTTTAGATAAACAAAACGAAGATCAACATATCCTTGTTTTTGACCTAGGGGGAGGAACCTTCGACGTTTCCATCCTGCGACTGGGGAAAGGGGTCTTTGAAGTGAAAGCCACGGCCGGCAATAACCATCTTGGGGGGGACGATTTTGATAATCTCTTAGTGCGGTGGTTGGTGGAAAACTTTCAAAGCCAAGAAAACATCGATCTGTCCAGCGATCGCATGGCGATCCAAAGACTGCGAGAAGCCGCAGAAAAAGCCAAAATCGAGCTTTCTAGCCTGATTAGCACCTCGATCAATCTCCCCTTCATCGCCGCCGACGAAACTAGCCCTAAACACCTAGAATTGGAACTAACTCGCGCTAAATTCGAGGAATTAACCAGAGAATTAGTCGAAAAAACCCTCGAACCCGTACAACAGTCCCTCAAAGATAGCGAACTGCAGCCTAACGATATCGATCGTGTTGTTCTCGTTGGTGGTTCCACCAGAATCCCCGCCGTCCAAGAATTAATCTCTCGTTTCTTTTCTACTGGCCAGATTGATCGCTCTGTTAACCCCGATGAGGCCGTTGCTTTGGGGGCAGCCATTCAAGCCGGAGTTTTAGGTGGAGAAGTAGAAGATATCCTCCTACTTGATGTCACCCCCCTTTCCCTCGGCATTGAAACCCTTGGCGAAGTCTTTACCAAAATTATCGATCGCAATACCACTATCCCCACCAGTAAATCTCAGGTTTTCTCCACCGCTGCCGATGGTCAAACTTCGGTGGAAATTCATGTTCTGCAAGGGGAAAGAACCATGGCCCGGGATAATAAAACCCTAGGTAGATTTCTCCTGACAGGAATTCCTCCCGCTCCTAGGGGTATGCCACAAATCGAAGTGTCCTTCGATATCGATGTCAACGGCATCTTGAAAGTGGCCGCCAGCGACCAAGGCACCGGCAAAGAACAAAGCATTTTAATTAGCCATACTGGAGGGCTGAAACCGAACGAAATTGAAAAAATGCGCCTAGAAGCCGAAAAATACGCCGAATCTGATCGCCGTCGTCTGCAAATGATCGATATTCGCCAGCAGTGCGATAGTCTTTTCTATAGCTACGAAGTCACCCTCCGGGAAAACAGTCAGTTAGTCGCCCCCGATATCCGGCAACTGGCCGACCAGAAGCGGCAACAGTTGGAAATCGCTCTGCGCGACCCCTCCCTATCCCCAGAAAAGCTAAAAACCACCTTGGCAGAATTTCGTCAGCTTGTCCTCGAAATCGGTACCCGCATCTACACGGGGAGACAAAATCAAAACCAACCCCTTAACGGTGCTGGGTTTGAATCGATCGATGTCACCGAAAAACCGACTCGACCCACCCGCACCCAGGCTACTTCCTCGAATACCTTCACCAATAGACCAACCCTCTCCCGCACCAGAACCAGAACCTATAGTAATCTGGAAACTAAATCCACCGAATCGGACATTGATGATGATCCCTACGATGGCGAAGAAATGAGAGCCAGTGACTATGAGGCCGTAGATTAAAAAGTGATCAGTAATCAGATGTGAGTTTTCAGCTTTTTTCTCCCCTTCTCCCCACTTCCCCACTTCTCAACCCCTAACCCCCAGCAAAAAAAGTAGGGATAACCCAACTAAACTATTATGTATAGTTTGTTAGAGTAACAACTAGACTTAAACTTTATTTATAAATTGCCAGCAGAACCATAGCCCCCTATGCCCACTGATTACTACGAAATTCTAGGTGTCTCGCGAGATGCCGGCAAAGAAGACATCAAACGCGCCTATCGTCGTCTCGCCCGAAAATACCACCCCGATGTTAACAAAGAACCGGGAGCCGAAGAACACTTCAAAGAAATTAACCGCGCCTACGAAATTCTCTCGGAACCAGAAACCCGCAATCGTTATGACCGCTTTGGTGAGGCTGGGGTTTCTGGGGGCGCTACCGGTTTTGATCCCGACAATATGGGCGGTTTCGCCGATATATTTGAGACAATCTTTAGTGGTTTTGGGGGCATGGGCGGCCAAGCAACGGCCCGCCGACGCACAGGCCCTACCCGGGGCGAGGATTTACGTCTCGATTTTAAACTAAAATTCCGCGAGGCGGTCTTTGGCGGCGAAAAGGAAATCCGCATCCGTCATCTGGAAACCTGTCAAACCTGTAAAGGCAGTGGGGCCAGACCAGGGACCAGTTCCCGTACTTGTACTACTTGCAATGGTGCTGGCCAGGTGCGTCGCGCCACCCGTACTCCCTTCGGTACTTTTGCTCAAGTTTCGGTCTGTCCCACCTGTGACGGTACTGGAGAGGTGATCGAGGAAAAATGCGACGTTTGCGGCGGCTCCGGACGTAAACAGGAAACCAAAAAACTGAAAATTACCATCCCCGCAGGGGTTGACAACGGCATGAAATTGCGCGTTGCCCGGGAAGGTGACGCAGGACTGAAAGGCGGGCCGCCGGGGGATTTATTCGTTTATCTAACCGTGGAAACAGATACAGAATTTCAACGGGAAGGCAATGATGTTAAATCGAATATCTCGATTAGTTATATCCAAGCGATTTTAGGATGTACTATTAAAGTTAATACTGTAGATGGCCAAGAAGACCTGATTATCCCAGCCGGTACTCAACCGAACAGCGTACTGATTTTAGAAAGTAAAGGGGTTCCCAAATTAGGCAATCCCGTCAGCCGCGGTGATCATCGTATTACCGTTAAAATCTCGATTCCTACCCGTGTCACCGGAGAAGAACGGGAATTGCTGGAAAAATTAGCAAAAGTTCGCGGGGAAACCGTGGGGAAAGGCGGCATCGAGGGATTTTTAGGTAATATCTTCCATAAATAATTATGACTTTAGACCTGCGCGGCACTCCCTGCCCAATTAATTTTGTCCGGACAAAATTGCAACTAGAGAAAATGACCGCCGGGGAACGGTTGGAAGTCTGGTTAGATGCCGGGGAACCGATCGAACAAGTTCCCACTAGCCTGACAGTGGAGGGTTATCAGATAGAATCGATCGAGGATCGAGATAGCTTTTTTGTTCTCAAAGTCTATCGCCCCGATTCCTAAATGGTAGATGCACAATTAACCGATTTATACGGCACAGTGGTGGCCGTACAGGCGAATTTCTATCAGGTACGCTTGGATCCTGCCGTCATGGGCGAGAATCTTCTCTGTACCCGTCGCGCTCGCTTGCAAAAAATCGGTCAATCGGTGATGGTTGGTGATCGGGTGCGTGTGGAGGAAGCCAATTTTGATGATCGGCAGGGTGCGATCGCAGAAGTTCTCCCCCGCAGTACCGAGATCGATCGGCCAGCCGTTGCTAATATCGAGCAGATTTTGCTAGTTTTTGCCCTTGCTGAACCCGTCCTCGATCCTTGGCTGATCAGTCGTTTTTTGGTGAAAGCTGAGTCCACAGGCTTAGAAATTGCGGTCTGTGTCAATAAAATCGATCTGGGGAAACCGGAACAAATAGAGATTTGGGGCGATCGCCTAGCTAGTTGGGGATACCGGCCTTTTTTTGTCAGTGTGGAGAAAAATCGGGGATTTGAGGCTTTATTGGCACAATTAAACCATAAAATCACTCTCTTGGCCGGTCCATCGGGGGTGGGAAAATCGAGTTTAATTAATTGTCTAATTCCTGAGATTAATCAACGGGTGGGGGATGTGTCGGGAAAACTACAAAAAGGTCGTCACACCACCCGTCATGTGGAGTTATTTGCTTTACCAAATCGGGGTTTATTGGCCGATAGTCCGGGGTTTAACCAACCGGATATTAACTGTTCACCAGAACAATTAACTTTTTATTTTCCAGAAGTGAGACAGCGTTTAGCTTTGGGAAATTGTCAATTTAATGATTGTACTCACCGTCGAGAACCTAACTGTGTGGTGAGGGGAGATTGGGAACGTTACCAACATTATTTAGAGTTTTTAGAAGAAGCGATCGCACGGGAACAGTCATTACAGAAAACTAGCACAAAAGAGTCAAGTTTAAAGTTAAAAATTAAAGAAGCAGGTCAAGAAACCTACGAACCCAAGTTAGCTAATAAAAAATATCGTCGTCCTTCTCGTCGCGGCAAAAATCAAGATCAAGAACGCTACGAAAATAAAACTCTCCAAGATATTTATAATGATGATTCTGAATAGAATCGGTTAGGTTGTCTTTATCTTTAGGGTTACTAAAGTAAGAATCGGGAAAAGATACTAGGGGGTGTTGTACTTTGAGTCTATTTGGTGCATTTTTTGATAGACTAACTCGGAAATTTTTGGGAAAATTTGCCAATTTTGAGCGTAGGCAGCATCTTGGGTAAACACAGCTAAAATATAAGCAACTTGACCATCATTAATATAAGCTACCTCATTACGACTGTCACTTGTCCAACCAGCTTTAGAAGCAAATTCTTTGATATTTTTAGGGTCACTGTTGGCAAAATATTCACCAAAAAATCCTTTAATTGGATTAAAATGACCTTGACCTTGATTCGGGTCAATATTTTTCCAGCTGCCATCTTGCATAATGTTCATTCTGTTCAAATAGTATCGCATCTCCTGACTAGATTCGGGCGATATAGCTTGTCCTGTAATAATTTCATACATTAATCTAGCAGCCTGTTCAGTTGTAATTTTATTTCTAATCGGATTTTTAGAATCATTGCCTCTCATTTTTAAATCAGCACCTTGGGGTTTAAACATTTTTTTAGAAGGAATGGGATAGGTTTTTTGGTTAATATTGATACCACTATAACCTGCATCGACAAAATATTGATTAAGTACATTTCTTTTTTTTAACCACTCTTGATACTCCGACTGGCTGATATTTTTATGATTTGATTTTGCTCCAGTAATAGCATCAACAATATTACTTGATTCTTCATTGTCTGACTTTCCGATCATCTCTTGAATTTCAATAGTATATTCTCCTATATCTCCTTGATGATAATTAACATAACCGTACAGAGCAACTAGCCAAAAAAGCTTGACAACACTAGCGGGAAATCTTCCTATATTTCCTTGATAATTTTCGCTACTATTGGTTTTAAAATCGATTAAGCTAATTGATAATTTCTGAGTTGGTAAGTTATTTTCTGCAACATAATCAGTGACATTTTTAATAATAGATTTTAGTTGGTCGTTCCGCTTAAAATTTGGCGGTCTATCGGGAGTATAAATAAACGTTTTTTGAAAATTGATGCGATTATTACTATCAGAAGTAGGCAAAGATGGCAAGGCAATTTGTTGATTATTAAGTTCAGTTTGCGAAGTGATAGGAGTTTTCATTATGGGTACATCTGGGGTTTTATTAATTATTGACTGAGGAGATTTTCCGTAAGATATAGAGGACTTATCATCAGTTACATTTGTTGTTTTCTGAGATTGATTGAAGATTAAAAAACCGACCACAGCAAAAGTCATCGCTACTAAGCTAGATATAAACAGAAACTTTATATCTGATATACCAGTATGGTATTCATAATTGTAGTTAGATGTCTCTGTTTTTTTGTTATCTGAGTTGTTTTTCATTTTTTGGTTTCTACTTTGTGATTAATTCAACTTATCTACGAGCTAAATTTTTAATGGTTCTATATTGAGCTATTTTCCATCGTCCCTGATCATTTTGGAGATTATAGCGAACTAATGAGGTGCTAAAAGCACTATTTTTTCGATCAATTTTACCCTGACTATTATAGAGGGTTCTTTCTTCAGTAACCACCACATCCACTGTAGCTTGATCACCAGAGGCTGTAAAATTATTAACTGAATCTATTCTCTGAACTCCATAGATATAATAAGAGCCATTATTAGCTAACCATTCGGAAGAACTTTCTTGACCATCAGAGCGTTTTATATTGTAATCATAAGCTTTACCTGTAAGTAATTCTTCTCCTAAATAGGTTTGATAGGAGGGACCGAAAATATCTCTTTTTGCCTTTAACCAGCGCTCGATTAAATTCACCGCTTCGGAACGAGAAATAGAGTTAACTGTCTGTTGAGGAACAGGTGAATAGACGGGTTCAGGACTGGGTGAGGTATCGATGACACCTTGGGTGATTTTAACTTGATTAAAGTATTTAATTAGGTGTCTTTGTAAATCTTGAGCGCGATTTAAGTCACTAAAAGTTGCCACCTGAATATTCCCATCATTAACAACAGCATCGCGACAAAAGTTATTTTTAACTCTCTCTAAACTATCCTCGTCAGTTACTACAACTTTATAGTAAGTATCGGTGATATTCTCATCTCCACAGACAGGTTTAGGAAACTCATTATTAACGGTAATATCTGAGTCTTGATTTTCTGGAGAAGGTGATGGAGAAATTGATTTATCTCCAGAAGAATTTGAGAGATAATGACTTAAGACAAAACCGCCTAAAATGCCAGTACCGATCATACTCCCTATAATTATTGCTTTCACCCATTCAGGTAAAGTGCGGGGATTAGAAAGAGGTTTTGAGGTTACAGGGGAAATTAGCTGAGTAGGAGCAGGAGGAGTGGGGAGAACGATATTTGTTGCTACAATTGATGGGGTAGTTTGTAGCGCATCTAACATCTCTTTTGCGGTTAAATAACGCTCGTTAGAGCGCAGTGAAATAGTTTTATCTAGCACGGCTGCTAAACTGATATTAGTATTTAAAGCGAACTGCCGCCAATGAATTTTTCCTGTCATCGGATCGCTCTCTAACATTTCAGGAGTTTTGCCGGTTAGTAGATAAATAGCCGTCAATCCTAAAGCGTAGAGATCACTACTATAAACCGGACGACCGATCGCCTGTTCTGATGGCATAAAACCTGGAGTACCGATAACAATAGAATTAAGAGAATGGCCTGAATTAGAAACCACTGTTCCCATAGTTTCTTTAACCGCACCAAAATCAATTAGGATCGGTAAATTATCATAAATCCGTAGAATGATATTATCGGGTTTTATATCTCGATGGATAATTTTTTGTCCGTGAACATAAATTAAAACCTGTAGAATACTAACTAAAATCTCTTTGACTTGATCATCGCTAAAAACTCCTTTACTCTGTATTCTTTGGCTGAGAGTTTCCCCCTCGATAAATTCCTCGACTAAATAAAATTGATTATTTTCCTCAAAATAAGCGTATAGTTTGGGAATTTGAGGACTATTTTCGCTCAATTTTTCTAGGATAGCAGCTTCTCGCTCAAATCTTTCTTTGACAAGATTGTGAACCTGGGGATTATCATTAATCGGTTTTAGCTGTTTAATCAGACAGAGACGTTTTGAAGGCATTTGGCTATCTTCTGCCAAAAAAGCCTCTCCGAAACCACCATCGGCAATTAATCGCAGGACTTTGTAACGATTTTGTAGAATTAAATCCGTCATGGGGAAACATTACCGTTCACTTAACAATCTTCACCGATAACTAATAACTGAGGTGATGGTAGGGCAAATCAGATAAAGAGGGTATTTAATTGGCCATTTATTTTGATAATCTAAATCCATCTGGACCACAAATGTTGCATCCTGTAATAAAATTTAACATTTAGCGGTAGAAGCATCCCATTTCCACAACATTTGTTAACATTTTATGACTTTATCTATCTAGTGTAAAAAGCTGATTTCTTGACACACATGAGCTAGAAGATAGCGCAGTTTATCAATGAGCTTTTTCTCTAATTTTTGGCAACTTTTGCTAATTTAAGACTAGATAAGACCTCTTGTAAAAATCGGGTTAAAAGTTGATCGAAAGCTGTGAGGATATCTTTTGTTAATTCAAAAGCACCTGTTTTGATATCAATAGCTACAATAGAATGAATGAATGGTTTATTTTTTGGAAGTCCCTCAGACCTTAATCGAACTAGGTTCATCGACGGCGGCGATAATGCGATGACAACCAGAAAAGGGTTGCGCCCATTGATACTGGTGTTCTAAAGGATTACCCCAACAGAGGCCGAGATATAATTCTGTACGCGCCACATCTAACTCCGCCCATTCGGACTGGGCGACTAATTCAGCTAGAGAATCGGCAGAAATGGGAGGACGGGAGTTAAGCGCCCACCAAAAATTCATATTAGGGGTGATACTGTTCCAAAACTCTAAAACGGAAGCTTTGGCAGCCATGAGAATTTCCTTGTCACCCGCGACGGCAACTAATTGATTATGAATTTCGGGATAACGAAGAGTGCGATCACGCCATTGACAAACACGCCAGATAATGCCGGAAACCTGATATTTTTGTTGATAATCGTGAACTTGGCGGCGAAAATCCTGATAGGCAAAGACTTTGCCCACCTTTTCTAGATTGATCGCCTTGGCAATCACCGGATTATCAATGCGCTCCGCCGGAGAGAGTAACAGACGTTCCCCTTTGCAAGTGGCGTGCATTTCTCGATCGAGGATTTCAATTAACTGCTGTGTCGAGTAAGCCATACTACCGCTCTTACCTGAGAGAGGATTTCTTTTTATGATAAACTCGAATTTCGCTAGTGGAAAGGCTCGATCGCTAGAAAATTGTCAATCATCGGACATATCGGCAGCATACCCCTTAATACTTATGGGCGCAAAAACCCTCAAAACACCTGTCAGGGAGAGAAGACAGTCTAACTGTCTAGTTTTACGTCGGTTACTTTTTTTCTTGTCCAGATAGCGAGAATTGTCAGGAAAAGTCAACCCATCAATCCCCCTGTCAGGATTTTTATCGATTCCAGTTAATCGATAAAACACAGTACAAGTGTATTTAATTAACTGGCCGACGTTTAATTTATCGTGCTATTCCCCTGTTCTATTTTTCGCAGTCTTTCTAAAATTTCTGATTGTGTTGGGTTATTTCTAATTTCATTGATATCTTTATAGGTAAAGCCCATAATATCAAATAATAACCATATTAATCTTTCTCTCTTATCCTCGTCACTAAAATTTCCCCCGATGATAGCGTTTAATCTTCCTTGATATTTCTCTTGCGTTTCTTTCAGTGTAAATCTACCGATTAATTCTTGGATGTATTCCTGAATAGTAACTATTTCAAAATCATCAAATATAAGCTTGATAGAATTATATAGGCTGGTTCTCTTCTTTAGCAGTTTCTTGTCTAAAGGCTTAATAATAGATATTTGAAATTCTTTGTACAACTCTAATAGCTTTTTGATCAGACTGGAGACAGGATTAATTGTCGATAGGCTAAATCCACCCATTACTTGGTCGATTTGTTCTAAATTAGGGTTTAAGGAACTAATAATAAAACCAAAGACCAGAGCAATGATTAAACCAACATATACATTATCCTCGATCGAGCCTAATAGAGAAAATATAAATTGAATCAGATAGTATAAGAGTATTGATGTAACAATTTTGACAATTAATAAATGAAAAAAAGTCTTTAAAAAATCCTTTTTTAAATCGGGAAATAAATGACGAATCCTAAAAGCTGAGAAATAACTAATTCTAGTTTCAACTGCTACTCCAATAATTATCGCAGCAAACGCAAAATACCACCGATGTCCTTCCACAAATTTCTTTATTTCACTAGAAAGGTCGGTGGCAGCAGTTGTCTGAGAATCTACCAAAAATAGGTAATGGGTGAATGAACTGAAAAAAGGAAACTTGTCTAATTCCGTTAGAACCTGACTACAAAATACCATTTACCCTCAGCCAACGAGTTTTCCAAGTGGGAGCAAAGATTTTGTAGCTTTCTTGTTCACTAACTGAGATATAGCCTTTTTCCGCTAGTTTTTCTAATTTATCTTGTAAGTCAGCTTCTCCAACTCTATCTGTTTCAATTTCAAAGCTTAAGGCAGTGGCAGCCCTAACTTTGAGTAAATCAGATAAAAGAGACTTCTCCTCGGAGGTTAAATAATTGGTATCAGTTGTTTTAGCCATAAAATTCCAATAAATTTAGGAATGTTGCTGAGGGGTATAAACCAAATTAGATAAAACGTCAATCAAGTCAGATGGACAGGAGCCTAGTTCATGACTGTACTGATTATAGTATAGGATTATGCCCACCAGTTACTTTTTGGTGAAAAATGTTCATAATCTTACATTATGGTCGCAAGCAGTTCGATCAACTTACTGACCACTTTGCGCCCCTACACTGCACCAACTTTCTTTGTTAAGTAGGTGGGTGGAATTAAATATAAGATGAACGTAGATTGGGTTGAAGCATGAAACCCAACCCCCGCATCGGTTACGAAGTGCGCTAACCCATCCTACAAATAATTGTGTCTCCCTACTTATTCCTCCAAGATTTTCGTGGCTTGAATCAGAATTTCGATCAGATCGACGAGTTTGGGTTTTGCTTCTTCTTGGACACGACTATCTCCCCAAAAAGGCAGCAATAACGCGAAAATGATTAGAGCTAAAGATAGCAGCTTTTCTATTTTTAAGCCTCACTGATGGGGAGCAAAATTTCCTCTTTCTTTTTCTTCATAACGGTCAGTTTTGCGATTATAACCAAAGCGTCCATCCCTCGGTTTTAGCAACCAAGCACCCACTAATCCGGCCATTCCTCCCACCGAATGCACCACCGTTGAACCGGCAAAATCTCGAAACTTAAATAAGTTATATAACCATCCTTGTGATGACCAAATCCAATGTCCTGTAATAGAATAAGAGAAAGCGACTAAAAAGAAACTAAATAGCAAAAATGCCCAAAATTTAACCCTTTCTGCCACTGCTCCCGATACAATGGTTGCCGCAGTTCCCGCAAAAGTTAATTGAAAGAAAAATAAAGTAGCAATTGAACGACCTGGCCACACTTCTTGGAATTGACTGTATTGATTATTGGGGGTTAAAATTTCCAATAAAAATCCTGTACCACCAGAGAAACTATTTTTTAGTGCAGATGTATTGCCAAACATTAAACCGAAACCAACCGTCCAATAAGCCAAGGCAGAAACACAGAAGACAATTAGGTTTTTAGCTAAGACATTAGTGGCGTTATTAGTACGACAAAAACCCGTTTCCAGCATAGCAAAACCCGCATTCATAAAGAATACTAAGGAGCCAGCTATTAACATCCAGAGATTAGCAACTAAATCGAGAGTAGAATTATTTGAATCTTATGCTGTGACTTTGCCTACACCGATCAACAGCATGACGATAAGAGAGAAACAAAAAGATAGGATATTACGCAAACGCGGGCGATATTCTAGAAAAGATAATAATCGATTCATCGGCTATAACTCTCATGGGCAATTTCCCCTTTATAGTAATTGATTTAATCCCCTATCGTTCACTCAAAACTGCTTTTTTTCTGATCCAGATAGCGAGAATTGTCAGGAAAAGTAAACCCATCACTCCCGCTAAAGGATTTTTATCGATTCCAGTTAACCAATCGGGAACAGTACCAGTGTATTTAATTAACTGACCGACATTTAATATATAGTATGCCCAGATTAAACCCGCGTGCAGACCAATACTTTTACCCAAATTACCACCACAGGCGCGTTTTGCCCAACCGAGAATCAATCCTAGCAAGACTAAGGCAGGAAATTGGGGAAAAGTGCGGATAATTTCGGCTAAAGGTTTAATAAAGTGAGCAAGCGCGAAAATTAAGGCACTAATCACTAGAGCGATAGCGGGACGATAATCCTTTTCTAATTCTCCCAGTAACCAGCCCCGAAATAGCAATTCTTCGGCAAAACCCACCGCTAAAGCGACTAAAAACCCCTCCAGGATGATTTTGCTGATCTGGGGATTTGCGGGTAAGAAATTTAACCAACCTAGGAACCCTTGGGACAGAAAAAGCGAGAAAGTGAAAAATAAACTGATCGCCAAGCCGTTAATTAACTCGATCAGCGTTTTTATTCGCCAAATCAACCCATAATCGGCTAATCCCTCATCGCCATAAATTATCCGTCCCCACCAATGGGATAACCCCAAAAATTCCAGATAGAGAACAGAAAGGGTCAAAATTGAGACCAGATTAGCATTAGTGGCAAAAAAGTGATAGAGGGGAAGTGCGATCGGCAACCAGAGAAAAAGTAAGAGCAAAATAAAAATTCCCAGTCGCAGGGGGACTGGGTAAGTGGCAATTACCCGCAATCTTTTATTCATCGGGTTCGATGCTGCTGGTTAAACCTTTATTTTTCAAGGTTTCACAGTAAAATTCCGCGTGTTCTTGGATGCAGGTAATCACCAAGGCTGTACCATTAGTGTGCGCTTCCATCATGATATCAACTGCTTGGGGTTGCGTCATACCGGCGATCGTTTGCATTAAACTCTGAACCACATACTCCATCGAGTTAAAGTCGTCATTGTGGAGTAAAACGCGATAACGCGGTGCTGGTTTACGGATTGTCGCTGTGGAACGCTTTTCGATGACTTCTGTGGACACCGTGTCTCTCCTTTGAATCTATATCACGAATACGAGTCAATTACCTAATGATCATAATCAAAATTTCCGGATTGAGCTAGGCTTTTTCTGTGATCCGTGGGGGGTTGGGTGTTGGGGAGTGGGGGACAGCCAAAGGAATGACATTTTTATATGGATAGACCATAATTGAATTAACCCTGTAATTTAACCTTATTTCTCTATGTCTGCTGGCGAATTACAAAATCTCGATAAAAATATTCAACGCTTGAAAGAACAATTAGCGGGAAAGCGAAACACTTTAGTTACAATCGCACCGGAAGAACAAGTTAGGATCGAGCAGCAGATCGAAGATTTACGCCGACTAATTCGGGATTTTGAACGAGAAAAATGGGATATAATCGCCAGCGACAGTCAAGAAGCGTCCTTTCCTGATGCGGAGGTAATGGTAGCAGAAATTATCACGGAAGTGACAGCAATTACCACAGAACCCCCCCCGCAACTTGCTTCTGTACAAATCTTAGAATTATTAAACCAAATTCTGGCTAAACTCAATCAACCAGAGCGATCAGCAGCAGCCAAATTAAAAGCGGCCCTATCTACTATACCCCCTTTTGTTTCCCTGACCTACGAGGCGGAATTAGATACTGAGTCAACTTTTAAGCGTTATTTTCCCACATTTAATCGTGCGATTGCAGGGGTGATAAATCGGCTAAAAAAGTAAGTATTCCCTCTATCCCTAGTAATGTGGGCAAAAGTACGGTTAATTTTGTCGGGAGGGAAGATGAGTTAACCTTAATTCATCAGCAATTGCAAACAGAACAAGGGGTGATTGTTTGTGCAGTGGAAGGGTTAGGGGGAATAGGAAAAACCGCTTTAGCTTTGGAATATGCGAAACGATACCAACAGGAATACGCGGCACAATATTGGTTATCCTTGCGACTATCGGGTTTAGCAGAAGAAATAGTTAAATTAGCTGGTCCCTATCTATCTTTACCAGAAATATTGAAAAAAGAATCTTTAGAAAAACAAGTGAACTGGTATTGGCAAAATTGGCTACCTCAGCAGGGAAAATTATTATTAATTCTCGATGATGTCCCCAATATCGACAGAATTCCTAATCGAATGTTACCAAAAGATTCTAGGATTAAGATATTAGTCACTACTAGGGAAAGGTGTCTTAGTACGGAATTTGAGTCTATAGCTTTAGATGTTTTATCCTTGGATAAATGTGTAGAATTATTAACCAAAATTGTTGGTACTGCTAAAGTTGAGCAAGAAAAAGCTTTAGTAGAACAGATTTGTCACGAAATTTTAGGACGCTTAACTTTAGCAGTGGAGTTAGTGGGGGAATATTTAGCGAAAAATCGTCATTTAAAGTTTAGCCATTTACGCGATAAATTAAATTTAGCTCATACTGCTTTAACTAAGGAAAGAAACCACAGAGATTATGGACATTTAGGGGTAGCAGCCGCAATTAAAATCAGTTGGGATGATTTAAGTTCTGCTGTTCAAAAAGTGGCAATGCTGTTGAGTTTATTCGCACCGGTGGCTATTGCTTGGACGTTGCTAGAAGATACGGCAAAATCCACGGAAATTACCGAAAGCGAACTAGAAGAAGCGCGGGGACAATTGGATAATTCTCATCTGATGCAACCCGTCGATGAGGACTATTCTTTTTATCGGATTCATCCCCTCTTGAGAGAATTTTTTCAACGGCAATTACAGGCAATTCCTCAGATAAATTCTCTTTATCGATGCGCTTTTGTGGAAACTTTGTTAACCATTGCTAAAACTATCCCGCAAACCCCCACAAGGGAGATTATTGCAGCAGTAACTCCCGCAATTCCCCATCTGCAACTTGTCAGTCAAACCATGTTAGATGATATTTCCAACCCAGAAGATAATTTAATTTTGGTGTTTCTTGGGGTAGCTTTATTTTATAAGGGACAGGGAGAATATAATTTAGCAGCAGTTACCTTAACAAAATGTTGTGAAGAAATCCAATCTCGCTTAGGAGAAAACCATCCCCATTTTGCTGACAGTCTCAATAATTTAGCAGGATTATACCGATCCCAAGGCAGATACACAGAAGCGGAACCCTTGTATAAGCACTCCCTTTCTCTGATAAAACAGCGATTAGGAGAAAACCATCCCATTGTTGCTACCAGTCTCAATAATTTAGCAGAATTATACCGATGCCAAGGCAGATACATAGAAGCGGAACCCTTGTATAAGCTCTCCCTTTCTCTAAGGGAACAACTATTAGGAGAAAACCATCTGGATGTTGCACAAAGTCTCAATAATTTAGCAGTGCTATACGAATACCAAGGCAGATACGCAGAAGCGGAACCCTTGTCTAAGAGATGCCTTTCTCTGATAGAACAGCTATTAGGAGAAAACCATCCTCATTTTGCTACCATTCTCAATAATTTAGCGGAATTATACCGCTTGCAAGGCAGATACGCAGAAGCGGAACCCTTGTCTAAGAGATGCCTTTCTCTGAAAGAACAGCTATTAGGAGAAAACCATCCCGATGTTGCACAAAGTCTCAATAATTTAGCTTTTTTGTACCAATGCCAAGGCAGATACGCAGAAGCGGAACTGTTGTATAAGCGCTCCCTTTCTCTGAAAGAACAGCGATTAGGAGAAAATCATCCTAGTGTTGCTAAAAGTCTCCATAATTTAGCGGTATTATACGAATCCCAAGGCAGATACGCAGAAGCAGAACCGTTGTGTGTGAGAGCTATTGCTATTTGTCAAGAAAGATTAGGAGAAAATCATCCCGATACCCAAACAGTAAGGCAAACTTGTATGATCCTGTTGTCGCGATTACCCAATAAAGAATTATAGTAAAGATTTCCCGATTAGACAGTTAATCTGTTAAAAAGTATCAGGTAAGTAAAAGATATATCCGTTGTTAATGTTAATTATCAGTAGTGGGAGATAAAACCTTAAGAAATGTCAATTATCGCTATTCTTAACGAACCTCAATAAATTAGAATCAGATCATAAATGCGATCGCTTGCTCAATTCTCGATGATTAATCTAGAGGCTAAAATCAGCAACTGAGGCAATTAACCTTTTTCAAGCTACCGAGTTTAGGTGGTAGTCACTAATAACTGATAACTGGTAACTGATAACTGAAATGACTCGCTTTATTTGGGATAAATTTAGCAAAGACTTCTTAGAAACCCTTCTTTCTCCCTACGGTACAGTGGTTGTCAGTAAAGAAGTCACCTCAGAAATTAAAGAAATTGATGTGTATTTT
Organism: Microcystis aeruginosa W13-11; assembly: GCA_009995705.1. Taxonomy (GTDB): domain Bacteria; phylum Cyanobacteriota; class Cyanobacteriia; order Cyanobacteriales; family Microcystaceae; genus Microcystis; species Microcystis aeruginosa_F. The sequence continues at coordinate 19,370 of JAADBR010000074.1, forward strand.
AGTCCTAATATCTCTGAAATTCCCTCTCAGTTGGGATTATTAGGCAAATTATGCCAAAATCCCTGTTTATTGGAACCCTATCGCAATGGGATT
>JAADBR010000075.1 GCA_009995705.1 Microcystis aeruginosa W13-11
TTCAGGACTTAACTACAACAAAAAAGGATTAAAGCGATTAATTCGGTTGATTGTTGATAGTAAAGTAGAGAGATTAGTCTTAACTCATAAGGATAGATTACTTAGATTTGGTAGGGAATTAATCTTTAGCCTGTGTCAGCAATTCGGGACTGAAGTTGTCATTATTAATCGCACTGAAGACAGTACATTTGAGGAGGATTTAGCACAAGATGTCTTAGAGATTATTACGGTATTTTCCGCTAGATTGTATGGCTCTAGAAGCCATACAAATAGAAAAATCGTAGAGGAGTTAAGAGACGTTGCTACTGGGATTTAAGACTGAGTTAGAACTAAATAATCAACAACGCTCATTATTAGCCCAACACGCAGGAACCGCACGTCATGCTTGGAAATGCCTATCGTATCCGAATTGGTGACTATAGAATTGTTTTTTTTGTTGAAGAAGATACAATTACATTTGCTCGTGTTCTTCATCGTCGCAAGTTTTATCGTTACTTCCCCTAATGTTTCGCCAGATTGAGAACCAGTTAAATAGAATAAATGGATAAACCATGCTAAAAGATATTATTGAAGTGAAACCTCTAAATAATTATCAGCTATATCTTAAATTTGAAGATAACCAAGAGGGGATTATTAATCTTGAAGAAATTATCGAGTTTGTTGGCATTTTTCAACCGCTCAAAGACTTAGATTTTTTTAAAACTGTCAAAATTAATCCTGATTGGGGAACAATTTATTGGGAAAATGGGGCTGATTTAGACCCCGATGTTCTTTATTCTCTCATCACGAATCAATCTCTTAACGACTTAGAAAAAAAAGATAACTTACAACTTATTTAAATTAGAGAAATTTTAAACCATGAAAATCACCTACTTTCAAGATACGGACACTCTATATTTAGAGTTCAACACGATCTTTCAAAAAGGCGATCAAGGGACGATTCTAGAATTTTACCTCCTAGCGAACAACAACCAGAAGCAGGTTATTTCCTAGAAATTTTTGCCAATAATGAGACATTAGATGTTATCGCCGTTCCCGTTTCTTGGACAACACCTATCAACTAGCACGTTGCTTCAAGTCAGAAAAATTCCCCTCTATCCTTCCCAACCTAATCGAGACTATTGCTGACTGGCTAAATAACGCAATCGCCGAACCATAAAAAATGCCTGCCAAAGATATTTTCCATGACTGTGTAAAACACGCCCTAATCAAAGACGGCTGGACAATTACCCATAACCCCCTACGGATTCGTTTAGTAAGAGGTAAAAACCTGTTTGTTGATTTGGGAGCAGAAAGACTATTAGCCGCAGAAAAAGGAACAGAAAAAATAGCCATTGAAATTAAGAGCTTTACTCGTCCCTCTGACATGAAAGACCTTGAAGAAGCAGTTGGTCAATTTGTCGTTTATACCCATCTTTTAAGGCGTTATTATCCCAAATATAAACTATTTTTGGCTGTTGGCGAAAACACCTGCAAAACAGTATTTGAAGAAGAAGCACGTCAAACCTTAATTGAAGATAGTATTATTCAGTTATTTAGTTTTGATCCCAACCAGGAGGTAATTGTACGATGGATTCCTTAATTGCCCAATATCGGCAAATTATTGAAAAAACATTCCAAGATTATGCCGACTTCCTCGACACCGAACGCCAAATCCAAATCGAATGAGTCCTAGATCAAACCCGCGATCGCGATTTATCGGTTGAAACAGGTTGGCAAAATGGTTATCGAATCTAAGGAACCCTATTACATATTGATATTATTGATCAAAAAATTTGGATTCAACACGACGGAACTGAGGATGGTATTGCCGATGAATTAGTAGCCGCAGGAATCCCTCAAAACCAGATTATTTTAGCCTTTAAATCCCCTGAAATTAGACCCTATACAGGCTTTGCTGTGGCTTAACGCTTAAATATGATGGACAATTCTCAAGACTGCAATCGCGCTCTTAACTATTGCCAACAAGCCCTTAAATTCTCCCAAGAGCTAGGCATTCCCCTAAGGAAAGACGGTGAGGAACTCCTCGCAAAAATTCAGGCTACATTAGATTAGAAACCCTTGATCACCTATACCAATCATGAAAATTAAAGCGATTCTCAAAATTTAACTTTTTATCCTATTTGGATAAATTTCATGAGTACCACCATCAATCTTTAAATTACGTTTGAATCTCTAACCGAAGCCATTCCTTGACTTAACGCGAAAACAACAATTAACCGCTATATCGTTACTTTACCTAATATTTTGCTAGATTGAAAATCAGTTACACCTCTCTCAAGCCGTAGGTATTCTCCTTGATCAAGATTGTGAGGAACTGTCAATACAAATTGATCCCTCCTAGTCCCCAAAAGAAGAATCTCCCCATGAGTGACCCTATTATCATTGAAACTGACTTAAAAGATATTCTCGCTAAACTTGACAATCGCTTAGAGCGAATCGAAACAAAACTAGAAGTATTACCGAAAATAGAGGCCGAAGTTTCCCAACTCAAAGAGGATGTCAAAGACTTGAAAGAAAGGGCAACAGCCCAAATATGAGCTTTGATAGTCACTGTTATCGGTGCAACTGTTGCAGCAATTATCAAATTTGGTTTTCTGACTAAAACTTAAATCACCATTAAAAACTAAGTTGGAACTAGACAAGTTCCAACCAGTAACAAAAAATTGACCTTGAAGATTAACGACGGATTGGTGCCATCATACCGTCGGCAGCAGCGCGAAAAGGTTCCACTGCCTCGCTATAATCGATCGGTAGAATAGCCACTACGTTATCGTGAGGACGGGGAATAATGACCCAGGTTTCTAAAGCTGCCCCCTCGGTTTTATTGACGGCTTCAATGCCGGCAGCCATAGCGGTTTTTACCTCCTGTACATCCCCACGAATATTGAGGGTAAAACGGGCGCTTCCTGCCCTTAAATAACCAACAATCGTGATCCGTCCTGCTTTTACCATCGCATCGGCGGCCGCTAGAATACCGGGGAAACCTTTTGTCTCGATCGATCCCACCGCGGGTTGGGCTGTCATAAATTAACTCCTAATAACAAAAATCAGATAAGTTCAATTGATAGAATCCAATCTATTTCCCAGTCTTTAACTATAGTCTAGTTTGGGGCCAATCCCTAGGGAAATTAACTGCGAAAACGGTCCGACTTAGCCGTATGCTGCACTGGTAAAACCGCCAGGACATTTTCTGGAGGATTGGGTACGATGTAATGACTGACCACATTACCACCAAAAGCGGTCATGGCCGCCGCTAATCCAGCCTCTACTGCCGGTTTAACCTCGGAAATCGGACCGCGAATCGCCACCAAAAATTCGCCCCTTTCCGCTAGATCGAAATAAACTAGGGTGACTCGTCCCCCTTTAACCATGGCATCCGCCGCCGCTAAAACGGGGGGAAAACCCAACGTTTGAATGACTCCGACCGCCTCGGGCATTTTTCCTCATCTCCTGCGAAAGCAATTTCACATTATACCGCGAACCTGTCCGCATATTTTCTTCTAGAAATTCTCGACCGATCGAGCTTGTTTTTTCTCTAAATACTGTTGATGGGACTGATCGGCCTGATAATAATCTCCTGCGGGTTCAATCAAAGTAACGATATCCTGCTGAAACTTTCCCGATAGTTGTAGTTGACCCTTGGCAGCGGTGGCGATTAACTTTTGTTCTGGGGTGTGATAAAAAATAATCGATCGATATTGTTCTCCCCGGTCCGGTCCTTGGCGATTTAACTGAGTCGGATCATGAATTGACCAAAAAACGGCTAATAAAGCCTCGTAGCTTATTTCGTGGGGATTATAAGCAATTTGTGCCACTTCCGCATGACCGGTAATTCGCGATAACACATCGAGATAACTAGGATTGGGAAAATGTCCCCCCATATAACCCACAGAAGTGGCTAAAACCCCGGGTAAACGCCGAAATGAGTCCTCGGTTTTCCAAAAACAGCCAGCCCCAAAAGTAGCTTTTTCGCCGCTATTCATTTCCCCTCACATCCTTGGCAAATTCCACCACTGCTTTTGTAATTGTCTCGCTTAAATTAGCATAAACTTTGGCAAAAGGGGGAGCTTTTTCGGTTAATCCTAGAATATCCGCCGTTACTAACACCTGACCATCACAATCTTCCCCCGCACCGATACCAATCGTCGGGATAGTCAATTTATCGGTGATAGTAGCGGCTAAATTAGCGGGAATATGTTCCAAAACCAGGGCAAATACTCCCGCTTTCTCCAAGGCTAAAGCTTCCTCGATTAATCTTTGTGCCTCCGATGGAGTTTTTCCCTGCTGACGGTATCCTAACCGATGCACCGACTGGGGAGTTAATCCGATATGACCCATAACAGGGATGCCTATCTCGGTTAAACGACTAATAGTCTCGATCATAGCGGGATAACCTCCCTCTAATTTTACCCCTTGCACTCCCGCTTCCTTTAACATTCTTCCGGCGGAGTGAATTGCCTGACTGACACTTTCCTGATAGCTGAGAAAAGGCAAATCACAGACAACTAAAGCTTGTTTTACCCCGCGAGATACGGCCGCTGCGTGGTGAATCATCGCCTCTAGGGTGATCGGTAAAGTGGTAGGATAGCCCAAAGCGGTCATAGCTAAGGAATCACCTACCAAGATAATATCAATTCCTGCTCGATCGAGCAGTCGCGCGATCGGATAATCCCATGCTGTGAGAGTAACAATCGCGCGTTTTTGCTGTTTCCACTCGATTAATTTGTTGGTGGTGACTGCCATTGTTTATTCACTGCGGACAGCTTCGAGGATACGGGAAAAATAGAAACGAGTGCTAGTCATACTCGTCCGTTCAATTTTAAAGCCATTTTCGTTGAGAGCGGCGATTATAGTTTTTTCCTTGTGTTGATAGGCACGAGTGGTTTTACTCGGACCGGGGAAAAACTGACCAATTTTCTTGAGAATGGTTAATAAACAGGTTTTAGGAGCAAAACTGAGGATTAAACGGGATTGAGCTAGGGATCCCAGGTGTTTAATCATGCCTAAGGCTTCTTCTGTGGGATAGTGAATGAGAACATCAACACAGATGACTGTGTGATATTGGCCGGTTAATGCTTCTAAATCTTGAACGGCAAAGGTGAGTTTACTGGTATCTGCTAACTCTTTGGCCGCTCTTGCCTTGGCTTCTGTCACCATTTTCTCGGAAATATCACTAGCGAAAATAGTCGCGCCCGCTTTAGCGAGGGGAATACTAAGACTACCGACTCCACAACCAGCATCACAGATTGAGAGATTGGGCAAATTGTCATCACTTTCTAACCAACCGATAACGGTATCGATCGTTTGTTGATGACCGATGCGAATATCTTTTTGTACTTTGTTAACCTCGCCATCCCCATAAATCCGGCGCCAGCGATCGAATCCTGTGGCGTTAAAATAGTCCTTGACTATGGCTTTATCGTCTAATGTGTTGGTCATAACGAAATCTAAACGAGCGGAGATGGTTATTAGTTTATCCTACCGTGAAAGCCGGTTTTAGGGGTTTAGTCTTGGGTCTCTCCACCCCTTGCCAGAAACGAGAAACTCTGCTATTTTGCCGGTGGGTTTATTTTTTAGGCAGTGTCTCAGAAGATCAACCATCAATCAAGCATCGTTCTATTTTTCACTTTATGAGCTTAAAAATGAGCAAAAATCAGCAAATTCTGGCAAAAATCGGGGGAGTAGCCTTGCTCTCCTTGTTTCCTTGAGTTTAGGGCAACAGGCTTCTGCTGTTACCCTTGTTGAAAACTTAAGTCAATCAAGTAATGGCTCGGGTTCAGTCTTGGAAGATGCGTGGTCAGGATCAAGCTTTACCACTGGCAGTGGCAGTTATAATCTTGAATCTGTCACTCTTTTATTCAGAGAAAACATCGCAGGTAACTTGTTTGTTCGTCTCTATGGCAACAACGGTGGAGTTCCTGGCAGTCTGATAACCACTTTTACCAACCCTGCTTCTATTACTACCAATCTCGCCAATAACACCCAACCCCTGCCCTACCGACATCGGGGGGTTAGGGGGGAGCGGGACAGCCGAAAATTAGATTTAGTGACCTTGAAATTTGATGAATTAATTGCCATGATCGAATAACGACTACAACCATTACCATGCCAAAATATACATTTACTAGCTATTTTAAAAATGATGTTTTGACAAAACGCCCTTACCTCAAAAAAGAATGGTGTATTTACGTGATCGAAAACCCTATCCGTTGTGAACCCCAAGAAGATAATCGTTTTCGCTTTTGGGCAAAAATAGAAGAATTTGGCGATCATTACTTGAGAGTCGTTACCCTAGCAGAGCTTTAAACCATGAAGATTAACTACTACCCAGAAACGGACTCCCTTTATATCCACCTTACAGACAAACCCAGTGTTGATAGCCAAGAAATTTCTGAAGGTGTCGTTGCTGATTACGATGAATTAGGGAATCTAGTCGGTTTAGACATTGATAACGCCAGCAAAAAAGTGCAACTCGGTGAGTTGATCTCAAATGTCGGGGTGAAGACCCTCGCTTATAGCAGAGATAGTTAATTGCCCTCATCCCCAAACCCCGGGAGAGGGGGAGAAAGATGCCTGCTAACAATAAAGAAAAATGGGACAAGTCTGTGGAAAAGCTTAATTTGTTTTCTGCTTCACCGTTAGTTAACCTAAAGTGAATATCATGTAATCGTCCCAAGATCGATTAGTAAGGGTTCCATGTCAATTATTACCCATAGAACTAAGATCGTAGCCACGATCGGCCCTGCCAGTAATTCGCCGGAAGTCCTCAAGGAAATGATCGGTGCGGGGATGAATGTAGCGCGGCTAAACTTTTCCCACGGTAGCTACGAAGATCATGCGAGAGTTGTTAGCCTTTTACGGCAAATTTCTCAAGAATTAGACAATCCGATCACTCTCCTGCAAGATTTACAAGGTCCAAAAATTCGCGTTGGTAATCTCCCCAATGGTTCCATTACCATCAACAACGGCGATTATCTCACCCTTGTACCCATGGATGAGTATCAGGGAGAACCGAACACCGCTTCGATCGATTATCCCTATCTGGCCGAGGAAGCACAGCTAGGTGAGCAAATTCTCCTTGATGACGGCTTATTAGAGCTAAAAATCGTTGAAATTAACGGAAAAGACCTAAAATGTCAAGTATTGGAGGGAGGAATTCTCAAAAGTCGCAAGGGAGTTAATCTACCCCATCTCAATTTGCGCTTACCTTCCATGACCGAAAAAGACAAACAAGACCTAGAATTTGGTCTTGCTCAGGGGGTTGATTGGGTTTCCCTGAGTTTTGTGCGTAAAGGAGAAGATATCAGGGCGATTAAGGCATTTTTAGCCGAGAGAAATCGTGCGGATATGCCAGTGATAGCTAAAATTGAAAAACCGCAAGCGATCGAAAATTTAGAGTCAATTGTCGAGGAATGTGACGGAATTATGGTAGCTCGGGGCGATTTGGGGGTAGAATTAAGTCCCGAAAAAGTCCCCATGTTGCAAAAACGCATTATCAAACTCTGCAACATGAAAACTATTCCCGTCATCACTGCCACCCAGATGTTAGAAAGCATGATTCACAATCCCCGACCGACTCGGGCCGAGGCCAGTGATGTGGCTAATGCAATTATCGATGGAACCGATGCGGTGATGTTATCGGGAGAATCAGCAGTGGGGGATTTTCCCGTCAAAGCGGTGGCTATGTTGGCCAAAATCGCCCAGGATGTGGAAGCGGATGTGAAGTTTGATAATGCTCCCCCCAATCAGTCCGATGAAACTCACGCTCTCAGTGAGGCTTTAGTGGCGATCGATCAAACCCTTGATCTGCGTTATATTGTCACTTTTACCACCTCTGGCTACACTTCGCTACTGGCTTCTAAGGAACGTCCCTCGGTTCCTGTGATTGCCATGACTCCCGACAAACGAGTCTATCACCGTCTCAACCTAGTCTGGGGTGTGATCCCGATTCTTCTTGATCATCAGGTGTCCGTCTTTGAGGATGTGTTAAAGCAAACGGAATCAATTCTGCTTCAGAAAAATCTAGCCCAATCCGGCGATAAAATCCTGATTATGGCGGGAATTCCCATGCAGAAAACTAAAGGCACCAATTTCCTCAAAATTCACACCATTTCCTAAGTTCTAGGAGTCGGGGGTCAGGGGAAAGGAGATTATTTCTATTTGTTCTCCCCACCTCCCCACACCCCCACCTCCCCACTTCCCCACTTCCCAAGAAAACCCATGTCAAAACTTGTATTAATTCGTCACGGCCAAAGTCTTTGGAATGCGGCCAATAAATTCACTGGATGGGTCGATGTTCCCTTAAGTGAACGCGGTCGTGCTGAAGCGATGATCGCTGCCTGTAAACTGAAAGAAGCCAATATCACGATCGATGTCTGTTTTACCAGTCTCCTAATTCGCACTATGGAAACGGCAATAATTTGTCTAACTGAGTGTGATGAAATTCGCGCCGGTAAAATCCCTATTTTTAAACACGATAGGGATGATCCCGATTGGCACGGCTGGGATCGGTACGATGGTGATCCCAGTCAGGAAATTCCGATTTTTCCCAGTCAGTCCATCGACGAACGCTATTATGGTGATTTACAGGGTTTGAATAAAGCCGAAACTGCCGCTAAATTTGGAGAGGCACAGGTTAAGGAATGGCGTAGATCCTATTTTACTCGTCCTCCCGGAGGTGAAAGTTTAGAGGACACCGTCGCCCGAGTTGCACCCTTTTTTCAGAGTCGTATTCTCTCCCATATCCGACAGGGTGATAATGTCTTGGTGGCAGCTCACGGTAATTCCTTGCGGGCAATGATTATGACCTTAGAAAATCTTAGCCCAGAAGAAGTCCCCGGTTTGGAGTTAATCACGGGAGTTCCAATTGTCTATGATCTGGATGCGACGGGAAAAATTATTAGTAAGCAAATTCTGCCCTGATTTTTTCGCCTATCGCCACCCCCCTTATCAAGGCTATCGCTTATAGGCATCTTTCTTAACAATTTTGTCAGTAAGCACTACAACCCTTATCCTGAGCTGATTTCAGTTTTTTCTTTGTCAGTAAGGGTGTTAAGAAGGAATAAGCTGTTGGGACTTTTTTGACTAAAGAAGTCCCAAAACCATTTTTTAGTAAAGCTTCCAGTAATATTCAGCCAACCCTACTTAGGGCTTGCTGAATAAATGTGAAATGTATGCAAAGTAAGGGTTTTGGGGCTTTTCTCGCGAAACAGGTGCAAGATTTTGAGAGAATCGTGGTTCAAAACCTTGCATCTTCATCGGCCCGCGTCGGTGTAGGGGCGAAGCATTCGGGCAATAACCTATCAGTGAAACCGGAGATTTTCTATCCGAATGCTTCGCCCGTACTTTTTCAGCCAACCCTACTTAATTAAGCAGTTACTACCGGGGAAGCTAACCGTTTAAAGGTCAATCTTTCATCGGCCACATCGACAAAAATCATGTCTCCCCCTTTGAATTCGCCGCGCAGAATTGCCTTAGCGATTGGAGTTTCCACATATCTTTGTACTGCCCGTTTTAGGGGTCGCGCACCGTACACTGGATCGTAACCAATTTCTGCTAGATAATCGAGGGCAATATCGGCAAGTTTCAGGGCTAATTTTTGTTCCATCAAGCGGTCGCTGAGATTGGATAGCTGTAGTTTGACAATTGAGCGCAGTTGTGCTTTTTGTAGGCTGTGGAAAATGATCGTTTCATCGATGCGATTGAGGAATTCGGGACGGAAACTATTCCGCATTGCTTCCATCACCCGTGCCTGCATTTCTTCGTAACGAGACTCATCACCAGCCACGTCTAAAATGTATTGAGAACCGATATTACTGGTCATAATAATGATGGTATTTTTGAAATCAACCAGATGACCTTGAGAGTCGGTTAAGCGCCCATCGTCAAGGATTTGTAACATAACGTTAAAAACGTCGGGATGGGCTTTTTCAATCTCATCAAAGAGGATGACAGAGTAGGGACGACGCCGGATTGCCTCGGTTAATTGGCCTCCTTCATCGTAGCCGACGTATCCCGGAGGCGCACCCATGAGACGGGAAACGCTGTGTTTTTCCATGTATTCCGACATATCGATGCGAACTAGAGCCTCTTCCGTGTCAAAGAGATTGCGTGCTAGAGCTTTCGCTAATTCTGTCTTACCAACACCCGTCGGACCGAGAAAAATAAAGCTGGCCGTGGGACGGTTGGGATCCGATAAACCAGCGCGGGAACGTTGAATCGCTTCGGCTACGGCTGTGACCGCTTCTTCTTGACCGATGACACTTTCGTGTAATTCGTCTTCCAGATTGAGGAGTTTTTCTTTTTCCGATTCGATTAATTTATTGAGAGGAATTCCCGTCCATTTCGAGATAATTTCGGCGATATCCGATTCGAGAACTTCTTCCCTTAATAAACTTTTGCCGGTGGTTTGTTTGTCGGCCAATTGAGTTTCTAGGGCGGACATTTGCCGCTGCAGATCGGTTAATTTTCCGAACTTTAATTCGGCGGCACGATTATAATCATAATCTCGTTCGGCCTGTTGAATTTCTAGATTAACTTGTTCGATCGCTTCTTTAACTCCACGAACTCTATCGATAATCTCTTTTTCTCCTTGCCATTGGGCATTTAATCCCGATTGTTCTTCCTTGAGGTTAGCCAGTTCTTTTTCTAACTTTTCTAACCGTTCTCGCGAAGCTGGATCGTACTCCCGTTGTAGGGAAAGTCTTTCCATTTCTAACTGGAGAATTTTGCGATCAATTTCATCGAGTTCTTCCGGTTTAGAAGTGATTTCCATTTTCAATTTGGCCGCCGCTTCATCAACTAAATCAATGGCCTTATCGGGCAAAAAGCGATCGCTAATATAACGATTAGAAAGCAGTGCCGCTGCCACCAAAGCATTATCGGCAATTTTTACCCCATGATGCACCTCATAACGTTCTTTAAGACCGCGAAGAATCGAAATAGTATCGACCACATTTGGTTCATCTACTAAAACCTCTTGGAAGCGTCTTTCTAACGCCGCATCTTTTTCGATATATTTGCGGTATTCATCGAGGGTAGTGGCCCCAATACAACGCAATTCACCCCGGGCTAACATTGGTTTTAATAAATTGCCCGCATCCATTGCCCCTTGAGTGGCTCCCGCACCGACAACGGTATGAATTTCATCAATAAACATGATGATATTGCCGTGGGACTCGGTGACTTCCTTGAGGACAGCTTTTAATCTTTCCTCAAACTCTCCGCGATATTTTGCTCCCGCAATTAAGCCACCTAAATCGAGAGAAATGAGAGTCCGATCTAACAGAGATTCTGGCACATCGCGGTTAATAATCCGCTGGGCTAATCCTTCGACAATGGCGGTTTTTCCTACTCCCGGTTCCCCGATTAAAACCGGGTTATTTTTAGTCCGACGCGAGAGAATTTGAATCGTGCGACGGATTTCGTCATCTCGTCCAATTACGGGGTCTAATTTTCCTTCCCGTGCCAATTGGGTCAGATCCCGTCCGTATTTTTCTAGGGCTTCGTATTTGCCTTCTGGATTCTGATCGGTCACTTTTTGACTACCTCTGACTTGTTGAATAATTTCTTTGAGTTTGTTTTCGGTAAGTCCGAATTCTTGAAAAATATTTTTACCGAAGCGATCATCTTTAGCGTAACCTAAAATCAAATGCTCGATCGAGATAAAGTCATCTCCAAATTCTCGCCGATAATTTTCCGCTCGATCGAGTAAACTATCTAAACTACGACCTAAATAAATCGAGTCGCCGGGGTTAGAGATTTTCGGTTGACTACGGATAAAGTCATCGGTTCGATCCCGCAAACGGGCTAGACTAATATTAGCTTTACTAAAGACACTGCCCGCTAATCCCTCCTGTTCAAGAAGGGCTTTCATTAGATGTTCGCTTTCGATTTGTTGCTGGCTGTTCTGTTTGGCAATGTCCGGCGTTTTGACGATTGCCTCCCAAGCTTTTTCTGTAAATTGTTGTGGATTGGTTGGCTGCATTTTCTATAAGAGATTACTTTTATACCCTAGAGATTATTCTAGATTGACCAGTTTGTCGGCTCCTAGGGGCTTACCGTACCTAGTTAAGGGGGATTTCCCCTCAATGGTGCGATTTAAGCCGCTAAAGTTTCAAGTTTATAAGCTGTCAGGGATTTAAACTGCGTCTTGGAAATTTTAGTACAAATGTTCAAACTCTCAACCAAGCTAAAATCTTAATTATTGAAGATGTCCACTGATTACTAGAGTTCTTGCATAATTAACGCCAGTTCGGTTTAAGGGAATTTTGCCATAGCTTCCAGGAAAGAATAGGAGTTTCAGGCTACGGTAGGATCAGGGTTTTAGCTTATCCCGAACTGAGGTTACTTAATTCTTTTAAAAATCTCTTGTTGTATTCAACTTTCCATATTTTTGTTTTTAAGCAATTCTAAATATTGTAAGGCTTTTTCTTTGTCTAGGATTTGATCATTTTCAACTTCTTCGATGAGTTTTCCCAGGCCGTAATCCTCTAGGATTTCTTCGATTTTTTCAAATTCAGCAATGGGAATCTGAACGGCAATGGGATTTTGATCTTTGTCTAATACATAGCTTTTGTTAATTTCTAGCATTTGGAGTTCCTCTAAAAGTTCTCTAGATTATTATTGATAAGCTGAATCGTGATCGGAATGTAAAGAAAGTATTCGTAAATAATCACCTTCTCTAGCAGCAATTGCTCTACATTTTTGCGTGATTCTAAAATTGTACAAGTTTTCTCCTTTTTGACCTTTTTTAGAATTAATTTTCTCCCATTTTAATCCTTGATCTTGATATAACTGCTCCCAAGTTAGTTGAGAAATTTTCCTGAAAGTTTTCAGAGCGGATGATGCTTCACTTTTGGATAAATTGAATAAATCTCGCTGAAAAATTGGATTGTTCAGATCAAGTAAAACCTCACTCATTATTTTCGAGTTTGCTCTCTAGGGATTCTAGAGCTGATAACTGCGGTGGATGATTAGCATTCCATGCGAGAGCTTGATCTAATTTTTCTCGAAAAGGCGATCGATTTATCCAGTCTTCGTTTACGGGAGAGCGATCGAGTAAATTTTGATAAAACTCATTCCACAGTTGACCCCATTCTTTTAGATCGATAACAACCGCTGTTTTTTCTCCTGTTTCATCGACAATATACTGAATACCTTTCATGATTGAAATTGTTGTGAGATGGACATTAACTAATAACTATATTTTAATCGATTCACGAGAAGATATGGATTTTGCAAGTTCTTTTCTAGCATCTTACGATAGAGAACAACCAAAATCTAGAATCTCGATTAAAACTAACTGATCGTCCTCGGAATAATGTAATATTTTGGTGCTATTTACCTAGCACGGTTGAGACAATCACAGTTACAGTAGCGGCTGCAATTAAGCTAAATGCTAACTGAACTACCCATTGTGTAGCTTTTTGATAGTTATCGAATTTTTGGTTAAATTGCTCAACTTCCTTTTTTAATTCTCGTAACTCAGTGAGTATCTGTTGTTGATTGTCTTGAGTATCCTCAGTTGTCAATGTCATGGTAAATTCAGCTGAAAACTCTACGGATCTATCTTGGTATGTGAGAGATACAGGTAGTTGAGGCAAGGCATCGGGGACACCAAACCCATCGAATCCTTCGGTAAAGTTAAATCGTTTGGCGTTACCCATTGTGCGTTGCTTGCTCGGAATCTAGCATTTGAGCAAGTTGCTGCGCCGCCGCGTGTGAATTAAGCGGCGACGAGAGTAAATATGTTGCTCCTGGCTGTAGGCTTGGCTCCTCGTCCTTACTTAGTTCTGCGATCAGAAATTGCATCACCTTCAACTTGTCTGCACGAGGCAGATTTCTCAAAGTAGGGAATAGCTCTGCTATAGTCATCTGGCTTAGAGGATTGCATTACCTTTCCATTTTCTCATAAAGTTATCTATTCACCGTGCAAATTTCTCATAACTGAGCCATTTTCGAGCCAGTATTGTTTCGTTCCACCCAACCTAAGAGGCTGTTGTGTTGGCGTTGAAAGCTTTGCCGTGTTCTTCTCGAATTTTATGAATTTCTTCAGCATACTTGAGAGTAAACCCGTAGGATTCCGCAGCCTTTTCCGCAGCAATGCGAGACTTAACTAAATAGTCATGGATAGACGTGCATTCCTCCGATAATCTTGTTTGAGTTTTATCTTTTTCTTGCAAAATCTCTGAGCGGATCATAAGTTATTCTCCTCTTTGAATAGTTCAAGTGGTGTGACAATTTCAGGTGTTGACAAACCAAGGCGGGCATTGATAATGCGAATATGCTTCCGTTTGTTAGCATTCGCTAGGTGGTTGCAATTCCAAGTAACGAGATATTGAATGTCGAAATAGCTGGCATAGGCAAGATGTAGAGCGTCGCCCACAAGAGACCTTGGCATGACATAGTTGGCAAGATAAAACTCGACAACTTGTTCAAGAGCAGAAGTCGGCGGTAGTAAAGGAATCGTCGAAACCAAATGAATAATTTCAGCTTTACGCGGATAGTTTCCGTTGGTTAGTTCTTGAAGCACGGCATCCGAAATATATAAATCATAATAACTGGACATCTCCGACCACCACTTCCTTGTGATTTCGGTAAAAGTTTTTAGAGCTTCACGCTCATCAAAGTAATAACTCGGAACCGTGGAATCCAAGTACACTTTTTCTTTCATGATAATAACTGATCGACAAGACTAAATTAAAGCCTGAAGCAGCCGTATGGTAGCCCCCTCTATTCTACTATCCTATCTCTGTAACGAAGTTATTGCACTGTCATGTTTGACCTCGATCATTTCTCAGAGCGATCGCACTTGATCCCATTGAAACTTCTCCATTTTATCCCAAACATTAGCGGTGCGTTACACGCGCGTTAACGCACCCTACAAAATCTACAAAATTGGCGTGCTGCTACGCAGTGCCTTCGGCATCGCACTTTTTCGATAATAATCGCATAACGCACGATTTCTATTTCTCAATTATTTGATTTAATTTTTCTTTGAAAATTGTTTCTATTTCTTTATAGGACATCGTTTGAGGTGCGGGATATTTAAAACCGTCTTTTTTTCGGCTTAATAATACTTCTAGTGCTTCCCTAAAAATAGCTTCTTCATTTCGATGTTCCGAAAGATACTGACGGAGTTCTGCGTTAGTCATTTCCGAAGGTGATTTTTTCATAATTCAAAGTTCCAATTTCCCTGTTCATCGATTAAAATGCTGATGTCTTCGTTGGTTCCAGCTAAAATATAAATAACTTTGAGTCGGCTATCATAGCGGAATAGGTATATCGGTTGGTAGAGAAAAGATAAGCAATTGACAAATAAAGATAGAGGTATCTTTCTGTTTTTGAGTCGGCAAATATCTTCTCCTAGAATTGTGCCAGCTTTATTATCCCTATTTTACAGGATAGGAGGGTGGTGGGTTACGCTTCTCTAACCCACCCTACGCACTGTTACCTTTATATGTTACATTTTACAAGTCTCGACGCGAGAGAATAAAATAGAGACCCAGTTCCGCCACCAACTCCTCCCCAATTCCACAAATCAAAGATTCGGCATGGTAGATGTCCTCTAGGTGCATTGATATCGAAAATAGCCCTGTCGTATCTAATGTTTTTATTCCCCTTTCGCCATCCTATAATCAAACCGAAGTCATCCCAGAGCTTATCATTATATTGTTGACCATTATCAAGCCGATCAAATATTTGTTTTTGAATCGAAAAGCCAAACTTTTCTTGGCTATATTTTAACCATAGTTGATCAATTATTTGTAAGTCTTCACAAGGGAAAATATCTATATCTTCAACTCTTAAAAATTTATGTCTGTTACAAATTCTCAGCATAGTTTCAAAAGTTATTATGTCCGCTTCCTTCCATTAAAAATTTATGTCTGTTACAAATTCTCAGCATAGTTTCAAAAGTTATTATGTCCGCTTCCTTCCATTGCTGCCGTTTTAATAAATCTTCTAAGTTTCGATAATCGATTCCTTTGGCACTTTTAAGCTGGATAGATGGGGGAGTTTGGGGAACAGAAATAGCGGGATTAACAGGCTTTTGAATAGTTGTCTGGGGGATAAATACTGATGTTTTTATCTGCAAAGCTTGCAACACTTCTGACGCTGATTGATAGCGTCTTTTCGTGCCAAACTCGATTAATTTATCGAGAATATTTCCTAACTCATTACTAACAGGATTATTGACTAACCACTGTCGCCATACCCATTGGTGTTCTCCCCCATCGAATAAATCAAAGGGAGATATTCCTGTTAATAAATAAATGCCAGTTACACCCAAACTATACAAATCACTGACGTTAACTGCTTTCCCGTTCCCCTGTTCTGGTGCGACATATTCCGCAGAACCGATAATTGTTCCTGTCATGGAACGATTTAAAGGACTGACAAATTTTGCCGCCCCAAAATCGACTAAAATCAATTTATTATCGCTTTTTCTGCGAATAATATTTTCGGGTTTAATGTCGCGATGAATTACTTGTTTACTATGAATAAATTCTAGAATCGGTAAAATCTCTGACAAAAGATGTTTAATTTTAGCTTCATTAAATACTCCTTCCTGTTTTAATTCTTGTTCGAGATTTTGTCCTTCGATATATTCCTGTACGAGATATTGTCGCCCGTCATTACCGGTAAAATAGGCGTAAAGTTCGGGGATTTGTGGGTATCTTCCCAAACTATCTAAACGAATCGCTTCTTCTTTAAATAATTCTGCTGCTTTTTGTAAAGTTCCTGTTCCCTGCGCGGATGGGAAAAATTGTTTAATGACACAGTAGGGTTTTGAGGGTTTATCCTCATCTATCGCTTGAAATGTCTTACCAAAACCCCCTTGACCGATTAATTTTAGCGCTCGATAACGTTCTCTGAGCAGTAATTGAGAACCGCACTTATGACAGAATTTATCCGTGGGGGTGTTTTTGTGCGAACAATCGGGATTGAGACAGAGACTCATAGCCGTTTGACAAGTATGGGAAGATTAACTCCTATTATAGAACCCACATTCCGCACCCCACGCAGCAACTTTATTGTTAAATTGGTGTTTCTGTCTTGGCTTATTGGCTCTTCTAGGTTCTGTGTGATAAGTTTAACTTACTATATGATCGCTCAATCTTTGTGTCCTTTGTGTCTTTGTGGTTCCTTTCACTCGCTCGCCAGCAGGACTGTATCTTAGAATACATTTTGGCCACCAAACCTAAGAGAGCCGCTTATTTTGTTAGCAAGAACAGCCGAGACACCTCTTTTACGCTACAATCGGAACAGCGCTGTACTGCTTGCTCAATCAATGCTTACCCTCAAAACGAGTAAACTAACCCTTGCTGATGTTCAACGTCATCTCAATTTTCAAGAAAAGCTTGAGGATGTTTCATTTACAGAGCTTTTAGCTTTGGAAACCGTCAGCGAGGCAGAAAAATTAGAACTTGTTCAAATCCGCAACGATTTTCGACCCTATTTGATGGAAGATAAAGCATCAGAAGGACAAGTTAAAGTTTTAACCCTATTTCCCCTATTGCGGTTAGCGGGTTTTTATCGTTATCCGATTAGGATTAGGGTTGAAGAAGGGATTGATAATATTATCCTTGTGGATGAAGATAAAACTATTAGCGGACGCTTTGATATTGTCACGGTAAATAATTCGATAGCAACTGTCAATGATATCCCTTTTTGGATTTTAGTCATTGAAGCTAAAGAGAGTGGAATCGAAGTACGTCAGGGATTACCTCAATTATTGACTTATGCCTACAATAGCTTAGAAAGACAACCCTCAGTTTGGGGATTAGCGACTAATGGCTTACAATATATGTTCGTCTATCTCAGACAAGAAACTAATCCCACTTATCAGATAATGCCAGAACTTAATTTAATGTATCCTGAATCAGCAATTAATCTGCTCCAAATTCTCAAGGCCATGGGTCAGCTAATTTTAGAGACATAATTAGGACTCAAACAAGCTATAATCTCCGATGCTTTGTCTGTGTATATAGGGAATTAAAAGCCTCTTGAATAATTACCACTATCTAAAACTCCTAATTAAGGTGTCGATTGAACGAGAATGAATTAGTTGATGCTTGAGCAACATCTAACAAAGACTCGATTACAGAATTAACCACAGCAGCTACGCAGGAAATCGCTACACTATTACCCGTTAATTTTCGCATAGTTTGATAACTGCCGACAATTTGATAATCATCGGGAAAACCTTGTAAACGTAGCATTTCCCTTTCTGTTAAGCGTCTTTTTCCATCCACTAACAAATAATTATAGGATGCTCCTGCTCGCAAGGCACAGGAATAGGGATAAGCACTGACATTTCCTCCTTTATTTTCGTGCCAGATAGTCGGTTCACTATCAGGTTTTTTTCCCTCTCTTTTCAGCAGGCGACTTTTTTGAATTTTTTCGGAAGCATAATAAAAATCCGAGACATTTTCCTCTAAAATTTCCGTTAAACTTGTTCTAGATAAAGCTGGTTTTGGCCAGATAAAACCCCGCGCTTCTCGGAAACCAACGATAAAAATTCGTTCTCGTTTTTGCGGTAGGCCAAAATTAAGCGCATTCAAAACCCGATAATCGGTATAGTAATCTAAATCTTGTAAAGTATCGAGAATAACTTGTAAGGTTTTTCCCTGTTGATGTCCCTGCAATTGCTTGACATTTTCCAGAATAAATGCTGCGGGTTGTTTGGCTTTTAAAATGCGGGCAATCTCAAAAAATAGCGTGCCTCTGGTATCTTCAAATCCCTTTAAATCACCACAAATACTAAAGGGTTGACAGGGAAATCCCGCCATTAAAATATCGTGATTGGGAATATCTAGGGCAGCAATTTCGGTAATATCTCCCCGGGGTTTTTCTCCAAAATTAGCCTGATAAATTGCCTGAGCGTCTTTATCTATATCACAGGAAAAGACACAATCAGATGCTAAGTTTTTTTGGCGACAAACTTGTTCAATTGCAACTCGAAACCCTCCCAAACCACAAAAGAGGTCAATAAAACGGATTTTTTTACTATCTTTCAGGAGATTCATCGGTAATTAAAATTGCAGCGATAGGGATATTCTCTTTGATTTTAACTTATTCAACTTTCACCAAAGAGCGGACGGTAAATATTTCATTGTCCTGTAGTCCTGTGGTCCTGTGGGGAGCATCTCATTTATGCAAGTGAGTAATTATACTTGTTCCTAAAACTGTTTTCTAGTAAGGCTTTCAAAGTAGCTTGACATAAAACCTGATTTAGGGGTTACAAAGGTGAGAGAAATTGGCACAGTAACTCCTGAAATTGACTCACCGAGAGCGTTAAAAACCTCTAAAATTGCTCCCATTTCGCCATTGCTAGGATGGGGGATTAAATCCACTAAGAATAACAGAATTATATAATTTGCAATTCATCTTGTTTAAGGTTTTTAATCAATTCAATCTTGGAAACTTCTACAGCGATAACTGTATAGGCTTTTCCCTGATTATTTAACACTTCTAAAACATAGCCATCCTCTTGGCCTTCGGGTCGAGGACAATAATCTACGATAATCGCGTGAGTGCCACAAGACAAATTAGATTCTGGCAAATCTTCGGTTAATTGAACTTCGGAAAACATATCAAATTTCATAGTCTAACTCTTTTGGTCTGGTAATAAAGTCACAAATCTTGTTTCTTTCGTAAGTGAGTCGATAATCCAATAGGTAGAGACTTGTAAGTTTATCCCGTTTACCCCTTGCAAAAGTCCTTTAATTTCATAAATATCACCGAACTTTGTTTGTTTATTTAAGGTGGCCTCGTTGAGAAGAATACGTTCGATCGCTCTCACAGGAGATGGGGTAGATGCTATCATGAGCGAATGAAACCTAAAATCGTGGTCGATACGAGCGTTTTCATCAGTGCCTTAATCGGATCGAGGGGGCCTGCGAGAGAAGTTATCCGACGGTGTTTGCAAGGTGATTACCGTCCTTTGATGGGAAACGCACTATTTACCGAATACGAATCGGTGATCGAGCGCGAGGAAATCAAGGCTAAATGTCCCCTGAACGAACAAGAGCTGCGAGAATTACACGCCGCCTTTATCGCCGTCTGCGAGTGGGTTTACATTTATTATTTGTGGCGACCGAATCTAAAGGATGAGGCCGATAACCATCTGATCGAGTTAGCGATCGCTGGTAGTGCTGGAATTATCGTCACCAATAACACCAGAGATTTTCAAAATACCAAGTTAAAGCCAAAATTGTTGCCGAATACTTTTGAGCTAAGGAGAATTTTGGCTCTTCTAGGTTCTGTGTGATAAGTTTAACTTGCATAGAATCGATCGCTCTTTGTGTCCTTTGTGGTTCGTTACACCCCCTCGTAGGAGGAATGTATCTTAGACCCACCAAATCCAAGAGAGCCTCGTTCGTTAAGAAAAATGAATAAAAGGGTGACATTTAGCCATACGTTTGGTAGCATGGCGGGATAAGAAATGTAATTGTTATGGGCAAACCACAAATAGCCGTCCGAATTCCCCCACCCCTCCTCGCCGAACTCAACCAGTACGTGGAGCGGGTTGGCACGTCCAAGACAAATGTGATCATCAGTGCGATCGCTGCTTACTTGGGCTGTGCCGAGACTGTGCCGTTGAGTCAGAGGATGGCGGAATTGGAGAGGAGAATGACAGCAATAGAGGCTGAGGCGAGGGGTAAATAATGGTGTTTGATGTTTTTCTCTGCCGATCAGTGGGAACTACGGCCTGGACTACCTTGGCAGCCAGAACTTGAGAGGCAGATTCAAAACATCAAGTCAGCCGCAGTTTTTGTCGGAGGAAGTGGCATTGGTCCGTGGCAACAGAGAGAAATCGAAGCCTATTTACGCCGCTTTGTGAGGCAAGGTTGCCCTGTCATTCCAGTTCTGCTTCCCAATGCGCCGAATCAATCAGAGCTACCACTTTTTCTAGAAGGAATGACTTGGGTGGATTTTCGGCATTCTCTTCCCGAACCGATGGGGCAATTAATTTGGGGAATCACAGGGATTAAATCTGGTTCCCCTAAATGCTTGTAACAGCCAATATCGTTCAGCAATAGATGAAGCTCAACGAATTCGCTTACAAAGAAAACTTGATGATTTAGACAAGAAAATAGATGACCTAAAACGTCAGCTAAATGATATGTGAATTACCAATTTGATTTTAAAGCAGATATTTATTAATCTTGAAAAACAATATTTTATTCCCATGAAATTTGATGAACAACGGAACAGAATTACATCAGAGATTGCCGATCTCTTTGAAGAAAGAAATGCTTGTAATAGCCAATATCGTTCAGCAATAGATGAAGCTGAACGAGTTCGTTTACAAAGAAAACTTAATGATTTAGACAAGAAAATAGATGACCTAAACCGTCAGCTATATGGTAAAGATTTAACTGTAAATACTAATCGTCGCTCTCTTGCTTTAGAAGAGAAGCTTCCCAAAATTGACTTCAAAGAACAAATTAAGACTGTAAGAAGTATTTTGGAGCAATTTACAGATTATGGTGCTGCTCTTTTTTTTATAAGCGATTATTTAAATATGGCAGGAGATTTATTTTGTTTGGAATTTAGAAAAATATTAAATGATGAGACAACAGACTTGAAGCATTATGAGGTGGCCTTCTCAAATGACAGCCGATTGGATGAAATAGGTTTTTTACAAGGAGTGGGAAATCATTTGGGGATCGAGCAAATTGAAAATCAAGACGAATACTCAAAAATCATCATTGAAAAACTTTTGAGTATTATAAAAAATGGTAGCATTGTTTTTATTGAACTTAAAAAAATCGATCTATTAGATAATAAAGAATATTTTCTGTCTTGGTTAGTTGAAAATTTCTGGAAAGATTTAACTAATAAATTGCCTTTGGCTTGCCGATTTAAGGACATTGAACAAGTAAGATTTATAATTCTTATAGCTGATCATGATATTTTTGAGGAATGTTCAAATCAGCCTTTTTTTTGTTCTAACCAATGCTTCAATCCCACATTCCGCACCCTAAGCTGTCACAGAGAGAAATTACGGAGAGAAAAAATCAAAGTGAGCATAAAAATAAACATAAGGAGCGAAAAAAGGCATTTGAGAAACAGT
>JAADBR010000076.1 GCA_009995705.1 Microcystis aeruginosa W13-11
TTTTCGGCAGCCAAAACCTTCACCATATCCTTAAATGTTTCAGGATATACTCCACAAAAGCGTTTAAACTCTTCTGGATTCAAATTTTTTACTTTTTCGTAAGTCATGGTTTTTCTGAGTGTTTTACTTTATTGTACATAATCAGTTCCTATTTTTGCAGGAGGTCTAATTAAGACGCGTCGCAAACTGGCCAGCAATAGCCAACCGATGCCGAGATTGCCAGGACCGCGACGATAGAAGGGATGGAGAATATAATCGAGATTGCTAGTCAAGGCCTGCCAAGGATTGGGCATCAATTCACTTCGGAAAGTCGCAATCATCCACCAGAGGGCATGAAAATCGGAGCCGATGCCTACATTGTCAAACCCTTTGAACCGATTGAGTTCATTTGCACCGTTAAACAACTGCTGCGCCGATAAAATCGCCTTCACCGGGGACAGTCTAGTCATGGTATAGGTCGAGATAGCTAAAAACGCCACCCCAAATATTACTTAAGGCTTGCTGAATAATGGTAAAACCCTTTCAAAATAAGGCTTTTGACCTGTTAAAATCCGATGTTAGTACAAGAATATAGGATTGGGACATTCAAAAACCTTGCATTATTCTTTTTTTAGTACATAAACTGGTACAAAAAAGAGGGCAACAAAGCCTGAAAAGACCGGCTACTGACTCCTGACTGACCCCTAACCCCACCAACAAACTTTTTGCCGCAAACCCTACTTACAGGAGAACAAAACAAATGCTTAACGATACCGATTTTTTTACTGGTGACCCTCAAAATACCGCCCCCGACACTCAGGAATTAGAAACTCCCGTCGGTGAACTGTACCTGCGATTTTATCTACCCTCTCAGGACGAGTTTGCCCTTAGTTCCGTGGGCATTCGCGAGGTGATGCAGCAACCACTTGATCGCATTACCCCCATTCCCAATGCTTCACCCTTGCTTCTCGGCACGATCAATCTCCGGGGTCAAGTGATCTGGGTGGCGGATCTCGGGCAATTTTTGGGGGATAGCAGCCCCTTAAACACCGATCGAGCCGAAATCCCCGTAATTGTGATTGAAGAACAGGAAACGATCCTCGGTTTAGCGGTGCAACGTTTGGGAGATATGAAATGGCTCGACCCAGATAAACTAGGTAGTGTCGTCAGTATTCCCGATCAGATCGCCCCCTATGTGCGGGGAGAGTGGATTCTGGGCCGAGAATCAAAAAAAACCTTAAGACTACTCGATCATCTGGGCATACTCCGTTCTACCCGTTGGGTGGCTTAAAACCTCAAAAAAATAGCAGAATAGCATTTATAGTAATTATTTCTTGAAACTACTAACTACTTCACCACTTTATCTTTACTAGGGGAGGGGCAAATGCCGTCAGGGAAAGAATATGCGAAACTCTATGGCAAGGCGAACACCGCCTATTGCCAGGGCAACCTTGAGGATGCCGCCGTCATTGTCAAAGAAATGATCAGCAAGTACCCCGGTGATGCCAACGTCATCCTTTTACAGGGACACATTTATGTGGGACTACAACAATACAGCTTGGCCGAGGGACGTTACGAAAAAGTGCTGGAATTGGCCAAAAATTCTGCCAATTTCTTTGATCTGGTAGATTATGCTCGACGGGGTCTCGATCAGATTCAGCAATTGCGTTTTCAAGCCGAGAATGGAGATTTTATGATCGCTGCTGCGGAAAGCCTTGCCTACAGCGAGGCAGCTTTCGATCCCAGTCAAGGTTTCAGCAATTCCTTGTCTGGGCGATCGCAAACTGCTGATCTCGATCGGCAACAGGAGGTAATGGACTGGGATAGTGGTCTTTTCAATGACGAGGATTTCGGAGAGCCTACGGCGGGTACAGTCGATTCCTATGGCGATGATTTTGGGGAATCCGAGGAAACCGCCTTTAGTTCCCTTATCCTGGCTGGTTCAGGCTCTCACGGTTCCCAGTGGTCCGGGGATTCTGCGGACGGAGAACCCCCTTTCCCCTTTTTAGAAACAGCGGAGATTGACTCGCTGCAGGAAGGGTGGGGCGGTGGGTTAGGGTCAACGGGAGAAGCCACTTTTACGGCTGACTGGCGGGAAAATCCCGTCACCGGGAGAGATCAGGAGTTATCCTATGCCGATGCCCCAGAAACAAGCACTTTTGCCATTGACCCGGAACTGCTCCCCCGAAAAGGGGCGAAAACTGACCTTAATCAGGGCAGAGTGACTCAAAAAAGATACGAAGAAGACGAAGCCAGAGATTTTAGAGAACTAAAACTCAATGATGAGGATTTAGACGGTTTTTCCCAACTGCGTCTGACGGATATAGGCGAAGAACTGGGGGAATCGGAGCTATTTACTGGTTCGGGAGAGCAAGCTTTAACTGCTGGTTTTGTCCCCGAACCCAGGGCGAGCCTTAATGCCAGTTCTGCTGTGGGAGAGCCTAGTTTTTATCCTTCTCGTCTAGAAATCCCCGATGACAAAAGAGATAGTCATCTTAGCCCTGTTTCCGAGCGCCTGCTCCAGCCAGTGGTGGCAGTCAATCCGGGCAAATTAGGCTTTTTTGTCAACGCTTCTTTAGGCAAAAAGCAACTAATTTTAGCGGCTTTAGCGGGTATTACCCCGGTGGTGTTAATTTTTGCTGTCAGCACCACCTCTTGGCTTTCTGCAAAAGTTGCCCCCAAACCAGCCCCAATACCACCAGCACCAGCCAGCCTTTCTCCTTGGAGTCAACCGAAACCAGCAATGATGTTATCAACTGGATTGGGAACCTTTGCCCTAACTTGGCTAGGTTTACAGTGGCTAATTAGTCAAATTAAGCGCAGTCTCGACGATTTGCAAAGCCAATTCGATCAGCTCTCGGAAGGCAATTTTAACGCTAAAGCGACGATCTACTCGGAAGATGAATTCGGTCAACTGGCGAATCGTTTCAATCAGATGGCCCGGGTGGTGGCAACTACCACCACCTTAGCCCAAGGCCGCGCCGCCGAAACGGAACGGGAGCGGAAAGATCTACAAAGGCAAGTGATTCGACTTCTCGATGATGTGGAAGGAGTGGCGCGGGGGGATCTAACCGTGGAAGCGGAGGTAAGTGCCGATGTGTTGGGGGCGGTGGCCGATGCTTTTAATTTGACTATCCAAAACCTGCGCGAAATTGTCCGACAGGTGAAAAAAGCGGCAAAACAGGTAAATCAAGCCAGTACCAATAGTGAATCTTTCGCCCGCAATCAGTCTAGCGATGCCCTGCGGATGGCGGAGGAGTTGGCCGTCACCCTTAATTCCGTACAGATGATGACCGACTCAATTCAAAGGGTGGCAGAAAACGCCAGGGAAGCCGAAGAAGTCGCCCGCACTTCCTCGATTACCGCCCTGAAGGGGGGCGATTCCGTGGAAAGAACCGTGGCGGGAATTCTGCAAATCCGCGACACGGTATCAGAAACAGCGAGAAAAGTCAAGCGTTTGGCAGAAGCTTCCCAGGAAATCTCGAAAATTGTCGCAGTAGTCTCTCAGATTGCCTCGCGGACCAATTTATTGGCTCTTAATGCCTCGATTCAAGCGGCGCGAGCGGGAGAGGCGGGCCGCGGTTTTGCGGTGGTGGCCGATGAGGTGCGTCAGTTGGCCGATAGATCGGCTAAATCTCTTAAGGAAATTGAACAGATCGTTTTACAGATTCAATCGGAAACGGGTTCGGTAATGATGGCAATGGAGGAGGGGATTCAACAGGTTATCGATGTCACCGAGCGCTCGGAACAGGCGAAGAAGTCCCTAGAAGATATTATCCAAGTTTCTAACCGCATCGATACGCTGGTGCGATCGATTACCGCCGATACGGTCAAACAACGGGAAAATTCTCTTAATGTCGCCCAAGTTATGCAGTCGGTGGAGTTAACCGCTCAGGAAACTTCCCAAGAATCTCAACAGGTGGCGGGTTCTTTGCAAAAATTGGTGAGTATCTCCCGGGAGCTGCTTTCTTCGGTAGAACGGTTTAAGATAGACTCGGAAGATAATTAATAATCGATGAGTGGTAATCAGTGGGTTATTGATCAGCTGCTACCGCTCAAGATTAACCGCTAGAGTGAGTAAAGTTATGCCTAAACTTAGTCTCTGCATGATTGTCAAAAATGAAGCCGAAAATCTCCGGCGCTGTTTGGATAGCGTTAAAGAGGTGGTGGATGAGATGATCGTTATGGATACGGGTTCGACCGATGATACGATTGCTATTGCTAAAAGTTACGGCGCTATAGTTCCTAGCTACGATTGGCGGGGGAATTTTTCCGAGGCCAGAAATGAGGCTTTAAAATATGTTACTGGCGATTGGATTTTAGTTCTTGATGCCGATGAGGAATTAAATGCCGCTATCGTACCGAAAATGCGTCGGGCTATGGAAAAAGAGGAAAATTTAGTTATTAATTTAATCCGCCATGAAATCGGAGCCATACAATCACCCTATTCTCTAATTTCGCGGCTATTTCGCCGACATCCTCAGGTCACTTTTACCCGTCCCTATCACTCAATTATTGATGATAATGTGGCTATTTTATTAAAAAAAGAGCCTGATTGGAAAATAGTTGAACTGCCAGAAATTGCGATCTTTCACTACGGTTACACCGTGGGTAAAATAGCCAGCCTAGATAAGTTTGAACGGGCAAGAAAAGCGATGGAGGGTTTTTATCAGCAACATCCCCACGATCCCTATGTGTGTAGTAAATTGGGAGGGTTATATCTGAAGATTGGCAGGGATAAAGAGGGTTTTAAGCTGCTCAAACACGGTTTAAAATGCCATGGCTCTAATCCACATATTTTATACGAGTTATATTATCATCTCGCTAATTATTATTATTCGGTGGAGGAATTTAAGCAATCAGCCGATAATTTTATTAAAGCGATTAAGCAGCCAATTTTAGATAAATTAAAACTAGGTGCTTATAATAATTTCGGTGGGTTATTGTACGAAGCAGAAAACTACGAAACAGCCTTATCTGTCTTTGAGAAAACCGTAGAAATTGATCCTAGCTATGCCGATGGTTACTATAATTTAGGACTGGTTCTCAAACAACTGCACCGGCTACCAGAATCGATTAAAGCTTATAAAAAAGCTCTCAAGTTAAACCCCGATAATCCCACTATTTACCAAAATCTAGGGGTGGCTTATATGGTTTTCGGTAGTTATAATGAGGCGATCGAGATTTGGCAAAAAGCCCTACAATTATTGAAAGATCAGGGTAATGTCTCTCGCGCTGAAATGCTGCAAGAAACCCTGAAAGCTCTGGGAGCAAGTGTGTTGAAGGATGAACAGTAACTGTTCAGAGTTGTTGGCAAGATTGGGAGCAGCCACTGTACTAAAATTGCCAATAGGCAGTTTAAATGCAGTACATCTGATTGCTAAAACCCTGTCTAGTCAACTCCTCTGAGGATCTTTCCGAATTAATTGTTAATAGGATTATCGAGGAGTTAGACGCTGAAGACTTAGGGGTTTTGATAGAAATTATCAAGAGATAATTGCTCGCCGTGTAATTGACCTTGACAAGAAATGCTATAATTTCCTGACGAGGGGGGAAATTAATCCCTCTCGGTGTAAACATTTGGTGTCTAAAAATTTTCTTTCCGCTTAAAAGCTTACAGATTTTACCCCATAGACCCCAATTAGAGGTAGCCCCATCCTCTGGTGAGACTACCACCAAAACTGACCAATAAGAACAAGGTATTTGTTCATTAAACCCTAATGCTCTTCGGGCTATGACCATAGCTGCGGCAGAAGCCGAATTTAGACCATATTTGGCATATTATTTAATCATGGCGATGGTGCTAGTGGCAAAAGGATTTTTAAAAGCCACTTCAAGGCCGTGCTTTTCGACTCTGGCTACCAAAAAGGCGCGGAATTTGTCATAAATAAACCCACTCAGCATCCGATTGTAGCCTTTTGAGCAATGGCGCATCGAGGCTTTCTTTTTACTAAAATCTAAATTCTCACAAGCAATCGGACATTGATAAATTTGGGCAATGCTGACAATTTCAGCCACAATATCTCTTAATTTAGCCGCTACTTGTCCAGTAGTTTCTATTGGTATGGGAAAAGAGAATAAAGTAAACTTTCCTTGATTGGATTCTAAATTTCCATCTCTTTTAATATAAACAAAATCAATAGATTCAGCGTTTAAGTCAATGCCTAAACAGCCATTTTTCCCAAAAGAAACATAAGGAACAGCTTGAATATAAGTAGAAAGATGAATATACCACTGGTTCTCTTTGTGTTCCCGTCTAAATATTTGTACTGTAACGGGTTTATTCGCTTCTAAAGCATAGAGCAAATCCTGTTTTCTTTGTCCCGCTACTGCAAATTTTAAGGTTAAACTTTTTCCATAAAATTCTTGATAACAACAAGGAACAGTAATGGTAACTGTAAATAAATCCCCTTCAAGGTGATGAATTTTGGTAACAGGATTATTACCATCTACTGAGCCTTTTTCGATTCTCGCCAATTTAGCTCTAACGCCTAAAAGCTTTTTTGCAAAATTACGAGTATTTTTGCGGGTAGGAAACCCATAAGCCTTTTCTAAGTCTGTTAGGGTTTCTTTGACTTTTTCTAAGCCGCTTTTTATATCTGTTTCAATTTGTTCTATTTGATTCTCTTTGGCGGTGACTAATTGCTCATAGACTCGACTTGCATTCGTGGCTAAACTATCTGCCTATGCCCATTGAATATTAAATCGCTTCTGGTAGGTTTTTTCAATTTCTGTTTCTGTTAAGCCTTTTTGTCGGTCATTTAAGGCAGTACGCAATTGACTCTGATAAGTATTTCCCCAATCTTCTAAAAAAGGATGCTCTTCGATTTTAGCTTCCATCCCTCTGAACATTTGATAGACGGTTTTATCGGTCTTGACTTTAGACCTAGTGCGCCGAGTTAATTTCGCTTTTAGGGACTTTTTACGAGTCATAATCTTGAGCTTGGGTTTTCCTTTGACTTACTCTAGCACGTTTCTGATGGCTCAGGCTCAGAAATCAGGCGATTGATCTCTTTTTCATATTTTCTTAATCCGTGGAGACGGCAAGAGAAAGAATGAACAACTGCTAGTAAATCCTCAATCAACTCTTGCTGCGGAGATAGGGCTTGAGCTTTGGCTACGATTAACTGTCCTTCATGACTCTTTAAAAACTGCTCAAAATATTCAAAGCCAAAGCGACATAACCTATCCTTAAAAGCAATTACTAAAATCTTAACTTCTCGATTTTCAATCATTTGCATAAGTCTTAAAAATTGCGGACGAGTATAATTTAACCCTCCTGCCACTTCTTCAATCACTTCATCAATTACATAACCTCTAGCTAAGCAGAATTGCTCCATCGCTTCTCGTTGGTGGATTAGCTCTTGTTTCTGCTTAGGGGATGAAACTCTGGTATAAATCACTATTTTTTGCTTGATTTCAGGTTTCTCTAGGTTTAACGCTTTATTTAAGTCTTCTTCCGTGTAGTAACGATGACCTGAAGCAAGTCTTTTTGCTGGTAGTTTGCCGTTTTTATCCCAGATTCTTAGTGTTCCGAGACTACGGTTGATTTTTTGCGAAAACTCGCCTGGTTTGTATCTTTTGTCCATAGGAGGGGTAATACTCTGCTAAACCTTATAATATGTTAGCAGTTTTTATCAGCTTTTTGGGTCTAGGAACGTACAGTGGGGATGGGAAACATGGGATCACTATTAGTGGTTATTTATACTTTGCGGGGTGAAGTCATTCGCTTGATTTATGCTCGTCGTGCTACAAAACAAGAGAGAAAAACTTATGAGAAAGGAATATGATTTTTCTAAAGGAAAACGAGGGGCGCTCATTTCCTCTAAGGGAAAAACACGCATTACCATTTATCTAGATGATGAGATTCTAGCTTATTTTCGAGAACAGGCTGAAACCGCAGGAATGGGTTATCAAACCCTAATTAATGAGGCTTTAAAACAATATATCCAATTTTCTTCTGAGCGATCGCTCACTCAGTCCGATTTACGCCGTATTCTTCGGGAAGAATTATCAGTTAACTGATCGCTGTGTTGTTCTGAGGAATAGCGATCGCTTTTTAATTTTTTCTTGTCAAAGTTTACTTAAACGGTAAGAGGAGTAATTTTGTAGAGATGTGCTAAATTGGAACAGCAATTCTAAATTTGCCCTGTGGCAAGGCTTTTGGGGGTTAGTTGGCATAATACGGGGTAAAATTCAATAGGATGGCGAATTTCATTTCACGAGTCTTTGGGCTTTTGACGTGATAGTACACCCAAAGTTGCCCCAAAAATCCCCCTTTAAAATGTTCTTTAAATCCCTAAAAGGCTTGCTGTATCTAAAACTGAGAATTGCTGAGACACAGAGTACACAAAGATCGATCCTATGTAAGTTAAACTTATCACACAGAACCTAGAAGAGCCAAGGATCCCGTCCGCCCGTAAGCTTATGGCCGTTGATGACTTCTCTTGGGGTGAAGGGGATCCATCCATACCCAAACCAAACTGCGGCTGGTAAATTAGTAAATAATAATGTCAAAAATTAAAAGTCCCTTGCGTTATCCGGGGGGGAAATCCCGGGCAATTAAGCAAATTCTGCCGCAAATTCCTGTGAATATTAGGGAATATCGAGAACCTTTTTTTGGTGGTGGTTCTGTGTTTTTTGCTGTTAAGCAACTCTTGGGACAGCAAATAAAAACCTATGGGATTAATGACTTAAATTATGATTTATATTGTTTCTGGCAATGCGCTCAAGAAAATATTGAGTTATTGGTAGCAAAAATAACAGAAGTTAAACATAAATATGATAGCGGACGAGAATTATTTCAAGATTTGACAAGGGAGGATTTAAAGTTAACCGACTTTGAGAAAGCAGTGCGTTTTTTTATCTTAAATCGGATTACTTTTTCGGGAACAGTGGATTCGGGGGGGTATTCTCAAGCAGCTTTTACCAGTCGATTTACTGATTCATCAATAGCCAGATTAACTCAAATCGCGCCGCTATTAGCATCAGTAAAAATTACTAACCAAGACTACGAAGAATTATTATTTGCTGAGGGAAAAGAAGTTTTTATCTTTCTCGATCCCCCCTACTATAGTGCCACAAAATCCCGTTTGTACGGTGTAAGAGGTAATTTACATACCAGCTTCGATCATCAACGTTTTGCCGATAATATGCATCAATGTCAGGCTAAATGGTTAATTACCTACGATGATTGTCCAGAGATACGAAAACTCTTTGATTTTGCCCATATTATCGAGTGGAATCTTCAGTATGGCATGAATAATTATAAACAAGGAGCGGCGGCATCTGGTAGGGAATTAATAATCAAAAATTATTAGTGCGATGCCGAAGGCACTGCGTAGCAGTACGCTAATCTTATAGCGATTGTCCCCAAGACAATAGGAGACAATTTCCCATCCCTAGTTAACAATAACGGGTACGGTAGGGATCGAACCTACAACCGTCCGCTTAGAAGGCGGATGCTCTATCCATTGAGCTACGTACCCAAGAAAGCACAATTATAGATTATAGCTCCAACAGTGACAAGTGGTAGGACTAATTTTCGCCGTCGCCCCTCTTTGCCACTGTCCGAGCTTAATGATGGTGGTGATGTCCGTGGTGATGATGGTGATCGGAATGAATGTGAGGAATTGTTACAGAACTATTGACAGATAAAGCCTCTTGTGATAGGAGAGCTTCGATATGTTCCTCGGCCCAATCGGCAGCCATCCGGCAAAATTCGGGGTTATCGTTGACACAGGCCATCTGCACATAATTAACCTGGTCGTGTTTGCGGCGTAAAGCTTCGATAATATGCTCCACATCCAGTAAAGTTTCGTGATTTTCCGTAGCAAAGCCAATCGGCATGAAAATTAAAGCTTTGGCCCCCAATTCGATTAAATTCTTCGCCGCTAACTCTGCATTCGGTTGCGTCCATTTAATTAAGGGGGTTTGGTGATTTAACCAACCCACAGAGATCAAGGGATAACGATAGATTAATTTTTCCCGGATTAACTCGTATAAAGCTTGACTTTCATCGATTCCCGACGTAAATCCCTTAGCTTCGTGGGGACAACCGTGATTCATTAAAATAATGCCAATTTGCGAGGGAAGACAGCTACTAGCTACCTCAGCAGCGATTTTGTCTTCCACTAACCGCGCCATTAGATCTATATAAGCGGGTTGGTTATAAAACGAGGGAATATAGCGCAATCCTTTAACCCAATGTTCCCCCGTTTGTCCCTGAGCTAAAGCTTTATTAACCTGTTCGATCGCAATGCCACTGGTAAAGATAGAATCAACCACGAGGAGAGGATAGATCAAAATTTTCTCGAATCCCCCTTCGCGGATTTCCGTTAATACCTGTGCCGGTAAAAAAGGCGCACAGAAGTTGAACGCTTTGAATACCTCCACCCGATTACCCCATTTTGCCTGTAAATTGCGCTCGATTTCCTGTCTTTGATGCTCAAAAATGTGGTTATGGGGAGAAATAAAGTGATTATGCTGGTGCTGCCATTCGTGTAGGTCAAATAGGGCCAATAATTTCGCTAGGGGAGGATAAACCCAAGTCGGCACAGGAGCGAACTTAGCCGTCAGCAGATTTAAGGCCTGTTCATTATAGTTGGCGAAGTCCTCATAACTCTCCACTTCCCCGTACCCCATCAATAATACCGCCACTCGGTCGCCGTGGTTGTGGGTAGCGGCTAACGGTTGTTGATCTGAAATGGCAACCACGTTTTTAACCCCGATTTTCTAAGTGAAAAACGCTATATCACTGGGATAGTAGCGTTCTTCTATCCTATCCCCCCGCACGCGATAGACCGCTAAAAATTTATAACCTCTACAGAATCATACAGATTGCTTATCATCCTGATTAATAAAACGATATGTAAAGAAACTTTAAATAATGTTAAGATCGTAGTAGTTCTACCTATGAGAGATATGACAGCAGGCGTGTTTGGTAGCTTACCTTTTCCCAATCAGAGCGGCGATCGACTCATCAGTAAAGTGGTGAGTGCTGCGATCGCTGCATTATTCAAACGCACAGGTCAGCTGACAGCGACTGTCCGTGCCGAACCCGTAGCCAAATTACTGCAAGGCAGTATCGACGGTTTTGACTTTATCGGTCAGTCGATGCTCATGTACAATGGCCTAGGCATCGAAGCCATGGAATTGTATGTGCAAGCGGTGGCGATCGATTTTAGTGCCATTTTTACCGGACAGGTGAAACTCCGTCAACCGACGCGGGCCACTTTGCGGGTAGTTTTAACGGAAGAAGACTTAACCACCTCTTTTAATACACCTTTTATTGTCGAAAAACTGCAAAGATTAGAGTACGAAGGTAAATCAATTCACTGTCAGAATACAGAATTAATTCTCAATGATGATAAAACTTTAACTCTGAAAAGTCTAATTAAATTGGCAGAAGAAGAACCGATTCTGCTAGAAATGACCACGGCTGTGGTTGTGGAAGAACGGCGAAAAATTCAATTTGTTGATGTGGTTTACCAAGGGGACGAAAGATCAAAAGCTTTAGGAGAAGCTTTAATCAGCCATGTTAACAACCTCATGGATTTAGATAAGTTTGCTCTCGATGGTACTCAATTAAGGGTCGATCGACTACGTTTAAAAGATAAACAGATTATTTTTTATGGTATCGCCGACATTGAGCGTTTTCCCAAAAGAAAATAGGCAATCATCAACGGGTCTAAAAATAGCAAGGGTTTTACAAACTTTACCCTAAAAATGAAGTATAACCTGGTTTGCTATTGACTCCTGAATCCCCAAAACGAAAACCTCGTATCTCACCATTGAGATAACTGCTGTGGCTTTTAATCGTGCTTGTGGCTACAGGGAGGCACAGGATCGTAACCTCCGGGGTGAAAGGGATGACAACGGAGAATACGCTTAACTGCTAACCCAGAACCCCGCAGCACACCAAAGCGATCAATCGCTTCCATGGCATACTGGGAACAGGTGGGTTGAAAACGACAGGAAGGGGGAAATAGCGGCGAAATAAACCGTCGATATACCTTAATTAAGCCAATAAAAATTCCTTTCATCAATGTCACCTCGATCGCCTAAACTAAATAGATAGTCAATTTTCGCTTTTGCCACGTGGAACTATCCCACTCTCTCCTATTTTCGATCGGTTTAGTCGCCTGTTACCTGGCTGTTCTGATTCTGATCGCTGAAAAATTAAAAAGTGTTTTCAGTACCGATGGCGAAATTACCCGCAAAGTTGTCCACATTGGCACAGGAAACGTCATCCTTTTTGCCTGGTGGTTAAATATCCCCGCTTGGGTGGGAATGAGTGCGGCCATCCTAGCGGCAATTATTGCTATCCTATCCTATTTTTTCCCCATTTTACCCAGTCTTAATAGTGTTGGTCGCCGCAGTTGGGGAACTTTTTTTTATGCTGTTAGTATCGGTGTTCTCGTGGCTTATTTTTGGCCAATTTCTCACCCCGAATACGCGGCAATGGGTATTTTAATTATGGCTTTAGGAGACGGATTAGCAGCCCTAGTGGGACAAAATTTTGGTCAACATCCCTACAAAATTTTTGGCAGTGGCAAAAGTCTGGAAGGTTCCCTAACGATGTTAGGAGTCAGCTTTCTAGTCAGCTTGATTATTTTATCTTTTATTAATGGCATGAATCCGCCAATTGTTTTAGTATCTTTATTAACAGCGATCGGAGCTACTATTCTAGAAACTTTCTCGAAACTAGGTATAGATAATCTCACTGTACCGATTGGTAGCGCCGCCATTGCCCATTTTCTTACCCAAATTTTCATCTCAAGCTAGTCTATACCAGCTTATTCACAAGGGACGAATCTAAAACCTCATTGGTTAAGCTAAGTAGGGAGGCACAATTATTTGTTGGGATGGGTTAGTGGTAGCGTAACATGATCGGGTGTTGGGTTTCATGCTTCGACCCAACCTACGTTCTGATAACTGATAACTGATGACTGATAACTGATATGACTTTTACTATCACTCAAAACCAAAATCAATACCTTACCTATTGTCTCAAGGATGAAGAGGCTGACGCTTATCTGGAAGTGGTTCCTGCTAGAGGAGGAATCATCACCCGTTGGCAAATTTGCGGAGAAGATCTTTTATATCTGGACAGAGAAAGATTCAAAGATCCTAACCTCAGCGTCCGAGGAGGAGTCCCGATTTTATTTCCTATCTGTGGCAATTTACCCGATAATACCTATCAACACCAAGGCCGAAGCTATACCCTGAAACAACACGGATTTGCTCGTGATTTACCCTGGCAAGTCAGCAAACAAAGCAGCGAAACTGCCGCTAGTTTAACCCTAGAATTAAATAGTAATGAAGCCACTCGTCAAGTCTATCCCTTTGATTTTCAATTAATCTTTACCTATCAACTGCAAGGAAACAGCCTCAAAATTTACCAAAAAGTAGTTAATCTTTCCCCCGAAAAAATGCCCTTTTCTATCGGGTTCCATCCCTATTTTCAAGTGACCGATAAAACCCGATTATCCTTTGATATTCCCTCCTCCCAATACTTCGACCAACGCACAAAAACCTTCCATTCCTACTCTGGCAACTTTGACTTTAATCTCGAAGAAATTGATGCCGCTTTTTC
Source organism: Microcystis aeruginosa W13-11 (assembly GCA_009995705.1). Lineage (GTDB taxonomy): Bacteria > Cyanobacteriota > Cyanobacteriia > Cyanobacteriales > Microcystaceae > Microcystis > Microcystis aeruginosa_F. Next base: position 13,577 of record JAADBR010000076.1, read on the forward strand.
GCAAATTACGCGCCATCAAAGTAGTTTTAGTGATTCCTATCATCAGCGCCAAATTGTCCTCGGTTACGACGATCTCTATACAACTATAGTTTTTTGGACCCTGAAAGATAAAAATTATATCTGTCTCGAACCTTGGAGCGCTCCCCGCAACGCCCTTAACACAGGCGAACATTTGACCTACTTAGAACCCCAGAGCAGCCGCGAGGCGATCGTGGAAATGCGAGTCAATCAAATTTAAATTACCCCTTGACTTAGCCCAAATAAGATGTTATGTTAGTAAATCGTGTGCAGAACACGAAACGGGTCGCTAGCTCAGCGGTAGAGCACTCGGCTTTTAACCGATTGGTCTTGGGTTCGAATCCCAGGCGACCCATAAAAACTTACTGATATAGAAAGATTGATTTGTCTTCCCCTGTTTACGGATTAGCCTTGCATACCAGCAGTCCCCAACTAGGACTGGCCCTCTCTAATTTCAGCGATGATAGTCGTCAACAAAATTGGGACTTAGACAGGGACTTATCGAACCTATTCCACCCCTATCTAAAACAGTTCCTAGCCCCCCAAAAATGGGCAGATTTAGCCTTTCTAGCCACTGCTAAGGGGCCGGGGAGCTTTACCAGTACCCGCATCGGTATAGTCACTGGTAGAACCCTAGCACAACAATTACAGCTACCGATTTTTACCGTCTCCAGTTTAGCGGCCCTTGCTTGGTCACAACGGGATTTTTATCCCCTCGATACCCATCTAGCCCTAGAAATGCCCGCAACTAGGGGAAAATTGTATGTGGGCATCTATCGGGGTAATCGGGTTTATTTAGCTGATAGCCTGATGACCCCAGAACAATGGCAGCAGACTTTAGAAAACTTAACTATTCCCTATCAAAGATTAGCCACACCCAGTTGTTTAGGCGTAAATGCCCCCGATATCCTCGATTTAGCCCATTTGGACTGGCAAACGGGAAAACGCCCCCATTGGTCGGAGGCACTACCATTTTACGGGATGTGATTAGGGTTTGCGGCAAAAAGTTTCTTGTGGGGCCAAGGTGTGGGGTGTAGGGTTTTACTCATTTTCAGGTGTTCAATAGAAAGCCCCGTAGACTTTGCCATCAACGTTGAAGAGGTTGTTTTTGACTCATGGGGTTTAAGAGAAATTCAACCCCATCCCTGCACTGTGTTAAATTTTTACGGACTTCCTGGAACTGGGAAAACCCTAGCAGCACACGCCGTTGCAGATTACATGAGCAAGCCAATACTTCTGGCCACCTACGCCGACATTGAAAGTAAGTTTCACGGAGAAGGTCCGAAAAACCTGAAATCAATATTCAATATATCTGAAAAAGAGAGAGCTGTCCTTTTTATTGACGAAGCCGACTCGCTCCTTTCTAGAAGACTTACGGAAGTAAACTCTGGTTCTGAGCAGGCAATAAACTCTATGCGAAGTCAACTGCTAATCTGCCTAGAGCAATTTCGCGGAGTTGTTATTTTTGCCACTAACTTAATTGAAAATTATGACAAAGCATTTGAAACAAGAGTAAAACACATAGAATTTTTACTTCCTGGCATTAAGGAAAGGGAGAAAATCTGGCAAGGCCATATTCCATATCTTCTTCCAACCGACCAATTGGACTTTAACCAACTTGCACAGGTCGATGAAGTCTGTGGACGAGACATCCGTGAAGCAGTCATCGACGCTGCCAACAGAGCGGCGTTAAGAGCAAAAAAAGAAGGCAAACACCCTATTCAAGGGTAAGTGAGTACAAAAGATTTACTAGAAGCTATCCAACGAAAAAAAGATGAACGCATCAACGATAACAAAAACAACAATTTCAAGGATATAGAAATCAAGGAAAAAATTGAAAAGCAAATCAGAATAAATAGTTTAAACACAAAATAATTTACTGCTTTTATGAGATAAAATAATAAAAATAGATAAAATGAGTAATCATCCAGTTATTGATCTCGGCATAACTAGCAATCTTGGTTCTCCAAACAAAGGTTGTGACTGCTTTGGAATTATTATTGCTTTAGTAGTATTAATGGTTTCTGTATATTTTCTCGGACAGGATAGCAATACAAAAACTAACAATAGCTCCAGTCACCCTAGAATGGCAGCCAGCCTGCGGCTCCTCTGCTAGAAGCGGCTCCGTATGGTATTCAGTTATGGGAAATAGACAAGCTCTCAAGACAGTCAAGGAAAAATATTGTGGCGACGCATTTATAACTAGCAGAGGAAATTTACAGGCTGCCAGCTTTACCTCTAAAGCTGAAGCCGAGCAATTTGCCAGTCTCCTTACCAAAGTAACAGGCTACAAGTTTTGGGTGTCCTACTAAACCAGCATCTCGAAAACCGCCTACTACCCTCCATAATGATTATCATTTTAGCAGAGCAGGGCTGATGTCTGAGAGAAAAATGCGCTCAAATCCTCTAGCGGCAAGCTCAACATGGTATGCAGCTATTCCCTGATAACCTAACTGATAACTGATGGGAGCATCTCACCTTTGTAACCCCTAAATCAGGTTTTATGTCAAGCTATTTTGAAAGCCTTGCTAGAAATCAGTTTTAGGGACAAGTATAATTACTCACTTGTATAAATGAGATGCTCCCTAGAACCATTTACTTATTTCCCCCTAACCTATAGCGGTGTGCAGTCGTATGAGGTACAGTGTCACGAGCTATAAACCATGCTAGGCAAAGCTTGGTTTGTATTTCACTCAAGCGCTTACCGCTATAATTGTTTTAATAATAAACCAATGAGCGCACCAGCAAGAATTAACCAAGTAGAATTAACTTGAAAACGTAGTAAAAGAATACCAGAGACAAGAGATAAAATGATAGCCAATAAATTAAAAGGTAAATTCCCGTAGGGTTGTAACCAAGTAGCTAGAGCTAAATTAAAAATTACTACTACTATTAAAGCCACGGCACTAGCATTAATTGCGTCTAAAAAAGCACCTGCCCAAGCGGATTGTCTCAGTTTAGGAATGAGAGGATTAAGTAATAAAACAAAGATAAAAGAAGGAAAGAAAATCGCTAGAGTTGCCACAATTGCCCCCGATACTCCTAATATTTGATAACCGATAAAAGTGGCTGTGGATAACACCGGACCAGGAGTAAATTGACCGATAGCAATAGCATCTAATAATTGTTGTCGGGTTAGCCATCCTTTCCCCTGCACTAAATCCGCTTCTAAAAAGGCAACTAACACATAACCACTACCAAATAAAACACTACCCACCTTGAGAAAAAATAGCCCTAATCCTGTTAATGTCGGTGGGATGTTGCTAGGAGTAGCAACCGCCGTCGCACCGCCTATTCCTGCCACAATCAGGGGAAAAGTAGCGAATTTTTTTAGGATAAACATCCCGATAATTCCACCCAATAGTAAAGCGATAATTTCATTTAAACCTAAAATTAATAATCCGATAACTCCCAATCCGATGAACAGTAATTGACGGGTTTTCAGTGCCTTTTTACCTAAGCGCCAGAGTGCCTGAAAAATCACCGCAATTACTACCGGTTTAATCCCCGCAAAAATCGGAGCCACATCGGGTAAAGTCCCGTAGGTAGTATAAATCCAAGCTAGAAAACCCGTAATTAACACCGCAGGAGTAATAAAACAAACCCCCGTGATTATTAAACCCGCTAAACCACCAAAAATATAACCGATATGAATAGCCATTTCCGTGGAATTAGGACCAGGAATCAGATTAGTAGCCCCCACCAAATCGAGAAATCGCTCCTTAGTCATCCAACCGCGACGCTTAACCACTTCTTCCTCCATTAAAGCGATATGGGCAGCTGGACCACCAAAACCGATAATGCCGATTTTGAGAAATAAAAGGGCAAGTTGCGAGAGATTGGGAGGCGATGAAGTCAGCATTTTCTGATTACCAATAGTTTTTCTAGAATCAAGTTTATATCCAAAAGAATAAGCCTAAGTTAAATTCTTGGCTAGATTTCGTCAATTCCAAAATTCCATAATTGCAAAAGTGTTTTACACAAACTCAATTATAAATATTTAATGCTCCCGTTCAAGTAATTTTGATACAAAAAAAGTTAAGAAAACTTTATAAATAATATTGATTAATTTGTCTATAATAGACCCCATTAATACCAACTGAAACTATAATAAGCCATAGGCAATAATCAATTATCATAATCGATTCTAATCTATGCAAAAAAAAAACTCTATGGACAGCTTACCGCCTAACACTAACCAGTTTTCAGATACCCAAGAGCCGGCAGCGAGTCCATCTCAGCGCCAAGCAGTGCCGGTCAATTATGAGTACAGCCTCAATCTACCGGAATTACTCAACCAACTTGACCTCTCGGTGTTGATTTCCACCTACCAAGCCGGACGGGTGGCCAGCATTGGCACTTATCAAGGACAAATGCGGGTGAGTTTCGCCCATTTTGACCAAGCGATGGGTTTAACCCGAACCGCTACCGGAATTGCTGTGGGCGCTCGTCAGGCAATTTGGAATTTACCCGCTAATCGAGAGATTGCCCCCCAGATTAAACCGGAAGGGGAACAGGATATTGCTTTTTTGGCCCGTTCCTCTCACCTCACCGGCCCGATTATGGGTCATGATTTGGCCTTTGGCAGTAATCGCCTTTGGGTGGTCAATACCCTATTTAACTGTCTGGCAACCATCGAAGGAAATTGGAGTTTTCTCCCCCAGTGGAAACCACCCTTTATTACCGAGTTGGTCCCCGGAGACCGCTGCCACCTCAATGGCTTGGCTATGGCTGAAAATAGCGGCACTCCCGCCTATGTAACGGCATTGGGGGAAACCAACGAGGAAGGCCTCTGGCGGGAAAATAAAGCCCAAGGTGGATGCTTAATTGATGTGCCGAGGGGAGAGGTGATTCTGCGGGGTTTAGCCATGCCCCATTCTCCCCGCCTTTACCAGGGTAATCTCTATTTCCTCAATTCCGGTTATGGAACCTTGAACCGTTGGCATCCCCAAACTGGTAGCACGGAAATCGTGGCGGAATTGCCCGGTTTTACCCGGGGTTTAAACTGTTGGGAAGGTCACGCCTTTGTCGGGTTGTCCCAAATCCGAGAAACGGCGATTTTTGGCGGTTTACCCCTGGATGAGCTGCGTAATCAATTGCGGTGCGGGTTGGCTATTGTCAACCTAGCTACCAGTCAACTGGTGGCGACTTTTTGGTTCAATAGCGGCGTGGAGGAGGTTTTCTCTGTTTCCGTCCTACCGGGCTACCGTAACCCCGCGCTAATTGGACCGGATACCGACCTCGACGGTACTCAATCGGTGTGGATGGTGCCTTCTTTAGGGGCTTAATTGTTTAATTTTTACCCTATCATTCAGGAAAAAATCATCTCAACTCCTTTTTTAGTTAAGGATATCTTCCCCGGTTTAGGTAGCTCCTCCCCCGGCAATCTGACGGCATTATATAGTTTTACCAATAAATGTTAGAACAAAGATGTAGATGTAGGTTGCTCTAATGGGGAGTTTTGTGACGACAAGTAGCATTGATGATATTTATGGAGAATAATAGATTTAGATGAGCGCCTAACTTTCCAATTGGTAGCGACTTGCCATGAACCCAACAACCGCCAATTATGATGAACCCTGGAAAGAAGCATTAACCGAGTATTTTGAGGCGTTTTTACATTTCTTTTTT
>JAADBR010000077.1 GCA_009995705.1 Microcystis aeruginosa W13-11
GGGATTAAATTCTCGATTAAACTCACCCATAGACAAAACCTGATTTTGCAGTTCCTTGGTTCTTCTTGTCACCAATATTATTTTTTGTCTTAAATAACCTGCTGAATGTAGGTTAGATACAAATGTTTGTATTAAGCTACTGAATAATAGTAGTTTGGCTGTTACTCATGAGTTAGCAAAACATCAGCCAGACGAGATTTATTTATCTACTGTGGTACAATTAGAATTATATTATGAGGCTTATAAAAGCAGTAAAAAAGAGCAAAATTTAGCGAAACTGGAGCGTTTCTTTAATCAATTTAAGATTTTACCTTTTGACCAAAATTCTGCAAAAATTGCTGGAATAATTCGGTCTCAATTAAATCAGTTAGGTATTCCTGTCGGTGGTTATGATTGACAAATTGCAGCTATTGCTATGGCTAATGGGTTAATTTTAATCACTCATAATATCCGTGAATTCAGTCGTATAGATGGTTTAAAATATGAAGACTGGGAGATTTAATTATGGCTAATACTATAAAATAACGTAAAATAGCTTTAAACTAGCCATAATTTTTGACCTAGTATTAGCATGGGTTTATTTAATTAAAAAACCTGCCTTTTAATGATTGATATTTCATCAACAATTTCGCCAAATATTTCGTGTTTGATTCTGATTCTTTCTCTGACTCGATAAACTTTGCCATTGTTAGAATTAAAAATATCATAAATAAATGATGTGTCTGTTGGATCTTGCCCGTAAAAAGAACACTTAAAAGCAATTTCTGATGAAGAAATAAAGCCTCTATATTCTACCCAATCTTCTTCTTCGCAAGCTTTTATATAAGATAATTTATCGGATTTTAGATCGTAGATCAAATATCCAGTATCTACTGAACCCCCTTTATTAGCTAAATAGTATCGACTGAAAATATAATTATTTTTTATATCGAAAGATATGGGTGTGAATATCATATAGCTAGAAGATTTTTCGGAATGTAATTCAATCTTTTTTATTTCATTATTGTTTTCAATAACAATCTTAATAGATAGAGTTTCCCTGTCCGTTGCTGGTTCACAAAATCCCGATGTATTTGTTTGATCTTCATCTTTTCCTATTCTTCTTAAAAACCCTTCAAAATAAACTTTTGTGCTAGAGTCATTTGATGCTAATTTTTCTGATTGATAGATCAATTCAACAACTCGATTACAATTATCTCCTTCCAAAGCTCGAATAGGAAAAGACTCTTTATTCTGAGTATATCCATGACTAACTCCAGATAACAAAAGTGTCATGAATACTGCACTGCTGAAAAGAATTTTTTTCATGTCATCTCAAGACAAATGTTTTTTCCTATTGATTAAGATAATATTTGAAGGTTTTTATCTAAGTGTTAATAATTACTGATTTTATTGATCATAACACAGACAGACAACAAAGACAACTACTATAAAATAACTTTACATTTCTTTGATCACTTTTGGAAAATGCTATCCTTGTGGATGAGACAAAAGAGCTAAAAATCTGCATTGATGCCAATTGGATAATTTAAGTGCATCTTATGATAGTCTAAATATTTTCTTAAAGATGGCAGTAGGAAAGAGCGATCGAGAATGATTAAGGACAAAAATCAGCAAACCTATAGAGACCCTAGTATTGTCAGTTATTATGCCCAATTAAGCGAGCTACAGCCAGCAGAAAAGACAATTTTAACCCTGCTGCAAGAGCGTTTATTAACCATGAAAATGCTTGATTTAGGGGTAGGTGCGGGACGGACTACGAAGTATTTTGCCCCTCTTGTGGGAGAATATATCGGTGTTGATTATTCTGCGGAAATGATCGCCGCTTGTCGTCAAAAATTCCCCCGTTTAGTCTGGCAAGTGGCCGATGCTAGAAATCTAGAACAATTTGCCGATAATTATTTTGATTTTATTCTCTTTAGTTTTAATGGCATTGATTATATTTCCCCTGCTGACCGTTTCCTAGTTTTAGAGGAAATTAGTCGCATTGGTAAACCGGGTGGTTATTTTTGCTTTTCTAGTCATAATCTTCAGGGAATTATCCCAGAATTCGATTGGAAAAAAAAGATTAGTTTGAATCCTTTTAGTAGCTATGTCAATTTAGTCATCTGGGTGATTTTGCAGGCCTGTAATCCCTCTCTTAGCTACGAACAGTTATTGACTGCTGACTATGCAATTATTCGGGATGAACCCCATAATTTTCGTCTGCAAAATTATTACGCCACTCCCAAAGAACAATTAAGACAGCTAAGGTCTTACTTTCAAGAGATTAAAATTTATTCTTGGAAAACCGGTCAGGAAATTAACAGCGAACAAGAGTTAAATACTAATCTTGATCATTGGCTTTATTATCTGTGTGTTCTTCCCTAATATTATCCTGCTTTTTTGGGGGATATTGAAGTAATGCTTGGGCAAGATAATGACCGGTGTAGGATTTTTCACATTTAGCCACGGTTTCCGGTGTTCCCACCGCGATTAATTCTCCTCCCTTGTCCCCTCCTTCCGGTCCTAAATCAATAATCCAATCGCTACAGCGAATCACGTCAAGATTGTGTTCGATGACGATAATCGAATTACCTTTATCGACCAATCTTTGTAACACATCTAGGAGATGATGCACATCATAAAAAGATAACCCCGTAGTCGGTTCATCGATTAAATATAGGGTTTTTCCCGTGGCCCGTCGGGATAATTCGGCCGCTAATTTCACCCTTTGCGCTTCCCCACCGGATAAAGTGGGGGCGCTTTGACCGAGTTTACAGTATCCTAAACCCACATCCACGAGGGTTTGTAATCTGGTGGTGGCTCGGGGGACATTTTCAAAGACTTTTAATGCTTCCTCGATCGTCATATCTAAGACATCGGCGATCGAATAACCTTTATACTTAACCTGTAGGGTTTCCCGATTATAACGCGCCCCTTTACACACATCACACTGCACATAGACATCGGGGAGAAAATTCATCTCAATCACGTTTACCCCTTGGCCTAGGCAAGCTTCACAGCGTCCTCCCTTAACATTAAAAGAAAACTGCCCCGCTTTGTAACCTCTAGCTTTTGCTTCGATGGTTTCGGTGAAAATCTCGCGAATAATGTCGAAAACCCCCGTATAGGTGGCAGGATTTGACCGAGGAGTGCGTCCTATCGGTGATTGGTCAATGACAATTACTTTATCAACCGCGTCCAATCCTTCCACTTTATCTAATTCTTTGGGGAAGGGAGTTAAACGGGTTAAATGATGTTGTAAAGCTGGATATAATAACTCATTAATTAAGGTGGATTTGCCTGAACCAGATACTCCCGTAATCGAGACTAATTTTCCTAAAGGAATCGTTACATCAATATTTCTTAGGTTATTTTGATGGCAATTTTTTAAGACTAAAGCATTACCATTCCCATACCTTCTTTGGGGGGGAGTTTCAATAACTTTGCGTCCCGATAAGTAGGCCCCTGTTATCGATTTTTTGGACTTTAAAAGGGTTTTAAAACTGCCTTGACAGATGATTTCTCCGCCATGAATCCCCGCTTTAGGACCGATATCGACCACATAATCGGCTGCCCGAATCGTTTCTTCATCGTGTTCGACGACGATTAAAGTATTACCTAAATCTCGCAATCTTTGCAGGGTCTCTAACAGTTTACTATTATCTCTTTGGTGTAATCCGATGCTAGGTTCATCAAGAACGTATAATACTCCCGTTAATCCCGATCCAATTTGAGTAGCTAGTCTAATTCGTTGGGATTCCCCCCCGGATAAAGTCATCGCTGGTCGATCGAGGGTAAGATAATCTAATCCCACATCGATTAAAAATTGTAGTCTCGCTTTGATTTCTTTGAGAGCTAATTCCCCAATTAATGCTTGTCTTGGGGTTAAATGACAATCATTAATTCTCTGCAAACAATCCCGAATCGGAACTCCGGTAAAATCCGTGACCGTATATTCTCCTAAACGTACCGATAAAGCTTCCGGTTTTAATCTTTTTCCGTGACAAACTTCACAGGTTTGGTTAACAATATATTTCTCTAGTCTTTGTTTAATAACTTCCGAAGTGGTTTCTTGATAATTTCTATCTAAGATATTGATAACTCCCGCAAATTCTCGATAGTAACCGCGACCAGTATCGTAACGGTAATCATCTTCAAAATAGATCGGCTCTTTACTGCCATAGAGAATTATATCCTGCTGGGTTTTTGTTAGTTTCTGCCAAGGAGTTTGAATTTCAAAACCTAAAGCTTGCCCTAAAGCATAGAGGAGAGAAAGATAGTAAGAATTATCCTTATCTGACCAAGGGGCAATAGCAGAATAAACCGGTTGTTTCGGGTCTGGAATGACTAAATCTGCCGAAAATTTGCGTAAACTGCCCAATCCGTGACAGTTGGGACAAGCACCGTAGGGAGAATTAAAGGAGAATAAACGGGGGGATAACTCTTCCATAACTGCCCCGTGTTCAGGACAGGCAAATTTCTCAGAAAAGACAATTTCTTTGGTAACTTCGGGATTATCTTTGTTATTCTCATCGAGAATTTCCACAATCGCTACACCATCGGAATGCTTTAAACAAGTGGTTAAAGAATCCACTAATCTTTCCTGTAAACCCTCTTTTTTGATCAGGCGATCGATAACAATTTCGATATCATGAAGATGTTTTTTATCTAACTCGATGCCCTCGGATAATTCTACTACCTTGCCGTCAATCCGCACCCGAGCAAAGCCTTGGGAGGCCAAACTAGAGATTAATTGCTTATGCGTGCCTTTTTTGCCGCGAATTACTGGGGCTAAGATTTGAAATCGGGTTTTATCGGCTAATTCCATCACTCGATCGCACATTTGATCGATGGTTTGGGGGGCAATATTGCGATCGCAATGGGGACAATGGGGTTCCCCGGCACGACCGAACAATAAACGCAAGTAATCGTAAATTTCCGTTACAGTTCCCACACTAGAACGGGGATTGTGGGAAGTGGATTTTTGGTCAATGGAAATAGCCGGACTTAAACCCTCGATCGCATCCACATCAGGTTTATCCAATTGTCCTAAGAATTGACGCGCGTAGGCGCTGAGGGACTCCACATAGCGGCGCTGTCCCTCGGCAAAAATAGTGTCGAAAGCGAGGGAAGATTTGCCCGATCCCGAAACTCCCGTAAAAACAATCAACTGATTGCGGGGTAATTCGAGATCAACATTTTTGAGATTGTGTTGTCGGGCGCCACGGATACGGATTGAGTCAGTTTGAGCCATCGGACGGTGCCAAGTAGTCCTAAACAATCATAGCTTTGACGAATGGGTTTCAGCTACTAAAAAACCAGTCTTCTATCATATCAGAAGATTATCGGGGTTAAACTGTACGTTCGAGAAACTCGCGCAGATCTCGATCGGACCCAGGATCACAGCTAGGACTCGCTTCTTCTTTTAAATGGGCTAAAACTGGGCAATTAATCCGATAGTCTGGTTCTTTTGACCGTTCTAGGCGCAATTCGTACACTTGTTTTTCCAGTTGTTCAATGCGGTCCACCAAAGCGCGAATAGCCACCGCTTCCGAGTCGAGTAAATCACCGTGTTCGAGGGGTTCCACCCGCGTCCCAGCGCGATAGATTAAACGACCGGGTACACCAACAACGGTACAATCGGCGGGAATATCCCGCAGAACCACAGAACCAGCGCCGACGCGAACGTTATTACCCAGATAAATATTACCTAAAACCTTAGCCCCAGCGCCGACGACCACATTTTCCCCTAGAGTCGGGTGACGTTTACCGCGTTCTTTCCCCGTCCCTCCTAAAGTAACTCCTTGATAGATGAGGGCATAATCACCGACAATGGCGGTTTCTCCGATGACAACTCCCATGCCATGGTCGATAAAAACACCCTGACCAATTTGGGCACCGGGGTGAATTTCGATACCAGTCAGAAAACGGGCAAGATGGGAAATTAAACGGGGAATAAAGGGAATCCCGATCTCATATAGCCAATGGGCGAAGCGATGGCACAGTAAAGCTTGTAATCCAGGATAACAAAATAGTACCTCTAACCAGTTGCGGGCAGCGGGGTCACGTTCAAAAATGATCTTGAAATCGGCTAGGAGAATAGATAACACGAGTCTTGATTCCATATTGATCGAGCTTATACTAAACTATGTTATCACTCTGGTAAATGAGCTGTTCAACTAAAAAGCGATCGAGTAAGCTGTTTTCCTAGTTCGCTTTTACTGCCCTTGACCAAATTTTGAAGATATTCTTAATTTCTCTCTTGTTTAATCTTCCTTTAACTTGGTGCTGAAAAGATGCAGTTGTTTAGAGTTTTTTTTTGCAAGTTTTTAGCTAAAAATATGATTCAGGCTATCTATCGTCACCATGGGAAATTTTTATTAACCTTGCTGTCAATTACTGGCAGTATCAATATTGTTACCGAATCGGCCTCAGCTTTAAATATCACCCGATTGAGCAGTCTTGGCAATACTACAAATAACTTCGGGGCAGAAATTCCCGCTTATGACCCCGCTAGTCGCAGATTATTCGTGACCGGTCCCAATAATCGTCTAGATATTGCCGATATCAGCAATCCCGCTAGTCCAATTCGCTTACCCTCGATCGATCTTAGCTCCTACGGTGCGGGGGTTAATAGCGTTGCCATCAAAAATGGTATCGTGGCCGTGGCCATGGAAGCTAATCCCATTACCAATAACGGCAGTGTGGTATTTTTCAATACTAACGGTGTATTTCAGCGTCAGGTGACTGTGGGCGCTTTACCGGATATGTTAACCTTTACTCCTGACGGTAATCGGGTTTTAGTCGCTAATGAAGGGGAAGCGAGAGGGGCGATCAATCCCAATGGTTCCGTTAGTGTTATTGACCTTAGCGCCGGTGTTCTCAATGCCACCGTCAACACTGCTACCTTTACCAGTTTTAATGGTCAAGAGAACACTTTAAGAAATCAGGGAGTCCGCATTTTCCCCGGTCAAACGGTTTCCCAAGATGTGGAACCAGAATACATCACCGTTTCCGATGATGGAACCACTGCCTGGGTGTCTCTACAGGAAAATAATGCTGTTGCCGTAGTCGATATTGCTAACGCTCAAGTGACCAGTATTTTACCCCTAGGAGCCAAAAATTTTAACGCACCGGGTAATGGTTTGGATCCTAGCGATCGAGATGGAGGGGTAAATATTAACAATTGGCCAGTTTTTGGCTTATACCAACCGGATACGATCGCCACCGTCACCATCGCCGGACAAACCTATTTAATTACTGCCAATGAAGGGGATACTAGAGATGAGGCCAGACGAGTTTCTAGTTTAACCTTAGACCCCAATGCTTTTCCTAATGCCGCCGAATTGCAATTAGCCCAAAATCTCGGCCGTTTAGATGTTTCTAGCATCGACGGACGTAACGCCCAAGATCAATTTAGCCAACTTTTTGCCTACGGTGGTCGTTCTTTTTCGATTTGGAATGTCACTAATGGACTGTCCCAAGTCTTCGATAGTGGCGATGATTTTGAACAAATTTTAGCGGCTTTTTCGGCAACTCCCCTAACTCCTAGTATCTTTAATTCCGATGGTACTCCTAGTAGTTTCGATAGCCGCAGCGACAACCGCGGACCGGAACCGGAAGGTTTAGCCGTGGGAACTGTAGGCAATCGTCTCTATACTTTTGTGGGAATAGAAAGGGCTGGCGGTTTCATGGTTTATGATATCACCAACCCTAGTCATCCTTTCTTTGTTGATTATATCAACGATTGGCAATTAGGCGATATCTCTCCCGAAGGATTATTATTTATTCCCGCTGCCGATAGTCCCAATGGTACTCCCCTGTTAATTGTGGCCAATGAGGTTAGTCGTAATCTGGCGATTTACTCCGTTGAAACCGTACCCGAACCTAGCGCAGTTTTAGGATTGCTAACCCTCGGATTAGCTGGTTATAGTTTGAAAAAAAGAGGGAATTGCTAATTAGGGTTTGCGGCAAAAAGTTTTTCTTGGGGACAGGGTGTGGGGTTTTACCGATGTTGAGGACGTTCGGCGATGCTCAGTCGAGCGGACGGTGAGACTTCGGCGTGAGCTCAGGCTTCGACGGTGAGCTCAGCCGAACCGCCGGGGTCAATTAGCTGATTTTCAGGGAAAAAGTACCTTAATTTTCCCCCCGATAACTCCCATATCTGATATACTTTTTGAGGGAAAAAAAGTCTAAAAGTCTTAGCCAAAAAGGTGTTTAGATTTATTCAGCAAACCTTAGATAGAAAGCCATTTAAGTAATTTTCTATGGAGAGTTAAATTATGTCGTCAACTGCCTACGAAACTGATTATAATCAATGGCTAAAAGAGACGGTAAAACATTTACAAGAGCGCAATTTTGAACAGGTGGATTGGGATAATTTAATTGAAGAAATCGAGAGTATGGGAAAAAGTGATAGACGAGCTTTAATGAGTCTATTAACCCGTCTTATCGAACATCTTTTAAAGCTGGCTTATTGGCAAGAAGAAAAAAAACGGTCAGGTAATCATTGGGCGGCAGAAATAGTCAATTTTCGCGCCCAAATTCAGCAGCGTTTAGAAGACAGTCCCAGCTTACGGCCAGAATTAGCAGCCATGTATGATAAAGTTTATCCAGTGGCGATTAAATCGGTTTCTCAGCTTTTTTCTCTTAATTCAGACGCTCATATATCCCTCGAACAAACATTAGATGATAATTGGTTTCCCCGGGCTAAAAAATAGTTCTTAATTAGGAGTAATACTAAATCCGTCCTCTAGATAAGTATTTTGACTCACGCCCCTTCCTCTTTTGAGACGTTGTGACACTTAGGGTGCGGAATGTGGGACTCAAAGAACTGGGCAAACAAATCGGGGGACTCGCTGCCAAATTCGGCAGCTTGAGCGAAGGACTTGCCCTTCCCTCAATGGAAACGATTCTCAGACAACGCTTTGGTATGGAAGTTGTTAGTCCCAGTGTCTGAGTCAGTAAAGAAGGACAACACCTAGAAATTGATGTCCTTGCCTAGGGCAATGGTGAGCTAAATACTGCTTATATCGTCGAGGTTAAAAGTCATGCCAAAGAGGATTCTATTACACAATTAAAAAGTATTTTGCAACGGTTTCGTCGCTTTTTTCCTGAACACAAAGATAAAAAACTCTATGGCATATTAGCATCCGTTGATGTATCCCCAGAATTACACGAAAAAATTCTGCGAGAAGGGTTTTATGTGGCTCGGATTCATGACCGAGTATTTGAATTAGATATTCCCGATAATTTTCAACCTCAAACCTATTAAATAACCCTGCCCCTAGGAAAAACTTTTTCAGTAAACCCTATTGTACTTGTCCACGCAGAGCATAACGATCTTTTTCTAAACCGAAAGCGAAGAGAAAAGAATGGCGGATAGTGGGGTTAGAAAGAGTAAAAAAGAGAAAGAGAGCAATGACAGCTAATCCTGAGGATAAACTAAACATATTTTCGTAGGAAATTGCTAAAACCCCCAGAATTGGACCAGCTAAGGCTGTTCCCACATCAAAACCGCCGATACAGATAGAATAGGCCCGGCCGCGTTCTTGGGGCCCAGAGCGATCGGAGATTAAAGCCAGTAACATAGGGAATAAAATCCCCCCTCCCGTACCTTCGAGAATAGCGGCTAAAATTAAAGCGGAAGGAGATCGGGCAGAAGATAGAACCAACATGGATAAACCATAGCAAAAAACGCTAATGGTGATGAATAAACCCCGTCCATAGCGATCACTGGCTCCTCCCGACAAAATCCGTCCGATTACCCCCGATACTGCCGCACAACTGTAGAAGAGACCAGGACTAAAAGGTATCTGATTTTCGAGGAGAAACAGGGGTAAAAAAGCGACTAAACCGCCGAATAAAGTACCAACCAGCAGAAAAACTAGAGTGGGGACTAAAAAAGCCCGCTCTTGACATAATGCCCAGAAACTCCGCTCGATTGTCTGATTTTCTGCCTTCATTTCGACTAATTTTTTCTTGAAGTCCGGTTCTTGAATGGAGAAACCCAGGAGAAAGGCGATCGCTCCTGAAGTGGCGGAAACTAGAAATAAACCGTCATAACCGATCGATTCGTAGAGATAACTGCCTAAAGCCGGACCTATTCCCATGCCTAGGGGTGCAGTTAGGCTCATATAACCAATTATCTCCCCCCGTTGACGAACGGGGGAAAAATCCACCACTAGGGTGCTGTAACCGGTGGTAAAAGCAGCGATACTAAGACCATGGTAGGCGCGGACGGCGAATAAAGAGGAAAGATCGCGAAAAAATAGATAACCGAGGGGTGCGGTAGCGGCGACAATAGTTCCAAATAAAACCACTAATTTGCGACTGCGGCGATCAACTAGACTGCCTAACCAGCTGCGCGATAAAATTAAACCGATGGCAAAGGCCCCCATGACAAAACCGATATCTTGTTTGCTACCGCCTAGGGATTTAATATAGGTGGGGAGAGTGGGGACAAGAGTGGTGATACTTATCCAGAAAAACAGCGCCGTGACGAAGAGGATCGGTAGTTGACGACGAGTTTCGCCAGTAAGCGATCGAAAAGTTTTGAAAGCGTTCACGACAGTGACCGTCACAGGCAACAAAAAGACCCGGAGATCACGCCAGTCACAAGCATCCCGTATTGCTGCTACCTTCCGGTCCTGACAAGGTTAAGGCGTTGCGATCGCATGAGTCCGAGTCTTTTCTACTATAACATCTTTTTCCGGGATACGGGCATTTTTTTCCGGAGAATTTCCTCTCAATCTAAACTGTGAACAGAAATTTTCTCAACGAGGGGGTTTTTGTAATTGTTGTTGTAGAGAAATTTCTGGTTCGATCGCTAATCCGCTAAACTGTCGGATTAAGGGTAAAGGATTCTCCCTAGAATCGGCAGCGAGGAAAAATAACCAACGGCTGCCGGGGGTGAGTTGTTCAATGGAATTGAAGTTACTTGTCAACCAAATTAGCGGTAAATTAGGCAGATTAGCCTTTTTTTGACTAGCTTTTGCCTCTATAGCCGCTAAAGTTTCTAAAATGACCCTTTCCCCCCGAATTAAACCCGTTTCACCGGTCCAGAGTCTCACATTTAATTGCCGGCGATGGCCATAAAAATAGAGGGAAGCGGCGGCAATAATCGCCCGTTCAAAACTGTCTTCTTGCCAATCACAGAGGGTATCGAGACAGATAATCACTTCCTGTCCCCCCGTTAACACTTCTAATTCCCGAATTTGCAATTCTCCCAAACGGGCGCTAGTTTTCCAGTGAATTAAACGGGTAGAATCACCCTGGCGATATTGTCTCAAGTTACGGGTAAGTCCTTGACTAGCCCTTTGATAATAGCGATTATTTTCTAATTTTTCTGCCATCTCTTGACCGAGGGAATCGATCAGGGGACATGGTTGTAAGGGTAAAATTTGGGGATAAACTAAGGCTTTAGCCGCTGCTTGCTGACAACGACGACACCAAAATAAACCGAGAGGGGCTGCTGTTCTTAATTGTACTTCTTGCCATTGATAAACACCCCGTTTACTGGTGGGCAAATAATAGGTCCACCGATGGCAACTTTTGGGGGCAATCGCTTCTATTGGGGTTATTTTTGGCTGATCAAGGACAATTGGCAGTACATCTGTCACTTCTAATAAATTTATCGGCTGATTGCTCGTATTTTCTATCTCTAGGCTAATACCAAGATCGTCTCCCGCACTCACGGGTACAATGGCAAAACGACGCACTTTCAGAGGAAGAAGGGAACTACGGGGTAAAATTATCGATAACATTAAAAGAGCGATCGTTGTGCCAGAGATAGCATACAACCATCCCGCCATGGTATTGGTGGCAGCTCCGAAAAAACAGAGGGTAATGCCAATGATTACCCCCCCACCGTAAGCGGGTAAGATACCGCGATCTTCTAACCAAGTTTTCATAGGGTTTAGTGGTTTTGTCGTCTTTGCTGGAAAGCTAAAATTCAGGCTCACATCCCTATAATTCCCCCAAAAGCCCTCTGATCAGCGAAGGGAGTCCTATCCCTTGCCACTATTGTTATTTTTCTTAACAAAACTTAACAATTGATGGCAAAATTTGGCTTGCTTTTGTCGGCAGATTTTGGGATGATATTTTTAGGAGAGTTTATTCACAATGGCAATCTTGACGCTTTCGTGTAAACACAAACATCCCATTATAAGACAATCATAACCCAAGCCGCTGGCAAAGTCAACCCCTCACTCTTAATTATTTGTGGACTAAAACTTCTAATTCCCTGGTCAGTGGGGGGGGTAGGGATATTAATTAAAATAACAAAGGTTGAAACCCGTGTTTGCGGGAAGCCGCACCGATTTGTTCCATTTTAGGGACGGTAATTTGATTGCGTCCCCAGGAAAAATTAGTTTGCCAACCCTCCAACTCCAATAAAATCGCCTCAGCAAAACAGGCAAACATTTGACGGGAGGGAATATCCATATTAACGATTTTCATAATTTTCCAGTCAATATCGAGGGAATGCTCGACAATGCCGCCCTTAATCACCGAAATATCGGGGGCATTTAATACCATGCCTAAATTTTTCGGATAACCACCATCAATAATAATGCAGGGGCGCTTGAGTTGATCTGGATCAATTTCCACTCCTTTAGGCATACTAGCCACCCAAACAATGATATCAGCTAGGGGTAAAGCCTCCTCTAGGGGAAGAATTTTACCGCGACCTAACTCCTCTTGCAGAGATTGTAAACGCTCTTGATTGCGTGCCACATAGATTAGTTCCTTTGTATTAGTTTTTTCATTTAACCAACGACAAACGGCGCTGCCGATATCTCCGGTGGCCCCACAAACCACGACGGTAGATTGAGCTAAATCAATGCCCATTTTTTTAGCGAGGGTTTCCACCTGAGTGCAGATGACGTAAGCGGTGTGGGTGTTACCGGTGGTAAAACGGCCAAAATCTAGCTCGATATTTCGCACCTGTCGATTATCTTTGAGATTAAACTCCTCGAAAATAATTGAAGAAAAACCGCCGAGTGCGGTGATATTGATATCACTTTTTTGAGCGAGTGCCATAGCATTTAGCACCTTACGAATAGCAGACTTTACCCAACGATTCGACAACATCTCTGGTAAAAAACAGGATTCGATATATTTTCCTCTGATGGTTTGCCCCGTGATGCTAGTGACATGAAAATCATCGACAATTTGCGGGGGGGCAGCGCACCAAAAATCTAATCCCTGGTTAGCATATTCAGGATAACCTAGATCGTCGGCGACCGATTGGGCGTGTTCTAAACTGGTAAGATGACCTATAAGACCAAACATTGATTGCTCTTTCGTTAGACTAGATGGCACTAGATAAAAATTAGGATATTGCTAAGAAATCGTTAAGACTCTTAAATATAATACACAAAAGAGCCGCTCTGTGTTGAGCGGCAGCAGGGCGAAAAAAAGAAATCTCGATGCTCAAGCTTTAGACAGCAGTTAATCCGTAGGCAGACATCCGCATGATATCACGGGTGCTGAAACCAATATTGCTCAACGCTTCCCCGTAGCTAATCATAAAGTCTTCCACGAGGGCCTCTTTTTCCATAGCGAGGACGCGAGCATCATCCTCGACTTGATTGAGCATTCTCCAGACAATGGGTAGATTAGCGCGATTTGCCGCTTCTAATTCCTCTTTAGCGGTTTCAAAGTTCGCTTTTAGCCATTCTTCGCCAAAATTGAGGTGTAAATACTCGTCTTTAACTACGCCTTCAGTAATTTTACGCGCAAAAGGATCAGCAACGGGAATATAAATATTATAGGCAGCGATCGCAAAAGCTTCGATAATCAAAGATTGGATTAATAAACAGGTGACAACTTTACCTTCTGCGTAGGCAATTTGGAAGTTATTGTGCAGAGAGGAAAAGAATTCTTTGGCATACTCCATATCAGGAGTGATTTTCAAATTTTGGCCGCAAGCTTGAAAACCTTTCATGTGACGGTTTTCCATTTTTGCCAGACGGTGTAACTCTTCTTTTTTATCGGTGAGGATGTCTGCTAATTGAATATAATTGCTATTGGCCTCGTATTCGCCTTCAATAACGATGGCATTAATGCGACTATAGGCTGATTTATAGGTTTCGCTGGTGAAATCAAGCTCTAATGGTACAGCAAGCTCTGGCATAAACTCGATTGACTCCTATTTCTGACGAGATTTTTCCGACGTTCTTTCCAGTCTAGGGTAAGCCTTCTAGATGGAGTTATCTTTTTACGAGTCTAGCTTGATCGGTCTTTTTTGTATAGCTTGGCCTGAGGGGCTGACTTGCCAAGTTAACTATAGGGATTATCTTTTGCCACTGAAAACAAATCTAGAGGCAATCTCTTCTTAGGGGACGAGATTGCCGGCTGTTTGCTCAAACCGTGGCTAAAGATTTCTGGCGCTCGGCCTGTTGTAGGATCGCTTTGGCTGCCTGTTTACCAGATAAAGTGGCTCCTTCCATGCTATCAATGTAATCCTGTTGGGTATAACTGCCAGCAAGGAAAAAGTTAGCAATAGGAGTCGCTTGCGAGGGACGATAGACATCCATCCCCGGTGCTTCCCGATAAAGACTCTGGGCCAATTTCACCACACTAAACCAAGTCATCTTTAACTCCCGCGAGGAGGGAAATAACTTATGGACTTGCGCTAAAACCTGCTGGGCAATATCTTCATTTTTAGCTTTAATAAAAGGATCCCCGGGGGTTAAAACCAACTGTAATAAAGAACCTTCTCCGGGGCGATAATAATCCCTAGGACTGGTGAGAGCAAGATCTGCAAAACAGGAGAAATCCGCTTGGTGGGTGTACAAAAGATTGTCAATTCCCACCGCTTTTTGCAGTTGTCGGCGTTTTTCGGCATCATTTAACTCCGTCACCCAACCGTCAAAACGCAATTGTACCGTAGCGACGGGGACGGCTTCTAGTCGGAAAATATTGTCAAAAATCGGCATTTTACGCCAATCTTGGGGAATAAGACGCTGAACACCAGGGACATCACCAGCGCAAACATAGGCATCTGCGGTGATAGTTTCTGTGGTTTCTCCGTTAGCGACGATCATGCCATTAACTTGCAGATTTTCGCCCTCTCCAGAATAGAGAATTTCCCGCACCTGACGACGGGTAAAGATTTTGGTGCCCCGGGCTTCCAGATAGTTAATAATCGGTTTATGCAGGTATTCGTGGGGGGAACCTTCCAACATCCGCAGGACGGAAGCTTCGGTTTTAGCGGCAAAAAATTGGAAAATCGTCAGCATACAACGGGCCGAGATATTTTCCGTATCGATAAATCCTAACGCATAAGCGATCGGATTCCACATTTTTTTTAAACTGCCTTCATTACCACCATGGCTACGAAACCAATCGGCAAAGCTAATCGAGTCCAGATCCCGAATCGTTTTCATCGCTCCTTGAAAGTCTATCAGACCGCGGACGATGGGACTGGTACCTAAGGCCAGAGAATTAAAGATTTTATCGGCTGCCGAGAGTTGGGAGGAGGTAAAAAAGGCTTTTAAACCGTTAAAAGGCGCACCTGCGACGAAACGAAAGTCTAATTCGCCGATTTTTCCCCCTTCGTTCATAAAAGTGTGGGTGTGTTCTTTGAGTAGTAGGGATTGAAAAGCGCCCACTTTTTTCATTAACTCAAAAAGATTATAGTAACAGCCAAAAAAGACGTGCAAGCCCATCTCGATGTGATTACCGTCCGCATCTACCCAACTACCGACTTTTCCACCGACAAAGGGACGAGATTCTAAGATTTCTACTGTACAGCCCGCATCGACCAGACCGATAGCTGTTGCCATTCCCGCTAGTCCTGCACCAACGATCACCACTCGCATTTGTCAAGTTCCTGTTACAATTTTTCACTAAATCTTTATTCTACTCGATCAATCTGGTGTTTCTCGCTGGCGATTTTTTCAGGGTCGCTTGAGCGCGTGGCAGAATAATTGAGAGTTGCACTAGGGAGAAGTCATTTTGAAGCGATCGCTAGATAGGAGACAGGAATTAATTATTGTCAGTATTATTTGGATATTAGGGATATTAGTCGATAGATTCTGGTTTAGTCTCGATCATACCATTCCTGCTTGGGATCAGGCCGATTATCTCAACGGTGGGATTATCTATACCCAAGCTTTCCAGAATCCGCGCTGGTTTGATGGGGATTGGTGGCGCGGTTTATGGCTAATGTCGCCGAAAATTCCCCCTTTAACCTATCTTTTAACGATTCCCTTCTTTAATCTCTTTGGTGTTAGCGTTGACGCGGGTATGTGGGTAATGGCCATCTATAGCGCCCTACTGCTCTTTTCTGTGTACGGATTGGGAATTATCCTCTTTAATGGGACTGTAGCACTCTGGGCAGTCCTAATCTGTCAATTTCTCCCCGGTTTATACTATTATCGCCTCGAATATCTCTTAGATTTTCCCTTAGCGGCAATTGTAACGTTTTCTTACTTCTGCTTGACATGGTGGCGATTTAGTGGCCAAGGCTGGCTAAAAGCGATCGCTTTGGGGATTTCTTTCGGTTTAGGGATGTTAGTCAAACAAACCGCCCTATTTTTCCTCTTTTTACCGATTTTGTGGGTATTGGGCGAAAATCTCCGACGAAAACGTTGGGGTAATCTAGCGCAATTAATGCTGAGTTTTTTGACGGCAGCATTGTTAATGTTTCCCTGGTATCGGACGAATTGGTTATTAATGTTAACTGCGGGCAAACGTGCCACGGTAGATTCGGCGATTTTGGAGGGAGATCCGCCTCTTACCAGTCCAGATGCCTGGACATTTTACGCCCAAGTTTTACCCTATTTTCTTTCCTGGGTATTGTTATTAGTTCCCGTGGTGGGATTATTAATCTCATTACGTCATAGAAAAACCGAAGATAAGGTTAATCGTCCTGTGTGGATTTGGTTAGGAGTTTTTCTGCTGGGGGGATACCTATTATCATCCCTAAATATCAATAAAGATGCTCGTTATATCTTGCCGCTTTTACCGACTTTATCCTTAATTTTATCCGTTGGTTTATTATCTTGGCGCGGTCGTTTTGCCCCCGGTATCCGTTGGGGAACGATAACTATTGCCGCTATCCTCACCAGCTTAAATTTATTTCCCTTGGGGGGAGATATAAGTACTAACGTTTTCAGTGCCGAATTACAACACCATCCCTATCTAAAAACTGGTTGGCAGCATGAAGAAGTAGTTAAAGAGATTCTAGCCGATTCTCCCTATCTTCGCAGCACTCTAGGGGTTTTACCTTCCACCCCGGAATTAAATCAACATACCTTCTCTTTCTACGGTGGTAAACATAATTCCCAGGTTGCCGGGAGACAGGTGGGAGTTAGGGAAGAAGATATAGAAAAGGATGTCAATTCTTTAGATTGGTTTTTAACTAAAACTGGTGAACAGGGTTCCGTCCCCGATGTCCAGAAAAAAATTGTTAATCGGGTCGCCACTGGTCCAGATTTCCAAGTAGAAAAAACTTGGCAGCTGCCGGATGATAGTACCCTGTCCCTACACCGAAAAATATATCCTTCCGTCACGGTTAAACCCCTTGAAAATGCGCCAAAACGGGTGGAATTAAGAGAGATTGCCATTGCCGAAAAAGCCTCTCCTAATCAACCAATTCCCGTGGTTTACAAATGGGCAGGAGACTGGCAACAATTAAAGTCAGGGATAGTAATTTTAACTTGGCAAGAAGCGGACGGTAAGGATTATTGGATGCACGATCACGGTATTGCTATGGGGGGATTAATGGCAGAAAAATTAACTCCAGAAGAGCAACAAAAGGGTTTTGAAGTCACTGAAAAAACCGCCATGCAGTCAGCAGCAACCCCCGGAGTTTATCGCTTATCTGCTGTCTATCTCAATCGGGAAACTGGCGAAACCTATCCGATTAAAACTAATGCTGAAATTACCATCGATCCTCAAGTTGCCAAGTTAGCAACTCCCCAATTAGATTTAGTGACCCAATTGCGCTTAAAGTCGGCTAATATTGGTCAAGGATTAACGGGTATTGAACCAATTTTTGAGTTAACTAATCGTATCAATCAATACGATTCGATTCAGGATTATGTGCTGCAAGCAGACAAGGCTTTTTCCTATCGTTTACAGCAACAAAACCCCCCCGATAAATTATCTTTAGCCTACGGATTAGCAATTTCTAAGGTATTACAACAGGATGTGGCAGGGGCAATAAAAGCCACGGAGGAAATGATTA
This sequence comes from Microcystis aeruginosa W13-11, assembly GCA_009995705.1. GTDB lineage: Bacteria > Cyanobacteriota > Cyanobacteriia > Cyanobacteriales > Microcystaceae > Microcystis > Microcystis aeruginosa_F. The sequence goes on from JAADBR010000077.1 coordinate 18,185, forward strand.
AAATTGACCCCTATAATCCCTATCATTATGCTTATCAAGGTTTTATTTATCTCTACGATTGGCAACCGCAAGCAGCCCAAAAAGTCTTAGATAAAGCTAGACAATTAAATCCCGATAGTGAGGAAATTAAGACTTTAAATGCAGTGGCTGCCTTGATGGGGGGAAATCTCGTTAAAGCTTGGCAATTATGGCAGTCAAATTAAAATAGAGTGGGAGATGGGGAAAAGGGAGGCTTACAAGGCTTCACCCCAACCTACGTTCATCTTATACTTAATTCCACCCACCTACCTAAAAGGAGAATCTGATGTTCAAACTCGATACTTGCTGTACCCTCGTACCCTACTTTGAAGTACCAGAAGGAAAAATTGCTGCGTTTAAGGAACTAGGACCCAAGTTCGTTGAGAGAACCTGCACCGAAGATGGCTGTATCCATTATGCTTTTTCCTTTAGCGGCAATATTGTTCATTGCCGCGAGGGTTACGTCGATGCCTCCGCAGTTCTTGCTCACCTGCAAAACGTTGGGGAACTGTTAGACGAAGTTCTCAAAATCGCCAAGATTATTCGCCTAGAAGTTCACGCTCCCGCTGCCGAAATCGAAAAGCTGCGAGAGCCGTTGGCTTCTCTTAACCCTCAGTTCTTCATTCTCGACGAAGGTATTCGCCGCACCAGCGAAGCCTAACCGCGGACTGACACAAAAGAGAAGGAGTAAACTAGAGAGTGTAAGTAAAGGCTCCTACAGGGTGTGGGGGATAGGATGTAGGGATAAATCTTAAGACTAGCCAAAGAATTGAAAGTTATTTCAGCCAACCCAAATCAATTAGCCTGATTGTACTCCATTATCCCTAGATTCTGGCATCTTCTCTGAAAGTAATCGGAAAGAAACAAAAAAGCACCCCCTCGCGGGAGTGCCTTTTCGTTCAGACTAGGAATTAACCATTGATAGCAGGAGCAGTCAGAGCCACAGGAGCCTGTTCGCCACTAGCCAAGTCTAAGG
>JAADBR010000078.1 GCA_009995705.1 Microcystis aeruginosa W13-11
TAACGATCAAGAGCTTGAACAGGAGGACAGAGAGTTAATTATGAGATTATCACCTTTATACACTTCCCGTCTTCAGGAAGAACTGGATGCTGGCCGTCAACAGGGTCTTCAACAGGGTCTTCAACAAGGTCTTCAACAGGGTCTTCAACAGGGTCTTCAACAGGGTCTTCAACAGGGTCTTCAACAGGGTCTTCAACAGGGTCTTCAACAGGGTCTTCAACAGGGTCTTCAACAAGGTCTTCAACAGGGTCTTCAACAGGGTCTTCAACAGGGTCTTCAACAGGGAGAACGTCTGGTGATAGAAAATTTATTGAAAGCTCGTTTTGGCAGTTTAGACCCAGATTTGTCCGTAATCATCGATCGCATTTTATTATTATCAGTGGAGGAGTTTACCCCTTTAATAATTAATTCATCTCGCACAGAATTAATTGCCCACTTTTCCAATTAAAAGCATAACTCAATCCTTTGATGATAATGGATTTGAAAATTGGCTGATTAACCAGAGCAGGCAATTTTCTGGGCAAATTGGGGGATATTGAGGATCGTGCTGGAACCAAGATCAGCTTTCTTGCTAATTTGTGGGCAATTAGCGGCAATTTAACTCTGATGGCCTGAGAATAACTTTTCTAAAGCTTCCTTCAAGGTTGGTTCCATGACAATTTTATTTTGATAAGCAACTGTTACTCTAGCGATTGTCGGGACACTATTTTGGTCTGCCACTAGATACAAAGGTTCTACATAAAGCAGCGATTGTTCAATGGGAATAATTAATAGATGTCCTTGCAAAACTTTAGAACCGTCCCGATTCCAAAGGGAAATCTGTTGAGAAATATCTGGATCTTGGTTAATTAAAGACTCAATTTGATTCGGTCCGTACACTAACCTTTGTTTAGGAAATTGATAGAGCAATAACTTACCATACTCTCTATCATCTGAACGAGCTGCCAACCAAGCGATTAAATTTTGCCGACTAGAGGGAGTATAGGGATGGAGGAGAATAAATTCTTCTTTGTCGGCATCGGGCAGTTTCATGATTAAATAATAGGGTGATACAGCCTGGGGTTCTGTTCCGTAAATTTCTAGGGGAATTTCCCATTGATCCTCCCGATTATAAAATACTTGCGGATCGGTCATGTGATAGGTTAATAATCTTTCTGCTTGGGTACTAAATAAATCTTCGGGATAACGGATATGACTGCGGAGAGTTTTTGGCATTTCTGCTAAAGATTTAAAGAGATGAGGAAAGATTTTACGCCACGTCTGGATAATTGGATCATTTTCATCGGCAACATAGAAATTCACTGTTCCATGATAGGCATCCACTACCACTTTCACCGAATTGCGAATATAGTTAAATTTATCTTTACCCGGGTCAGAATAGGGATAGCGATCACTGATAGTATAAGCATCAATAATCCAATGTAATTTACTACTACTATCGCCCACATCTGCCGCTACTAAATAGGGGTTGCGATCATAATTTAAAAAAGGTGCGATAGTTTGCACACGATTTTGGACATCACGACGCATTAATAAGCGGGTTTCGGGAGTAAAATCTTGGCTAAATAACATTTGCCAATCCCGTAGATAAAGGGCAAATAGCCAACGTCTCCACCCTGTCCCCACTAAGATTCCTCCCTTTCCATCGTAGGTATTATAGACATTTCCATCCCCGCTAGGAAAATCCAATTCTTCTACGGTGGTGGGAGTCATCACATAATTATTAGTTAATTCCCCGTAGTAAATGCGGGGTTTACCAATGGGAATACTATAATCAATTAATTCGCTAGAGGTTTGTAGGGCTCCTTCGTCTTTATTTGTGCCGATATCTTTGACAAAATAGTAGGGTAAACCCCCAGCATCGACTAAATTAACTGGGGAAAGAGTGAACCCATAACCGTGGGTATAAACGAGATGTTTATTCACCCAAGTGTTAGCAGAAGTGGGAACCGCACTATAATCTAATTCTCTAGCGGCAATAATTGTCTGTTGTTTTTCAGATATTTGACGTTCCTCGATTTTTTCGGGCAGTCCTACTCGTACCCGATAGCGATCGATATCAGCATCAGGGAATTTATAATATAAGCGAATTTGCTGTAATTGTCGGTTAGTTTCTAGCAGTGGTTTGGTGTCCCAAAGACGAATATTATCGATAGTTAGATGATTTCTCTCTAAAACTTCGGCATTTAATTCGGCCTGTGGATCGAAAACTTGGGCATCAATTCTATCTAAGGAAAAAGCCGCTCTTGTGGATTGAATACTTCTTTCGATATAGGGTCTTTCTCTCACTAATTCATTCGGTTGTACAACAGTTTTTTGTAATAGTCCACTGATAATTGTGCCACTTATCCAGACAATTAAATAGAGAAATACGGGAACTAAGTAGGGAGAAAATACCAACTTTTTCTTGGCAGTTTTGTATAACTTGCGACGGTCTTTTTTACCAAATAATGCTTTTTCTCCTAACCATATAGAGGTTATTCCTGCAATAATTCCCAGAATAATTTCAATAAATTGACCAACATGAGCATCGATATAACCCGCACCATAAACTACTCCTTCGGGAGAGTAAAGTAGCAGGTAACGCTGAATAATATGGTGTAATACTAGCAGCCCCATTAACCCACTCCAGAGGGCGTATAAATGACGCAGCTGCGGACGAGAAAACCCCGGAAAGGTTCCCAGAGAAAGACTATCGGCCGAAAAAAGATAGGTTAAACTAACAGCAAAAAGAGTATATATTCCCACACCACCGAGCCATAATTCTAGTAACTGCCACAGGGGTAATTGAAAGATGTAAAAACCTAAATCATTCCCGTATTGAGGATCGTTAATATTGAAAGGAACACCATAAAAATATTTTAAAAAGTTCGCCCACTGACCAGCAATAATAAAAGATAGTATTATGGTAAATACTATAGATATTATTCGCAAAAAATAATCGGTTTTAATTAACAATCCCAGAACTAAAAGAGCGATAATTACCCCTTGCCAAAGATTACTGGAAATATCGGTTAATACTTGCCTAATCCAAACTATTTCCAGAGGAGAACTTAGGGAAGAACTAAGGTTAGGGAGATTAAAATCTGGTGTCCAGAGACTGAGGGCTAGTTTACTGTAATACAATAACATTGACCCGATCCAAGCTCCAATTCCCGTTGCGATAATCAAAAGACCGAGTAAATTAATACTAGGAGATTGAAGACTGAGGGGATAACTATCTTCTTTAGGTTTTTGCCAACGAAAACGCTGGGCTAAACGTAAATTAGTAAAAATAAAAAGTAGAGAAAGAATCGCACTTCCCCAACCTAATCCCAGTTGCCAAGATAATTGCTTCAGGAAAGTGTTTAAATAACCCATCTCGGTAAACCAGAGGCTATTAGCTACCACTAACACCCCTAACTCCCCGATCACAAGGCAGCCAAGAAACAGTAAAATAGGTTTAGCGATCGAGCTTCGGTTATGTCTGATCAGCATGGATAAAGTGATAAGAGAGAGTCTTCTTTCATTCTAGCGATTCTCGTCAGGTGCATCTCACATTTACAGAAATACGGAAAATCAGCAATTAGTCAGTGACTCTTAAATTATTACAAATACATCAGCGGCTGCGTGTGAGCATCCCACTGAAAAACTAATGCGCGACGGGTTTGGGGGGTAGAACCCCCCAAAGGCTTGGATTGAGTGATAAAATCAGAAGTAATGACCAATTTTAGCAGAGAGTTTCCCTTTAAAAATTCCAACTCAGTAGATTTACAAAAATGAGATGGAGCCTTCTCGTCCCTTCCTGCTACTTTTTCTTAATTTAAAGATAAACTTAAGAAACTATAGCCAGGTTAGGGCGATAATTTCGCTTAAAGTCAGCAATTTTAGCTAGGATTAGCAGACTGGAGTATTTTCCGAAAAATCCTGCGTCGATAGGAAGGAGATTCATTGCTCATATTCCATAAAGTTTCGTAGAAAAAGAAAGAAACACCAAAATTTTGTTGTTTCGATTTTTCCACTTGCTGGGTAATATTAACCATCGGAATCGGACGACCTTTTAAACCAGATAAAATCCCAATAGCTACGGGGATAGATTGTCTAGCTTGCTGTAATTCTGGTTGGGATAATTCCCAGTCAAAGGCGTTCATATCAGTTCGATACACCTGTACCACTAATTCATCAATCAAGTTTTTTTCTTGCCATTTTTGCCAATCTAAAAGATAGGATTCTAGGGAGAAAGTGTAGGGATTAGGAGATAGGGAAATAATCGCTCTAGGTTGGTGCTTTTTAATCGTCTGGGCTAAACTATTCATATAGTCAGTAATTTTATCAGCCCGCCATTGAATCCATGCTTTATCTTGGTAATCTTGCGGTGGTAATTCTCCCGAATGTTCCCTTTGATAGAGTTTAATTGTGGTTTCATCATAGCCAAAATCGGCGGGATAACCAAAATGGTCATCAAACTGAATTCCTTCTATATCGTAGTTAGTAATAATCTCACTGACTAAATCGGTAATAAAGTTTTGTACTTGCGGATGTAAGGGATTTAGCCACACCCGTTGATGCACTTTTCCTTCCCACCAAATCACACTTTTATCCTGTCTTTGGGTTAACCAATCGGGATGTCGTTTGGCTAATTCTGAATCCGCAGGAGTCATAAAGCCAAATTCAAACCAGGGAATAATTCTTAATTTTTTCCGATGACCTTGGCTAATCATTTCCTTTAAAAAGTCACGATTTTTTAAAGATTCATGGGGATCGATCACTCGCCCCGTCACTTTTTCTGCTACCTTAGAAGGATAGAGTGTATAACCCCAATTCCAGACCGTGGGATAAATAGTATTAAAGTTTAAATCAGCCAACCTATCAAGGGCATCTTTTAAGGTTTCCCGTTTAAATAATACCTCACTATCGATATTAGTTAACCAAACTCCACGAATTTCGGGTTTTTCTTGGGGTTGATTGGTCGATTGCGCGGGAAAATTAAAGGTTATCGTCATGATACAAGCAAAGATAATTAAAAATATTAACCAGCTTATTTTTCCGTATCTTTGACTATAAATCACCAAACTATCGGCGAAATTATTAAAGGTTTTACTGATTTTATTCATAGTGGGAAGTGGGGAAGTGAGAATTATAAATTATGAATTAGGAAGTGGTGAGAGGGGAAAAGGGAGAATAAATAAAAATAATCTCCTGCCGACCGCCTCCTGACTGCTAAAATAACTAAATTATCTCTCCAAATTGCGAGGATCTAGAGCATCGCGTAAACCATCACCGAGTAAATTAAAAGCTAAAACGGTGAGAATAATTAACAAAGCAGGTGGCCAAATTAACCAGGGTTGTAGAACAATAATTGAGGCATTGGTAGCCAAAGAAAGCATATTTCCCCAACTAGGATCTGGTTGTTGAATTCCCAAACCAATTAAACTTAAAACCGATTCGGCTACGATAAATCCAGGCACGGCTAACGTAGCAGAAATAATGATATAACTGGCAGTTTGGGGCAGCACATGACGCAGAATAATATAAAGAGGTTTTGCTCCCATAGCTTTAGCGGCCTGAATAAATTCCTGTTCTTTCAGGGATAAAACTTGACCGCGAATTACCCGCGCTAATCCCGACCAACTGATAAAAGAAGTAATCAGGACGATTAATAAAAAGCGCTGGGTGCTGGTTAATCCTGCGGGTAAAACCGCTGCTAGGGCCACGAGTAAATAGATGCCGGGGATAGTCATTAAAACTTCCACAAAACGCATTAAAATCGCATCTAACCAACCGCCAAAATAGCCAGAAACGCCACCAACAAACAAACCGATAGGGAAAGAAATTAAAATCCCCACCAAACCGATAAATAAACTAATTCTGCCTCCGAAAATCAGGCGACTAAAACTATCGCGTCCCGATTCGTCAGTTCCCAATATATTGATTCTACCATCGCCGATCACCCCGAACAGATGGAGATCAAAAGGGATACCGGGGAATAAAGTTACCTCATCCCATTTTGGCGGCAAAGGTAGGCGAATTTGACCGAAATTATAGGTTTCACCCTTAACCAAGAGACGTAGCGGCAAGGGGTTGTTAAAATCTCTAATTAGCTTCCGCTGACCAGTTTCTATATTAATGGCACTTTGAGTGGTGGGATAAACGTGGGGGCCAATCCACTCACCCTTGTTACTTCCCGACTGCGAGCGCCAAAAGATTTGGGTGGGAGGGAGGAGAGACTGACCAGGTTGGGAGGAGTAGGGAGAGTAGGGAGCGACAAAATCCGCCGCCATTACGCTTAAATAGAAGATTAACAGTAAAACTGCTCCCCAACGGGCGAGAGGATTATCTTTGAGTTTGTGCCACCAGTCCATAGGCGATGAGGTCAATAGGAGAGTTAATCTTTATTTTGCTAGTTTGATTGCTACAATTTATCATACCAACAAAAAAGCTGTCTAATGTTTATCAATCCCCTTGTTTATGAGAAATCTTCTGTCTATCGTCAAGATTTTGAGACAGCGCAACCGTTTAAGCATTTGGTCATCGATAATTTTTTAGTTAGGGAGCAAGCGCAAATTTTGCTGGAAAATTTTCCCAGTTTTAATCCGCAAAAAGCCATTAGTGAGTTAGGAAAAGTTGGCGGGAAGGCAGTTAATGAGGATTTAACCGGTTTAGGGGGCGTTTATCAACAGTTTGGCCGCTACATTCAAGCTCAAGAGTTTCTCGAGTTAATTTCCCAATTAACTGGTATTGATAATTTAATTCCAGACCCTAGTTTTTATGGGGGTGGAACCCACGAAAATTTACACGGTCAAGAATTAGACCCTCACATTGATTTTAACCTCGATGAGCGTCACTGGTATCATCGCCGCTTGAATTTATTAATCTATTTAAATCCCCAATGGCAAGCAGATTGGGGAGGGAATCTAGAGTTACATTCCAATCCCCGTCAACCGGAAGAAAATAGAATTAAATCTTTTGTCCCTATCTTTAATCGTTGTCTTATTTTTGAAACTAATGAATATTCATGGCATGGATTTTCTCAGATTAATTTACCAGAAAATCAACGGCATTTATCGCGTAAATCTCTTTCTATCTATCTCTATACCCAAGAACGCCCCACAGAGGAATTATCGCCATCTCATACAACCTTTTACATCCCGCGCCCGCTGCCAGAAAATATTCAACCCCATCAAGTTTTAAGCTCGGAAGATTACCAACAAATTAAAATTTTACTGAAAAGACGGGATGATTTAATTCGTTTTTATCAAGATAGAGAACTAAAGGAATCTCAGGATTTAGTTAGTTTAAAATCCCATATTAAACGCTATCTATCCCTCCAATATCCTCACCTATGGAAAATTATCAAAAGTTTACCCCGTTGGCAAAAGTGACCTGAAAAAAATCCCTACTTTCCAATCAAAGACAGTAGGGAATAATCAAAAAAACTAACTGGGAACTTAGCCTAATAACTGGGTGGCACGCGCAGTTAAAGCATTAGTAGTTAAGCCATTATAGGCCATAATTTCCCCAGCGCTGGCGGTGGTTTCTCCCCGTTTCCAAGCGAAGACATCTCGACGGGTATTACTGCGTAACATAATCGGTTCTAACATGGCGCTTGTCCCACCGGTTACTCCGATTAAAGCATCACCAGCAAAGAGACTGTCAAAACCAGCATCATCGAGGAAATTATTATCCGCTTCCGAGCTAGTTTCACTCATCACATCGCTAGGACGATAGAGACGACGAGGATTAATTACCGAGACAATTTTTACACCGATTCCTGCTGCTTCTAACTGTTGTGCAGACTCAAAAACGGGTAATAAAGTCATATCACCAATGACGGCAAAAACGACTTTTTTACTGCCTTCCGATTCTCGAAGAATTACGCCACCTTTTTCCAAAGCTTGACGGGTTTGCTCAAAGGTAGTTCGTACTGGTAAAGGCGATTTACTCGCGGTGATTGTAATGCCTTTATTGCTAGTTTCTAATGCCCATTCATAACAGACTTGAATACTGTTAGCATCGCAGGGAAAGAGCGGGAAAATATTACCATTTCGCATCATAGCGGCGAAATAATTTTCAATCTCTGGGCGTTGGTGTGTCCAACCATTACGCCCTTGCTCCAAGGCTCCAGCGGTGAATAAGGTAATAGTAGAAGGGGTGGGACGACGTAACTCGGCCATCGCTTGGGTTACAGTCTGCCAAATCGGTAAACCATTGATAGCAAAAGACTCGTAGGAACACCATAAAGTCCGCGCTCCCAAGAGAGACAAACCGACGGCTAACCCGGCACAGGCATCCTCGCTTAAAGGTTCATAAACTTGACCTTTAGGACTCTGGAAATAGGTATCATCGCTGGTGGGGTGAATAATCTTTAAACCGACGTTAATATTATTAATTCCCGAAGCGGCATTACCATCAGCATTAGTGACAACAAAATTGAGGTCAGCTTTACCCACAGCTACCACTAATTCCCCCATAGCAGTGGTGGCCACTTTTTTATCGCCACCCACAGTATATTCGGTCATCGGTAAGGCTCCTAAATCCGGCAGCGGGAGGACTTTTTCTGTTACCACTGTTTCCGCTGCTGGACCACCTCCAGAGCGCTCGAAATTAGTACGAACAATTGCCCAAGCTTCAGGGGGTAAAGCGCGTTCTTGTAAGGCAGCAACGATATAATCTTTTTCTAAAGAATCTCCCGGATAAAGATTATGGGAAGCCGCTCCCCGTTTGTGAACTCCCGCCCCTTTAAGTTGTTTAATAATGATTACCGTTAGTTTACCACCTAGGGCTAATTGGGCGGCTTTATCCGTGGCCATTAACACCGCTTTCATGAACTCCAGACGCTGGTTAAAAGAGAATTTGGTGCTATCTACATATTCCCCATTTTGATTAGCATCATCGAAGTCTTTAGCATTAATGAGAATCACTTCCTCGAAACCATTACCGCGCCAATAGGCTTCCATTTCGGCGTTAGTTTTCAGGGACACCATGCTATGGTGTTCTTGAGAATAGCCATTCCAAACTAAAATCGGCAGAAAATTGGTAATTTCGGGATAAGCAGTGTGAAAATGACCGAAACTACTCATAATGTAGGGTTCTCCTAAACCACCATCCCCGATAGTCACAGGGAAAAGAGTATTAGGGTGTAATTTGGCCGCCGCCATGGCGAAATGTTGTCCTTGGCCCAAAGGACCAGCGGGCCCGAGCAGTCCGGGGATTTGTCCGGAAAGATGCCCTAAAAGTCCGTGTTTTTCCCGAAAACGTTCTCCCAATTGGGTGACGTTGCTGATGCCCATGGCTTCGAGAGAGCGATCGAGAAAGACGTTACTATAAAAACCGGGGGCATGATGGCCCACTTCGGTGAAAATATTTTTCTGGCCTAACATCATCAAAGAGGCAATCACGTCGGCAGCGCTGGCAAAACCGCCAGGGTGTCCCGATTCTTTGGTGGCGGTGATTTGTAGGGTGAGGTAACGCAAAGCATCGGCGGCTAGGAGGGTTTGATAGATAGCATTCGGGTCGTTAGCGGCAATAATAGCGGTTTTTCCCTCAGCGATAGCGGCTTTTCCTGCATATTTATTAAATTCGAGTAAGGAACCCCCAAAATATTTTATCCCTTGACAAAAATCGGGAATTGTGCTAGTGGCTGTCATAAAATTAATATACCCCTTTACATACAGGCAATCATTAAAACTATCTTACAGTTAGCGGTAACTCTCGATAGATGCGAGATTGCAGGGGTTTTCCATAGGCGATCGACTATTTGCGCTATACTGATCGCCAATTTGACGCTCCCCGCTCTAAAGAGACGGGGATTCTTCGTTCATTGAGTCTCCGTTAGCAAGCAGGATTTCTCCAACCAAGAGGGAATCTCTCCCGAAGCGTTTAAAGTTTGCGTGCGCCCCACGCTACTTAATCCCTTTTGCAAGATGTTTAAAGCGGCGTTTCTATCTCGACAGTCTGTATATCCACAATGAGGACAAACATGGGTTCGAGTAGATAGCGACTTTTGGACTTTTTGTCCACAATTAGCACAATTTTCAGACGTATTATGAGGTGATACAGCTATAGTTAACTTGCAGTATTTGTCCCCAAAATACTCTAGCCATTGCCTAAAAACAGACCATCCTGCATCGGTTATCGACTTCGCTAAATGACGATTTTTGACCATGCCTTTGATATTTAAGTCTTCATACGCGATTAAGTCGTTAGACTTAACTAAACGGAGTGCCACACTCTTGACAAACTCTTCTCGTTGCCTAGTTACTCTTAAATGTTTCCGAGCATATCGCTTTCTAGCCTTGTGATAATTACGAGATTGTTTTTTACCCTTACGGTATTTCTTTGAATTTTTCCTGAGTAGTTCGGACAATCAACTTGATTGCCTTCGCTATCTACTAAGAAAAACTTTAATCCCACATCAATCCCAGTGGCTTTCTGGGAGGGTGTTAAAGGTTTAACCGTGTCTCTGGGGTCTAATTTAAGGCAAAACTGCCCATAATAACCATCGGCACGATTAAGGATTCTTATCCGTTTAATCTGGTCTGGTTGATAATAATTAATATCTCTAGAGCCAATCAGTTTAAGAGTACCAATACCTTTTTTGTCTGTAAAGGTAATATGACGTTTATCTTTTGACAGCTTCCATCCAGATACTTTATACTCAACGGAACGGAACGGGAATGTTTTTTAAACTTGGGGTAGCCTTTCTTTCCTTTAACTTTATTTTGGCAATTATCGTAAAACCGAGTAATTGCCCGCAAGGTTCTTTCTCCGGCAGTCTGGCAAGCATGGGAGTTTAAATCATTAACAAGTTTAAACTCTTTCCTTAATGCTGTGTTGTACCGAAATAACTCTGTTTTGCCAACACCAGGATTATCCATCCAATAACGCAGGACTTTATTCCGAACAAATTGGGTTGTCCGTATTGCCTCATTAATGGCTTCTATTTGATTAGGTTTTGGCTTAACCTTGTATTTTAGTACAAACATTTTGACAATGCTTGACCGAGTATCAACATCCTAACACAAAATTCTTTAAGTTGACAATACATATTTATTTAAAGCCGCCCTCCGCTACACTAAAGGAGGAGGCTTGTACCCAAATTTCCGGTCAACAATAAAATTAATCCTATTGATCATGTTAAATAGCAGCCAATTACAGCATTTAATCAGCAAATCACTGCGTTATCTATTAATTATCGGCACTATTGCCCCTCTAACTTCCTTAGAGGCTCGCCCAGTCCGAGCTACTCCTCCTAGTAGCGCTGCACCCCCTAAAGAAGCGATTGCCCCTATCCCCGCAGAAAGCAAAGATTACACCCTAGGAGAAGGGGATAAAGTGCGCGTCACCATCTACCAAGTCGCGGATTTAAGCGGCGATTTCCTCGTCTTACCCGATGGAACCCTAACTTTACCTCTGATTGGTAGCGTCAAAGTGGAGGGAATGACCGTCACCGAAGCCAGCCAAACCTTGGCCAAACGTTACACCACCTATCTCAAACGTCCCGTGGTTACTGTTAGCGTTCTCACCCCCCGGCCTCTGCAAATCGCCATCGCAGGGGAAGTCAATCGTCCGGGTACTTATACAATTAACCCCGAACAAAGCCAAAAAACGCCCCTATTGACCGAAATAATCCGGCAAGCGGGGGGAGTGACTACGGTGGCCGATATTGGTCAAGTTCAAATCCGACGCAACCTCAAGGGACAAGAACAGCTGATTCAAGCCAATCTCTGGCAATTAATCCAAAAAGGCGATACAACCCAAGATATTAGCCTTAGAGATGGTGATAGCATCCTTATTCCCACTAAAACGACCCTTAGTGTCGGGGAAGTCAATCAATTAGCCGATGCCAATTTTGGACTAGATAGCGATCGAGAAATTAATGTTACTGTGGTGGGAGAAGTTTATCGTCCGGGGTCCCATCGTATTGTCCCCACTGCCAACAATAACAATAACAATAATAATGACCAAGAGCGCGGCGGCACCAGAAAACCGGCCCGACTAACCCAAGCTATCCAACAAGCGGGAGGTATCAAACCCCTCGCCGATATCCGACAGGTGCAAGTGCTGCGTTATACTCGTGACGGTTCCCAACAGAAAATCCCGGTAGATCTGTGGAGTTTGCTCGAAAAAGGTGATATGACCGGCGATATCTTTCTTCAAGAAGGAGATACGGTGATTATCCCCACCGCGACCGAAATCTCGGCCAAGGAATCGGAAACCCTAGCGTCGGCCAGTTTTGCCCCTAAAACCATTAACGTGAAAGTGGTCGGGGAGGTGAAAAAACCGGGGATAATTGAAGTTCCTCCCAATACCCCTCTCAATCAGGCAATTTTAACCGCAGGAGACTTTGATAAGCGTCGCGCTAATCAGTCCACAGTGGAATTAATTCGTCTCAATCCTAACGGAACCGTCACCAAAACCTCAATTAACATCGATTTTTCCCAGGGTATCAACGAGAAAACTAACCCGATTCTCCGCAATAATGATGTGGTTGTGGTTCGTCGTAGCAATCTGGCCTCTGCCACCGACACCCTCGGCACGGTTTTAAGTCCCTTTACTGGTCTGACAGGCCTCTTCAACGGATTTTTAAATCTTTTCCGTTAAAAAAGTTTACTTTAACCCGATGTCATTAGCTAAGTAATCGAGCTAATAATAGATATGGAAACGGCGAAAAGTCGTGAGCGGTCACGGCTTTTCTGCTCAATAGACTCAGGAAAGAAAACTATGATTTTTCTCCTTACTCTAGCCCTAATCTCCCTGTCGATTAGCTATAATGTTCACGGCGAAATAATTAGCCTCAGCACCCGCTTATTAGGTCTTTTTTGTGGCTTATTAAGTTTGTTCTTTACACCCCTACTGGTAAAGGTTTTTATCCTTGTCACTTTAGTCCTCTTTAGCTGAGATTTTAAACCCTAAACTCGACTAAAACCCTAAATATACTTAAACCATCAAAAAAACTGTTATGGAAAAACGCTATCTCGGTCAGACTAATATAGAAATTACTCCCCTTCTCGTGGGTACTTGGCAAGCAGGAAAAAAGATGTGGGCAGGTATTGAAGATGAGGAAAGTATTAAAGCTATTCGTGCCGCTTTTGAGGCAGGAATTACCACTGTAGATACAGCCGAAATCTACGGGGAAGGTCACTCAGAATCGATTGTCGCTCAAACTTTGGCCGATGTGCGAGAACAGGTAATTTATGCCACGAAAGTCTTTGCTAATCACCTTAAATATGAGCAAGTTATCGCAGCTTGCCATCGCTCTTTAAAAAACCTCCAAACTGATTATATCGATCTTTACCAAATTCATTGGCCCAGTGGCTCATGGAACACGGAGATAGTGCCTATTTCTGAAACTATGGGCGCTCTTAATTATCTAAAAGCACAGGGAAAAATTCGCGCTATAGGGGTTTCCAATTTCTCCCGCTCTCAACTGGAAGAAGCCGGTCAATACGGCAGAATTGAGAGTATTCAACCTCCCTATTCTCTCTTTTGGCGCTCGGTAGAAAAGGAAATTATGCCCTATTGTATAGAAAATAATATTTCTATTCTGGCCTATTCTCCCCTTGCCCAAGGTTTATTGACAGGAAAATTTAGAAATGGTTATCAGTTAGCAGCGGGGGATCATAGAATTAAAAATAAACTCTTTCATGGCGAAAACTTTCAGAGGGTACAAGCGGCTTTAAATCAATTAGAACCGATTGCTAAACGCTATCATTGTTCCCTAGCTGAATTATCTCTTGCTTGGTTAATTAAGCAACCTCAAACTAATGCAATTGCTGGGGTAAGAAATGCCGCTCAAGCAGTTAATAACGCTCAAGCAATGACAGTTAATTTAACCCCAGAAGACCTAAAATTAATTGATAATATCGGTAAACAGGTAACTGATTTCTTGGATGATAATCCTGTGCTGTGGGATTTCTAAAAATTATGCAGCAGTTATCCTAAGGGTGAAGACAGAAGTTTTGTTGGGTGCATCTCAATATTCGCAGAAATGTCGACAATTAGCAATTATCAGTGACTCTTAAATTGGTACAAAAATATGAACAATCACGTCTAAGCATCCCACCGAAAAACTAATGCGCTCCGGGGTTTGGGGGGTAGAACCCCCCAAAAGATTGGATTGAGTGATAAAATCGGAAGTAACGCCCAATTTTAAAAGAGAGTTTCCCTTTAAAAATCCCAACTTAGTAGATTTACGAAAGTGAGATTCAGTTCCTGTTCTTTGATTGCAACTGGCTACTTAGTTGATGATAGGTGATGCGTTAGTAATGCACCCTACGTTTTACTTAGTAGATTTACAAAAGTGAGATGCACCCTATTTAATTCTTAGGAAAAAGCCTGTATAATGACAGCTATAGTCCGATTCTTACCGCAGGATTATCTCTATGGCTAAATCCAAAAAACACAATCTGCAATGGATTAAAGAAACCCTCGACTTAAATCCAGATCATAACTGGAAATCTAGTCCGGGTAACAGTATTTTTGTAGCTGGTCGCGGTGCAGTGCGCTTTGAAGTTCCTCAAGATTGGCATTTTGAACCCGATGATAATTCCTTTCGTTTTTTGGATAGAAAACCCCCCGATGATGATTGTCGTTTAGAGGTTTCCTATAATTTACTTCCCCCCGGAGATTGGAAAGAATTACCCCTAAAAGGAATGGTCAAAAAATTAGCTCGTGAAGATAGCCGCAATCCTCACGAAATCGGCGAAGTTATCCAAGAAAAACGCCAAACTGTCCGCATTGTTTGGGTGCAAATTCAATTCATCGATCCCCAAGAAAATCGGCCAGCTTATTCGCGCATTGCCGTGGGTATTGGTTCTGGAGTTCAATGTTTAATTACTATGGATTATTGGGTCGATGATGCGGACAAATTCACCCCCGTCTGGGATACGGTTATCTCCTCCCTGGTGTTAGGTTTATACATTCGTGATCCCCGCAGCGGTTTAGCTTTCCCCGACTAAAGGTAATAGCAATTTTGCAGGAAAATTTCCTTGACAAAAAACCTTAATTGTGATGACAGAAAAATCAATCGCTCGACTTGCGTGGGGATAGCTGCCAGTCCCCGCGTTGACGGGATGTGCGGGAAAGCAAGAGGCACTGAGACTCAAACGCAAGCTATGACCTTGAGGAATAGTGATAAAAGTGGCTTGCAGGGCTATATTGAGGGGTGATTCGGGATTATTTACTCGTTTATAACCTTGAGTGATATTAAAAACTCGACCATCGGGGGTAACTTGAGAAACCACCGCGCAGATATCGAAACTAACCGCATCTGCTTGACAATAACAATCCAGACGGGGACTACCCAAAATCGTTAAATCCTTCTCTAGGGGGGGAGAAGTGTAGGTAATCACATCACTGCGACAGTCTAGCATGGTGCGGTCGAATATTCCCCCCGGTAGGGCGCTATGACCTCCTAAAGATGGGACCGGTCGCCAAGGATCGTGAACGATGGTATCCTCGATCGCAGGTTCTAATAAAATTGCGCTTAATTTCCCCTCATCCTCACGCAGATTGGCTAAACCCTGACTAGCAAGATAATAAATTTGCTGATTTTCTCTGGGAAACTTTTCCAGATATCGCCATTGATTAGACCCCATTTGAAATAGATACAGAGAAGGATTTTTTAATAACTCCGTTTCCTGACCTTTTAAGAAATAATCAAACCATTGCAGCTGCATTTTATCCACAGGACTAATTGCCTCTTGACCATAATCTATCTCTCCTACTTTTCTCCCCCAGGGTAGATGAGTCCAAGCACCAATAATTAGTCGTTGGGGATAGAGAGAACGCGCTTGCATTTCTTGGTATAAACTCAAAGTTCCCCGGAGATGAGGATCAAACCACCCCCCGATATGTAACATCGGTAAATCGATATTTTTTAAAAGGTGTTGCGGTGATAAATTTTGCCAATAGTCATCGGGAAGATAACGAGTAATCCAATCATGATAAAAAGAATCGGCAGCTAAATCCTGTAAAATTTGGGGAGAGGCAGCAACAGGATCAAAAAGGGGTAAATTTCGGGAAGCTACCCAGAGTTTTTGATAGGCAGTTTCGTCCCCTTTTAATCTAGCTGTTTCCGCCGCTAATTGTATTGCCCAAGCGAGATTATATTGTAAATTAAATGCTTCATTTTCATAGGACCAATCTCGATATAAATCGTGAGCAATCATCCCTGGGCAAATAGTTTTTAAAGCACCGTGACCATTAGCAGCCGCGTATAATTGGGTCATTCCCTGATAGGAAAAACCATACATTCCCACCACACCCGTATTATTAGGAATAGTTAAAACCCATTCAATAGTTTCTAATCCGTCGCCAATTTCATGGTCAAATAAATTAAAATTTCCTGTCGAGTTTCCCCGTCCCCGGACATCCTGAATTACTACAATATAACCCTGACGTGCATACCAGCTAGGATGGGCATAAACCACCGTAGAAGCAATCGTTTTTCCGTAGGGTTGTCGCATTAGTAAAATGGGAAAAGATTCTCTACTATCGGGACGATAAATATCGGCAGCTAAACTAATTCCATCTTTGGTGATCAAACTAGCTGTTTCTTTTTTTATGGGATAGGGATTAAACATTATTATCTCTTTCAGATAAAAAATACTGTCAGGTGGCTCAATCGAGAAAACTTGACCAAGACCAGATAAAGCTTAACTAAATGTTACAATAAAGACGGACTGCCTCAACTGCCTAGGACTGGAGAAAAATCAGCGATGCTACGACTAGAGAGAATTAGTAAGATTTACCCGACGGGAGAAGTGTTAAAAGATGTCACTTGGGAAGTAAAAACTGGCGATCGCATCGGGTTGGTGGGAGTCAATGGGGCTGGAAAATCCACCCAGCTGAAGATTATTATGGGGGAAGTGGAACCCACCGCCGGGGAGATCATCCGTTCTACCAGTCTCCATATCGGCTATCTCACCCAGGAATTTGAAGTGGATCCCCGTCGGACGGTACGCGAGGAATTTTGGACGGTGTTTCAAGAAGCGAATCAAGTCCACCATCAACTAATAGAAATTCCCCAGCAGATGGAAAAAGCTGATCCTGAAGAATTAGATCGCTTAATTCATCAATTGGATCGCTTGCAAAGACAATTTGAGGCGTTAGATGGTTACGGGTTAGAAGCACGCATCGAGAAAATTTTACCAGAAATGGGCTTTACTATTGATGACGGCGACCGTTTGGTAAGTTCCTTTAGTGGTGGTTGGCAAATGCGGATGAGTTTAGGCAAAATTCTCCTGCAAACTCCCGACATTTTACTCCTCGATGAACCAACTAACCATTTAGACTTAGAAACCATTGAATGGTTAGAAAAATTCCTCAAGGATTTATCCACTCCCATGGTCATAGTGTCCCACGACCGGGAATTTCTTGATCGCCTCTGTACCAAAATTGTCGAAACTGAAAGGGGGGTTTCTACCACTTATTTAGGTAATTATTCTGCCTACCTACAGCAAAAATATGAACAACAATCCGCTCAGTTAAGTACCTACGAACGTCAACAAAAAGAACTAGAAAAACAGCAAGCTTTCGTCGATCGGTTCCGGGCTAGTGCCACCCGTAGCACCCAAGCAAAAAGCCGGGAAAAACAATTAGAAAAGGTGGAAAAAATTGAAGCACCAATCGCCGATATGCGTACCTTAAAATTCCAGTTTCCTCCAGCAGTGCGTAGTGGTCGAGAAGTGGTAACGATTAAAAATCTTGTTCACATTTACGATGATAAAATTCTCTTTTTGGGAGCAAATCTGGAAATAGAAAGAGGCAATCGAGTGGCGTTTTTAGGCCCGAATGGTGCGGGAAAATCCACGCTTTTACGCTTAATTGTTGGGTTAGAACCCCCCACAGAAGGCTCGATCGAAATCGGTAAACATAACGTTATTCCTAGTTATTTTGAGCAGAATCAAGCGGAAGCTTTAGACCTAACTAAAACTGTTTTAAATACCATTCATGATGAAGTTCCCGATTGGAAAGATGTGGAAGTTCGCAGTCTTTTAGGAAGATTTTTATTTAGTGGGGAAACGGTATTAAAAAAAGTAGAATCTTTGAGTGGTGGCGAAAAAGCGCGTCTTGCTTTAGCCAAGATGTTACTTGCTCCCGCTAACTTATTAATTCTCGATGAACCCACTAATCACCTCGATATTCCCGCCAAGGAAATGTTAGAATCGGCTTTAAAAGTTTATGAAGGCACGGTTTTACTTGTTTCCCATGATCGCTATTTTATCTCCCAGGTAGCTAACAAAATTGTCGAGATTCGGGATGGTGAATTAATTGCCTATGCGGGAGATTATCACTATTATCTAGAAAAACTAGGCGAAGAAAAACAAAAAACCGAACAAAAACGCATTGAAGCCGAAAAAGCGGCCAAAGTTGCCACTAAACGTGCTAAACAAAAGGCCAAAAAAGGTTAGAATGTAGAGTATCACCCTATCCACGATTATCTATTCATTAATTAATCTTATGACAGCTATAAAAGTAGGCGATCAAGTTCCTAATTTTTCTCTCCTCTCCCAAACAGGGACAACGGTTAATATCAGCGATTTAATCGGTAAAAAATCCCTGGTCATTTATTTCTATCCCAAAGATGACACCCCGGGTTGTACCGCAGAATCCTGCGCTTTCCGCGATAGTTACGAAGTGTTTACCGATGCAGGTGCGGAAGTTATTGGTATTAGTGCCGATAGTCCCCAATCTCATCAACAATTTGCCCAAAAATATAATCTTCCCTTCACCCTTTTAAGTGATAGCGATAACCAAGTGCGGAAATTATTCGGTGTTCCCGCTACCTTATTCGTCCTCCCCGGACGAGTTACCTATATCATTGATAAAGAGGGAATCGTCAGACATATTTTTGATTCTATGTTAGATGTTAAGGCTCACGTTACCGAATCTTTGAACACGATCAAATCTTTTTAGGTTGATGATCACGAAAGAAATCCCGATCAGATAATTACTTGGCAAGAAATTAAAACACGAAAAAAGACGGGAGCTTGGTAGCCCCGTCGTTTCAACACGGGGCGGAAAAGCGACGCGAGCGGATTTATCCGCTGTCCTAATGTCTGTCATGATGTGGGTCATTAAT
>JAADBR010000079.1 GCA_009995705.1 Microcystis aeruginosa W13-11
CAATTCTTCTATCGTGGTTCCCTGAAAACTTAAGAGTATACATTTCGCTCGCTCTCTTACTTGATGATGGCCTACTAGCTCGATAAATTCTCTCTAGCATTTTCTGGCTCTCGGGGTTTAGGTCTCTAATAAATCTCATTGTATTTTCCTACTACTTCGTTTCTTCATGTATTATACTTCTTAATTTTTTATTTGGGTAATTAATTTTACATGACTACTTACTACAACCTTATTCTCTACTTTCTAGCAATGCTTGAATGATGCGGCGGGATATGCGGAAGTTCGTTTGTTGCAATCGAGCAATAGCGTCTGAAAGCTCGACAAAACCCTGACTTGCAGCATCATCTAAGATTCCAAGAGTGCCGATAATGGGGATTCCACGATCGCTGGCTATCTGTCGCCCCAAGCGTTCATCGATAATCAGCAAATCTGCTGGCAAGGTTTGAGCCAGACTAATCGCTGCCTGTTCTCCAGGATCAAGGGCATCAAGAGTTTCATTTACCAAGGAAACGGTTTGAACCGTAAACCAAGGTGGAGGATTGGCGATCCATTGTTGAAGGACGAGTGGCGCAGAGGGATCAACCATTTCATCTCGAACCACGTCAGGGACGATGATTTGCTGAAACAAGCGGGGGAGCAGGTCGATCTGGTTAATGAGGAGTAAATAGTTGATGGGTGAGGTATCAGAAACGCCGATCATGAAGCACTATTGGTGTATTTAACACGCAGTTGACGGAGAGCTTCGCGATCGCGCTCTAAATCGGTTTCATCGTAGTGTAAATCAGCATTGTGCTGTTTCAGAAAGTCATCTACTGCCCAACGAGACGGTAGCTCAAGGATACGTCCAACCTCTGCACTGGTAATTTTTTCTACTTGATAGGCTTGTATGACTAAGGCTTCTAAAATCTCACGAGTAAGGTGATCGCGGTTAAAATGTTGAACCAGTTCATCGGGGAGATTGAGGATAATTTGCATAGGGTTGGTACTAGAAAAATCAATTCGTAGGGCAATTACTTTAAGTCTAGTATAGCTAAGATCGATAGTTTCAACTTTGTGATGATGATGGCATCATCATCACAAATGATTAAAAATGTGTACATTCAGACGACCAAATCTGCTGATCGCCGTTACCAGCTTAAAACTCTCTAAAACTCACATTCTTAAACACACCGATCGCCTCTCGCTACTGTCTCACCGATCACCTCCTGATCATTTTCGGATTCACCGATCTTCTCTCACAAATGCCCTTATGGAATACTTCCTGGGCGCTTTAGCTCTATGGACAAATTGATCAATTTTCACTTACGGCGTTGTCAGATGTAAAGATGAATCAAGCAAAAGTGTAGGGAACTGGAACATCCTTAAACTTAAGGTAATGAATGAGAAGCGGTAGGGAATTTTCTAACATTTTGACACATTTTGAATAGCAGAGAGTCTTACGATGAAGACGGGCTAAGTAATGACGTAATCTTGTATTTTCTCCCTCTACCCTTGTCCTGTAAGTTTTGCTAACAATCTGATCCCCATCAGGGATAAATATTGGATACACTGGATTTCCATCACTTACCCAAAAATAACATTGCCAAAATGAGATAGATTGCCATAAACGTTGAAATGTCTCTGCACTATGTTGCCGAAGGCACTCGCCTTGCGAGACCACCAATTACCCATCCAAGAATTCTATCTCGAAAGTGGTCAACAGCCGTCCAGAAGAAGATTTTGTTCTTTCTTTTTACCAACAAAGGTCTCTAATTCATCTAGTTCTCCCACTTCTGGAATCGTTTCTGAATTACAGGAATCAGGCAGCAGTTTTCCCACTTGTTTGACCCAATCCATAATGGTTGTTCGTGAGACTCCCGTCACTCTCTCCTCTCAATGGCTCGAAATCCCATGCCATTTACCTACATTTTCAGACAGGTGCGCTTAACATCATCCCTATAGCCCTTGGTTTCATAGCCATCGATGAACTGACGACCACAGTTTACACATATATAGTTTTTTTTTTGACCACGATGACCATTTTTATTGATGTGGTCACTTTTACATTCTGGACATTTCATCGTTTTTTTTCCTTCATTGAGTTTCTCTCTATTTTGCCTTCTCATCTCTTTATCTGACAACGCCCAATACATACTGCTTTCTCTATTTCTTCCCAATAAACGTCTTCTAAAACACCCTGTTTATTCTTAATTCTTTGAGAATCTACAGCCCTCATCTGACTTAAGTTGATGTGTCGATCTCCGTCTAGTCCATTCTGCACTGTCGGTGTAATATTGACAACAAAAGGATAAGTCCTTTTCTCGGGCAATAATGGAGCAACTACTGTCGTTGTTCCATGCGGGTTTGACTGCTGTTAGCCATGGTTTAAATCTCCTGAGTTATTTTTTGCTAATCTGAATTTGTAGGTCGAAATCTTGATTGTTATGGTGATAGGTTAAATTTAGGGAATTTTTATCTATTTTTACCTCCTGAGTTAGTTGATTACCTCGATAAAAAATCTCCGCTTGTCGAGTGGGTTTCAGATATAACTGATTACCGCGTCTTTCTAAATAGCAGCGAATTTCTTCCCCGGCACGAGAAAAGGTATTCTTCTTGTGTTCTTCACCACCGATGTTAATTTTTCCGGATGTTTTTAAAATATATTTTTGGGTTTCCTCCTCATCCTGATCAGATGAGACTTCAATAGTCCAAGCAGTATTTAACCGCCACCAGTGACGAATTCCCAAAATACTCGCTACTATTCCCCCCATTCCCGTTAATGTAATTACCAATGCTGGCAACCATAACTGACTGAAGAGATAAGGATTAATCAAGCAGGTTTCTTGTCCTCCCGGCGCGGGAGTGCAGAACTCCTGTGCTGTGGGAGCAATATCGACAACTGATAGTTTATATTTATTGCCGTTAGTAGCAGTAATTTCTTGGGTTCTTAGATTAATTGGTAGGGAATTAAGCCAGTTTTGTCTTTCCAAGCTTTCGGGAGAATCAGCAAGACGAAAAGGGCTATTTTTTGGGGTTTCTATCCACTGTTGTGAAGTAATCCCCGCAGCGGTAGAAAGGGGTGCATCGGTAATCCAAACTACCGACTGGGGTTTGATAGCTTGATTGGCAGTTAAACGACACTGATTTAAGCGTGCCAGTCGGGGATAAATGTGCCATTCTGCGCGCTGAATATCGGTATTTTTAGCACTTTGGCTAGATTGCCAGGGAATCGCCTTTAAAACCGCGTCTATATCTTCCTGACTGCGAATTAAAATCGGTTCTGCAATCGGTTGGACATTATCAGCAAAGGGAACTAAATAAACGGAATCGTTATTTTTTAAACTATCGCGAATAATTTGACCGAGGCGCGTGCGTCCTTCATCATTAAAGTTAACACTACCGGTAAGATCGATCGCTAGGATAACATCTCGTCCCTGCCAACGAGCCACCAAATCTAATCCGAGTTTTTGCCAATCGGTAAGCGGTTCCCCGGGGGATACCGTTAAACAGTCAGCACTTTTCATTTAGCCTCGTCTGAGAGTGAAAAATTGAGCTTATCCCTATTCTTAGCACAAAAAGTTAATACTTCTTAAAAAGTTTTTTTCGCTTTTATTCTCGACTTACTCTAGGTTATTGTCAATAGTAATCATAGATCAAACTAAATTTTAAAGTTCAGCTGCCCGCGCATTTAAATTGCTTGTTGAGATAAGGCAAGAGTTAACAGTAAAGGGATTGGGGGAGATTTAGCGGTTAAAATGTGTCCTAGCTTATCATCTAACCACCTAATCCTAATTCTCGTCTTAGCAATTGAATTGATTTATCCCCAATATAATTATCACTACAGATAATTTCTGGCAGACGAATTAAATCCGATCGCACTTCATTAATCAGATTTTTAATTAAAGTATAACTCGCTTGATCACTGATAATTGTCTGGGAAGTTCTGGCTAAAACTCTTAACTTATCCGTTTCATGAATTTGAGCGGACATAACTAATAAATCATCGCCCCGTAAACTATGAATTAAAATTTCGGCCACCTTAATAATACCGGTGCTAATGCTGACAATCCCCAAACGGCTATCTGTGGGTAATTTTTTGATTAATGCCAATTCCTTGCTGTAATCGTAGATATCGATGGGAATGACTCGTAGGTGAAAAGGAGCGGCAATTTCCTCCGCTACACTGATAAAATAGCGACTGGTGACAACAGTGGCAGATTTAGTATTGGCTAAAACTTGGGCTAAATCCTCCATTGCCACTAATTGGACGGGAATTTTGAGGGATTGCTCTAATTCTCTCAACATTAGTTCTCCTGCACCCAAATCGTGACGGGGAATGGTGACAAGAACTTGAGAACTACACTGCGATCGCCAATCGATTTCCGCCAGTAATAACTCGCGAATTTGCTCTAAAGTTAAACCTTGAGCGAGAAAACCAGCCAAACTCTGGCGAATTAGTCGGCCTATTTCTGGATTTTGTTCCAATAGGGGCGAACCTAATAAATTATCGTTTTCATGTCCGCGAGCCTTGACATAAATCCCCGAACCTGCTACGGATTCCACTAACCCATCGTCTTCCAGTTGTTGATAAATTTTACTTATCGTATTACGGTGTAATCCCGTGATCATAGCTAGTTGACGGGTACTAGGTAAACGATGGCCTGGTGGATACTGACGAGAGGCGATAGCGAAGCGAATTTGGTCAAATAATTGCTTAGAGGCGGGTATTTCACTGTCTGGCTGGATTTGGAACTGCATCGGATCACTTCGCTCACAAACTACTTTCGCTGATGCCCATTCTATCATTAGACCCCCTGCAACAATCGGACATCTTCACCGATCTGAGGGGTTTCCGAGGCAGTATTCAGGAGCTAGAAGCAGCAAAAACCAAGAGATTATTTATTTAAACTAGAAAAGCCACTTTTTTGCTTAAAAATAGTTAAAACAATAATTTTAATCCGTCCCCGAAATCCTACCCATGGGGTAGATAGTCAACAGCTGATTAAGGGGATTGATCCTCGTGGAGAAGTTTTAAGCGATCGCTCAAGGTTTTGGTTAAGCGGACAGTTTCCCGTTTTAGCGAATTTTGTTGATAATCAAGCACATTAATCCCTTGACCGATATTTACTGTTGCTTCACTTCCACATTCGGGGTAAGGCTGATTATAACTAATGCTTACTGGCAAAATCTTGATATCGGCATCGGGTTTCATCGTCTTGACTTCCAACGCAATCCGCGCTACCCCCGGTTTAAGGGGATGAACCACTCGATCGCGAGAGATACCCCCTTCCGGAAAAATCGCCACCATTTCCCCCGCAGCTAAAAGTTCGACGCTATGGACCAGACTACCCATACCGGGGTGATCGGTGTTGACGGGAAAACCCCCCAAACGTCGGATAAACCAACCTTGTACCCCTTTCATCTCGTTAGCGGAAACCATAAAGCGCAAATCGCGTCTAGTAACTAAGCGCCCCACCGCGTAGGGTAAAATCAAGGCATCCCAACGGGATCGATGGGTAGGTGCCAAGATGACACCTCCCGTTAGGGGAATATTTTCCTGGCCCGTAACCGTTATTTTGCTGAAAAAAGCTGGTAAAACTAGATGATTTCCCAGAAAATAACAAAAGCGAATTAAACAGGGATTAATTCGGGAATTGACAGCAGGAATTTTTCTAATGGTGAGGGACTCTTCAACGATAGTGCTTTGAGACATCCGAAGTGTTAGGAAAGATCGAGACTTTCTGACCACTCCTACTTTAGAGTAGTTGTCTGGGGGTCGCTATCTTGTCCTGACCAGTTCGGCAATTGTCTTGGGGGATTAATGGTTAGGATTGCGGTTCTACTCCCGATCCTACTGGTGCGATCGAGTTTAATTGCAAAGAGGGATGATCTTCTTTAACTTGCTGTAAATTCCACTCATTTTTGAATAATAAGACGGGACGACCCCAATAATCTTTGACGGTTAAAGTATTAAAGAGTTTACCTGCTTTTTCTAAAGCAGCCCAACCCCCGGCTACCCAACGGGCTAAACTATAGGCTAGGGGTTCGAGGGTAGTTTCGACTCCGTACTCGCTTAAAAGACGGAATTGCACCACTTCAAACTGTAATTGACCGACAGCGGCTAAAATCGGGTCGCGTTTAAATTCATCGATCGAGGATAATATCTGTACGGCCCCTTCTTCCTGTAATTCCGAGACTCCTTTTTGAAACTGTTTGAATTTGGAAGGGTTAGGATTTCTGAGATAGGCGAATAATTCCGGAGAAAAACAGGGAATACCTTCGTATTCGAGCTTTTTACCCGTATAAATCGTATCACCGATCGCAAAGACCCCGGGGTTATTCAATCCGATCACATCTCCGGGATAAGCTTCTTCTATAACTGCGCGATCTTGGGCAAAAAGTTTCTGAGGACGGGATAAACGGATAGTTTTACCAGTTCTAGCGTGATTTACTACCATATCCTTCTCGAATTTCCCCGTACATACCCGCACAAAGGCCACCCTATCCCGATGTTTGGGATCCATGTTTGCTTGCAGTTTGAAGACAAAACCGGTGAAATCGGGATAGGTGGGATCGAGGACACCGAGGGAGGAATTGCGTCCTCTGGGGAGTAATCCATAGTCTAGGAAGGATTCTAGGAATAATTTCACCCCAAAATTGGTCATGGCGCTACCAAAAAAGATCGGGGTCATTTCTCCTGCGTGGACTGCTGGCAAATCCAATTGGGCTCCCAATTCCGAGAGTAGTTCTATATCCTCTTTTAACTGGTAATACAGGTCTTTTTCGAGATAATCCTCAATTTTGGGGTCGCCAAGCTCGATCACGGTTTCCTGCGCCTCCTGAGAGCCGTGGGAGCGACGTTCAAACAGGTGTATGGTCTGGGTTGCTCGATCGAAAACTCCCTGAAAGCGATCGCCAATTCCGATCGGCCAATTGACGGGATAGGTTTGTAATCCTAATTCTCGCTCGATTTCGTCCAATAAATCTAGAGGTTCGCGGCCGGGACGATCCATTTTGTTAACAAAGGTAAAGATGGGTAACTGCCGCAGTTTGCACACTTCAAAGAGTTTTCTCGTTTGCGGTTCCAAACCTTTGGCTGCGTCGATTAACATCACCGCATTATCGGCAGCGGCTAGGGTACGATAGGTATCTTCGCTAAAATCTTGGTGGCCGGGAGTATCGAGGAGATTAATCTGAAAATCACGATAATCGAACTGTAAAACCGTGGAAGTAATCGAAATTCCCCGTTGTTTTTCCATTTCCATCCAGTCGGAGGTGGCTTTGCGTTGGTCGCGTCTGGCCTTGACAGCACCCGCTTGATGGATTGCACCCCCGTATAGTAACAGTTTTTCGGTCAGGGTGGTCTTTCCCGCGTCAGGATGGGAGATAATGGCAAAATTCCGCCGTTTTTCCAAGACAGCTTCGCTGGTTTCTAGTTCTTTTTCAATTTCGGTCGTCATTCTAATTTCGATCGCTTTCCTATCTTTCTATTCTAGTTTAGCTGGGGAGTTAGATATCTTTATGGCTCTGATTCTAGGTTAAACTCAATCTGGCTCTGTAAAACCATTTCTGTAATTACCGCTCCTCCTTTACCTTGGGCTAAAACCCGATCAAAACGGTTGATTAGTTCTGGAATATTGATCACTTCCTCTACCGATTCTAGATATCTTTCGACAATTGCCCTGATCTTGTATCTTATCTTAGCTCGCTCCGCAACTTTTTCTAAAATTTCCTCACAAGTCTGCTCGGTTTTAACCACAAAAGTAATGGGATATTTTTGCACTTTATCAATATCTAAAAAATATTTATCAGCAGCTATCGTTTCCGTAACTTGAAAAAATCGACCTAGGGGTTTCATAACAAAATCTATCCCCCCGTCATTGGCATTTGTTCGACCAGTTTTATATAAAAGTAAGCATTCAGAGTTTAAGCGATCAGGCGACCATCCCCAATATATTTTCTGTTCCCCATAATACTCTTTAAGAATTGCATAACTGACAATCTCAAAAACTCTAGCATCAATGTTTGGTCTGAGTAAACTCCGAATAAATTCAGTGGCTCTCTGGGGGTCTTGCTGTTGAATATCAATCATCTGTTGACAATAGCTGATAAATTGATTAAATGCTTTTTGTCTTGTTTGCACATAGGCATCAATTATATCTATAATGACCGGGGCGATATTAACTTGATTACCCTCTAGATAAAACTTAATTAAATTCTCATTAATCCAGTATCTATTAGTTTTAATATCTCTAATTATAGGCAAATAAGATAAAGTAGGAAAATATTTTTTAAATTCCTCATTTAATCGATGATTGAGAGCATGATTTTGTAATTTATTGCCAAAAGGAAGCTGCCTTTGTCTCCGAAAAAGTGTCATATACTGAGCGCCTTGATACTCGTCGTATCCATCCTTAAGATGAAACTCATTATTAATATAGTCTTCCACTAAAACATAAATAGCATAATGATTAGCCAATCCTGCTCGGGATTTAGAACCTCGATTAGCGGCTCTAGTTTTAATGTTCAAATATTGCAATAATTCACTAGAGTTTAAAATGCTATTTCCCTGATTGGGAAAGTAATTATCGATAATTTTAATAATTATCTTGGTGAATTCATGCTTTACTATCAACATCGAAAAGACTCTCCTGTACAAAGTTAGATTCTTGTTTATTTTCGCTTTTTCTACTGTAGCTTTTTTGAGAAGGTAGTAACTTTTCTTCCTTGTATTCTTGCCATCCGAGAACCCGTCGAAGACCAATTTTTAAATACTCCTCTTGTAATTCTATACTAATAGAAATTCTTCCCAAGCGTTTAGCTACAGCTGCAGCTGTAAAAGTTCCTGCAAATGGATCAAGCACAATTCCACTCTTGTCAGTGCTGGCCAGAATAATTCTTTCTAGCAATGATTCAGGTTTTTGTGAGGGATGATTTTCGTATTCATCCATGCGATATCTTACCCTAGGGAAATACCAGACATTGCCCGGTACTTTCTCTGTATTGTATTGACTGGGAATCGCTTTTCTATAATCAATTAGTTTTCGTTTTGCTCCAGTTTTTGCTTCTATCTTAATATCCTTTGAATTAAAAGTGTAATTATTTTTATCTTTGACACAATGCAGTATTGGTTCATACATAGAACCAAAGTATTTTGTTGCTTGTACTCCTGAACTATCATAATGCCAGATAATGCGACTAAGAATCGTCATTTTTTGTCTTAAGTAAAGATCAAAGTAAGGCATTGCT
Source organism: Microcystis aeruginosa W13-11 (assembly GCA_009995705.1). Classification (GTDB taxonomy): domain Bacteria; phylum Cyanobacteriota; class Cyanobacteriia; order Cyanobacteriales; family Microcystaceae; genus Microcystis; species Microcystis aeruginosa_F. Next base: position 9,229 of record JAADBR010000079.1, read on the forward strand.
TGAGTGCTGGCCATAACATATAATGTTCCTTGGGGTTTCAAGATACGAAGACAGTGATCAAGAATTTGATTTCCCCAATTTATATAATCATTTTCCGATTCCCATTTGTCGTAAAAATCGGCAAAATGCTTACCTATATTATAGGGAGGATCGAGAAAAATCAGATCTACAGAATTAGAGGCAATCTCACTGGATAAAATCGGCAAAGAATCACCATGAAATATAACTTGCTCATCAGCTTCGTATCGTTTAAACATGATCATTTTTTCAATTTAAAGTAGTTAGATTTTTACTAGGAAATGTCTCAATTTTTAACCTCCTTAGCAATTAGGATAATTTAAAGACTTTCTCATAAAGATGAAGTATAAACTAATTTGGTATTGATGACCGACTTCTGACGACGGACTCCCCACAACGAAAACTTGGATTTTTAAGCCTTTAAATATTTTAATATGAGTCAGTATCCCGCGGTCTAATAATCGGGACGAATCATTTCCAGTAAATTTCTTGCTACTGCCTCCACTACTGGTACAGGAACAGCATTTCCGAATTGTTTTTTAGCAATTGCATCCTGTGGATGATAGATAAAATTATCGGGGAATCCTTGTAATTTACGCGCATCTTGGGGAGTAATTTCTCGAAACTTTTTGGGTTTATAGATTTTCTTTAAAAACAATTGTTTGTATTCTTGGGGATGAGTAGCGCTAATTGAAATAGTAGCAATATAATCTTTAGCACCCGTAGCGGTTAGGGTAGGAATAATATCAGCCGTCGGTAAAATAATCCGATAAATGCCGTTAATTCCCGTCATATTTTTCGAGTTAATAAATTCATACTTCCTCTCCTGCGTTTGCCAACAAATCCCCAGAGAAACTAACTGATTTAGTTCCTCGATTTTTAGGTCGGGTATAATTTCCAAAAAAGTAGAAAAAGCCACGGGATGACCATCCTTTTCGCCATACTTTTTACTGCGTCTTAATTTCAGCAAAGCTAAACAGATACTTTTTTGTCGTTCCGTAGTTTTGATAATATCCCAAGAATGAATAGTTGTGTGACCATTTCTTAAATCAGAAAAAATAAAAAAGTCATTTAATTCGTCTTCTTTTTGAAAACGAGTTCTCGATGGGGGAACAAAACCATTAAATAAAGTATCCGCGGATAACTTGACTTTCTTAACTGGTTGAATATTTTTAATGTCTTCTAAAATATCCAAAACCTTCGGATGGATACCCAAAGGTAAAGGAAATTTAAACCGCTCATAGTTATCTATATTTTTTCTAATTCCTACGATAAAAACTCTCTCGCGATTCTGGGGTAAACCAAAATCGTAGGCATTTAATAACTGCCAGTAAACTTGATAACTACAGCTAGTTAATTCATCGATAATTAACTCTAAATTCTCCCGATTGCGAGGACTAGCTAAACCACTGACATTCTCGAAAATAAAGCTTTTCGGTTGACTTTTCTGGACTAATTTAATCACATCAAACCAGAGTTTTCCCCGGGGGTCATCAAATCCTCGTAAACATCCCGCCACCGACCAAGGTTGACAGGGAACGCCGCCGACAATAAGATCAAGATTATCGGGTAAATTGCTAATTTTACTCACATCTCCGAAAGCAATTTCATCCCTGTTGAGATAGCTAATAAAATTTTGTTGATAAACTTGAATAGCCTGTTTATCGATTTCTGAATAGCCTAAACAACGTCCTCCCAATTTCTCCAAAGCGATTCTAAAACCACCGATTCCCGCGAATAAATCGACAAAACGATACTGGGGATGGGTAATAACTAGATGTAGGGGTAATTGGGTTTGTCTGCTGACTTTAACTGTAGTTTTCAAGGGTCAATAATTCCTTTTCACCGTCTGGGAAGATGCCTATCTGTACTAATTATTTTAGTATAACTTAAGTTTTTTTTCTAGAGACCTCCTGCAAATTTCCTGTCTCCTGACTTGAAAGAGGGTGTAGGGTGTGGGGTGTAGGGTGTAGGGAAGGACACCTCTTTCATCTCTGGTGGTGAAAATTTTTTCATCGAGACTGACTCCTCACTAACTACGACAATTTTTGATTTTTGCAGGAGATCTATCGAGTCGAGGAATACTCGTAGTCTTCGATAATGCGGAGAAGTCGCATAGCTGAACTACAGGATTCTTCTAAAATTTCCTGTTTCTCCTGAGAATCATCGATTAAATCTTCAGATACCAGACGCAAAGAACCTAAAAGACTATTAAGACTGCTTCTCGCTTCGTAGGATAAATAAGCTTTTCTTTTTTGCTCATCTTCCCTATTCTTAGAGTCAGCCTCTTTGCTATCACTAAATTGCAGAGCGTGTAAACGGGCATAATGACCACCTTGAGCTAATAATTCCTCATGATTGCCGATTTCTGCCACTTTTCCCTTGTCCAGCACCACAATTTGATAGGCTTTTTGAACAGTGGAAAGACGGTGAGCGATCACAAGAGTAGTCCGCTCGCGACAGAGTTCATCGATCGCTTCCTGTACTAAACGCTCAGAAATTGTATCCAAAGCACTGGTGGCTTCATCGAGAATGAGAATATCTGGCTCTCGCAGTAAGGCACGAGCGATCGCTAATCTTTGTTTTTGTCCTCCCGAAAGTCTCACTCCCCGATCGCCAATTTCCGTATCCAGTCCTTCCGGCAGTTTGGAGATAAACTCGTAGGCATTCGCCCTTTTTGCCACTTCTAAAATTTCTGTATCACTAACATCGCTTAATCCGTAGGCAATATTAAAACGGAGAGAATTATTAAAGAGAAAAGTGTCTTGACTGACTATTCCCATCGCTTTTCTCAAGGATTTGAGATCATAATGGCGTAAATCGTGACCGTCAAAAAGAATTCTCCCGGCTGTAGGATCATAAAAGCGTGGTAATAAATCAGCAATTGTCGATTTTCCCGCCCCCGAAGCACCAACAAGAGCGATCATTTTTCCTTTTGGAATCCACAGATCGATGCCCTTGAGAACTAATTCTTGATGACTGGGATAGGAAAATTGGACGTTATCAAAATGAATACCTGTCTCTAATCTTTGATAGGGAATAGAGCCATTAGTCATAAATGGTTTATTCTCTCGAATGAGAAAATCCGCTACCACCTCCACTGCGGAAACATCACCCAATAGACTACTCCTAACACCGTTAATTTGACTAACCATCGGCAAGGCCCGGAAAAGCACATAGAGATAGGTCAATAAAATTGTCGCTAAAGCTTGCAGTTGTTCATTAAAAAGATAACGACCAGCAATGATAATTAAAGCAATAATAATTACCCCACCGATCTCATTGAGCGGTCCGATTACAGCATTATTAGTCTGGGCATCTAAACCCGCTTTCTCCCTAGCTTCGATATCTTCCACAATAGATTTTAATTCGTATCTTTCATTTCCTACTGCTTTAATTAGGCGAATTCCCGTTAACAGTTCCAACAGTTTATTACTTTGCTGTTTAGCCGTTACGGTGATAATCTCTCCAAACTTTTTTGATCTCTTGACAAAGTATTGATTAAGCAGAGCTAAAAAGCCACCCAAAACACTAGAAATAATAGTTAATTGCCAAGAAATTGATAATAAAATAGCCAAGTACATGAAAGCTGTGGCGACAATCTTAACCAAGCCAATGTAATTTCTAATTGATCCCACGGCTCGATTAATCTCCGACATGAAACGATTAAAAATATCTCCTATTTTACTTTTTACATAATAATCTATATCCACTTCTAGCAGCAGAATAACTGAATCAATTCGCATATCTCTTGCCATAATCAAAGACAAGTAAGTACCTAGCAAATTACTGACAAAATTGGTAATGTGCTTGAGAATTAAAATCAATAATATCGACGCAAACATCCAGAAAAAACGAGTATCGACCGAGAAAACCTCGAAAACGGAGAGCAGCTTTTTGATAATGTGGGGGGCATTTTTTAAGATATCATTTTCGGGATTAATAAAATAAATTAGTAAGGGGATAACTAAAATAGCTCCTACCCCATTAAATATGGTACTGACAAACCCGATAATAATGCTGGAAACCACTAATATCCAGTGTTTCAGCGTATATTTAAGCAGAATTTGATTAGGATTCATCGCAAGTAATAAAGTAAACAGTGAACGGTCAATTATCCTACTCGCTAGACTCTAATATTTTGCTTCCAGAGAAGTAATTAGGCGAGAGAGAGTTGTCGCCATGGCGGTGGTACTATAGGAGGCGATACAGCGCTCTCTCGCTTTTATTCCTCGTGCATTAGCCGAGTCGAGATGATTAAAAACTTCGCTAATCATAGCAGCTAGTTGTTCTGGCGATCGAGGTTCGACTAAATAGCCAATATCAGCTAAAATTTCGGGAATATCTGCCACTTTAGTGGAAATAATCTGTTTAGCCATCGCCATACCATCGGTAAGTTTAATCGGAAATTGGGCGTTAGCCGTAGCTTCATCCCTCTGGGGAACGATAATAGCATGGGCAGCGGCAATAACTTCCGGCATTTGATCGATCGGTTGAGCAGGTAAATGAATTAACCAAGGTTGACCTTTTTCTAGCAAACTATCCAGATAACCATCCCCGATTTGGCGACCTCCCACCACCACCAATTTAAAATCAGGATCACCAATTTGATCTAAAGCGATTAAGACATCTTCTAAACCTTTGTGGGGTCTAGCTGTACCCTGGAACATTAAGACTTTATAGGCAGATAAACCGTATTTTTGACGACAAGCGACAGGATCGTAGAGATTGGGATCGAAAAGTTAGGTATCCTTGCCATTCGGTAAATAAATCCCCCCATAACGTTTTTGCAAAAATTGATTATTAACCGTCACCGCATCGGCACGGTTAATTAAATTTTCCAGCCAGCACAGATAAAGAGGGTGATTCGGATCCCTAAGCGCACCATTTTTTTTGAGGATATCCCTAGCTAATTGTCGGGGATAAGGACGATAGGACCATCGATCGCCATCAAACCAACTCATTTCCCAATCGTCAATATCGAGAATTAGGGGACGTGGGGAAAAAAAACGTTTCAGTAGGCCGATGCCGAAACTGGTGGGACGGGGTTTAACCGCGTAGATAATCTCTCCGGAGAGGCGATCAAGTAAAGTTTTGATCTGGCCAAAAAACTGGGGATAATTATTGCCTTTGACCGATACCACCGCTATATTCCCCGGTGGGGTTGGATAGATTTCCCAGCCAAAAATCGGACCATAAACCGTCACCTGACAGTTTAGCTGTTGCAAGACTTGAGCAATCAAATAGACTCTTGTGCCACCACCACCGGATAAATCTGGTGCTAAAACAGAGATTTTTTTGTTCATGATCGCCGCTCAATCCAGATTATCTAGCACGATAGAAGAATGTTAATCAATGTTAACGATTTTGTCAATCTTAAACGGACTTAACATTAATATCCCCAGAGATAGACTAGACAAAGAAAACTAACATATACATAGCCGAGACGACTAACTGAGTAAACATCACCGGTAAACCGTAGCGCAGGAAGGTGTGAAAAGTAATTTTGCCCCCGTGTTGTTCGGCGATGCCGGCGGCGACAATATTAGAAGAAGCTCCCACTAAAGTACCATTACCCCCTAGGGTGGCTCCATACATCATCGCATAGAAAAGCGGTAAAACTTCTGGGGGAAAAGAACCGGCATAATCGGGGGAAAGAACCTCCGTCCCGACTAAATTAACATTAACAAGGTACTGTTTCAGTAGTGGAACCATGGCCACCACTAGGGGAATATTGGGAACGACACTGGAAACAAGTCCGACAAAAAACAGCAAGACTAGAGAACCTAAAAAGATATTTTTGCCTAAAATTATCGCCAGAAGTCCCGATACACTATTAACTACGCCAGTTTTTTCTAACCCGCCAATGAGCACAAAAATCGACATGAAAAATAATAGGGTACTCCAGTCCACATCCCGGAGAATATTATGAACCGTATCGATTTTCGATTGCTGGGCTAAAAGTAGGGCTAAAGCTGCTCCCATCAAAGCAACGGCAGCAGGAGCAAGGGGTACGTGAAAAGATTCGCCGACGACGAATAAAAATAAGACTAAAAAGACGATAATTCCCCCCAGAGCTAAGACGCGAGGATGATTAATTTTCGGATGGGGTAAGTCTTCTAAATGCTCGAATTTTGTCCGCCAGATTTTGGGGAATAACCAAGGTAACATAACCAGAATGGTAATTACTGCCAAGATACCACCTAAACTTAAACGCTGTAGGTATTCCATGAAGGTGATATTAATAGAATCACCGACGATATAAGTAGCAGGATCACCAACAATAGTTAATAACCCGGAACTGTTGGCCACGAAAACCATCAGGATTAAGAGCGGCACAAAATCCACCCCTATATCCTGTGCTAAGGGCGGAATTAAAGGTGCTAATAACATCACCGTGGTGGCGTTGGGTAATACCGCACAGATCGGGGTAGTAATGGCAACAATTCCTATTAATAATAATTTGCCCTGTCCCTTGGCTAAAAGCACCATTTGTGCTGCTAAATAATCAAAAATCTTCGTTGGTTCAAAGGCTCTTACTAACACCATCACCCCAAAAAATAGGGCAAGAGTGGCATAACTACGACTGATATAACCCACCGCTTCCTGGAGAGTCATGATATGGGTAAAAACTAAAATTAAAGCTCCTAGTAAAGCCGCTACAGTAATATGAAGCCACTCGAACATAATAACCACAATGACTGCAATAAAAGTCATCGCAGCAATCCACATTGGTAAAGATTCCAGCATTTTTGATCCTATTTTTACTCTCGGTTTCTCGATACGACTAAAAGTTTGCCCGAAGAATGTACAGCAAACTCATAGAAAATATGGTTATCTACGGAAAATCTTAAAATTGTTCTGATCGGTAAGCTGACATGAGAATCTCCATAAATAATGTCTCCTTTGAGTTATGACTATCAAGTAGTACCAGCGACATAACTGAACCGATCAAGACATTACTAAGAATGTAGTGATGTTTCAGTCTTCCCCCCCACGCCTACGAAGTTAGCTGACGGGCTAGGATAGAGAGATATCCTTTTCTAGTCCAAAAAATCTAGAAATACGCCCCCAAATGTGGTTCCTCCGCTCCGAATTTGTCTAGCTAATATCTAGCATAGAAACTCGGATTAGGCTGACTTACTCTGTTTAGTGATCCACCATAGCATACTAACCCAAAAAAAACTATATAGTCCTATACCAGACCTATCCTGTCGGTTATCCCCCGGGTTGCTAGGATAGAACAATGATTAGCTAATAGCTAACGACTGACCGCCATAGCAGCCACATCAGCAATTTCTATGAATAGAAGACCTCGTTATACTCCCCCTCGATCGCGTGATCGTGATTATGACCGCTCCTCTGGCGATGACTCCCGCGCTTCGTCCCCCGGAGGCCTATTGGCAAAATTAAATTATGCCATGATCGCCCTGATTGGTGGTATTTTTGTACTAGGAGTGGGTCTTGGTCTGGTATTCAGTTCTACTGCTAATTTTAGCCCCGAAAACGTCGCTTCCCGAGAAGTAATCGATCGCAGCGCCCCCAATCCGGAATTATGCGTGCAATTTGGGGCTAGTGCCATTGTCACCGATTTGCGGGTTTATGTCACCCTTAACCCCTTTAATGTTTTTGTTACACAACCAGTCATGCAACCCGGTTGCGTTTTGCGACGCAATAACTGGTCAATTTTAGAACAACAAAAATTAGTCGATGGACAGCAGGTACAAAGCTGTAAAAACCGGATGAATACCTTTGGTTATACCGGCCCCTTGGAAGGCAAACCGAAAATCGATTGTATCTTCCAAAATGAAGCCGGGGGTAATCTTTTCGTTAATCCCGCCGGTGCTGTTGGCCCCAGACCAGATACAGATAAATTCTAAAATAGAAAAGATCTTTCTCCTGACTTCTGACTTGAAAGATGGGGTGGGGTGTAGGGTTTTACCCATTTTCAGGGAAAAAGTCCCTGAATTTTTCTACCCCGATTACTGCAAGGGCTGGCACTTTTTGATTTCAAAAAAGCCTAAAGATATTATCCAAAAAGGTTTTTAGATTTATTCAGCCAACCTTAATTAACTGCGACAATTTTGATGTTTACAAGAGGTCTAATGAGTTAGCCATTGGGCCGTAGTCACTACAAAAATTCCGCCAGCTTTTTTTAAAAAAGGCTGAATTTTATCGATCAGACGCTCAAGTTGTTCGTCACTATTACAAACCGTCATAATGTAGTTACCACTGTAATCACAATCCAAGTCATCACAGGATAAACCTCGATCGCCTTTTCCTGAAGTATTGCCAAAGACGGTATAACCGGAAACTCCGACAACATCAAGAACGCTTAAGGTTTCTTCCAGAAAAGCATGACTAACAATTATATCTACTTTTTTGACAGTTTGTAGAGAAGGATGAGAGGATTCAAGCATGGTAGTTAAGTACAAAAAGGACAAGTGAAAGAGAAAACTTTTGACAGGAATTATTTAAAACTGACCTAGCTTTTTAGACTCCACACCCAATAATTTTAATCATCTCTAGGTACAGAGGAATACCGATGATGATATTGAAGGGAAAAGTTAAAGCTAAGGCCATAGAAACGTATAAACTAGGATTCGCTTCAGGAACAGTCATTCTCATGGCCGCAGGAACAGCAATATAAGAGGCACTGGCACACAAAACAGCGAATAATAAAGCATTGCCCTCTTCAAATCCGAGAACCTTAGCGATGAGAATGCCAACCATAGCATTGATAACGGGAATGAACACCGAGAAACCGATAAGAAAAGAACCAGTTTTACCTAATTCTCGGATTCTTTTCGCCGCCACTAATCCCATATCCAGGAGAAAGAAAGTTAACGCACCATAAAAAATCCCTTGAGTGAAAGGTTGTAATTTTTCCCAGCCTCTTTCCCCCGTGAGCATACCAACAACAACACTACCGACTAAAAGAAATACCGAACCATTTAAAAAGGCTTCATGTAGAACCTTTGACCAAGAAAACGCTTCTTCTTGTTCATTTTTCTCTTTAAAGACTCGCACCAAGATTAAACCCACTACAATCGCCGGCGATTCCATTAAAGCTAAGGCCGCCACCATGTGACCGCCATAGGAAATATGAAGTTTTTCTAAAAAAGAACTGGCGGTGATGAAAGTAACGGCACTAATGGAACCATAGGCTGCGGCGATCGCTGCAGCATTGGCACTATCGAGTTTAATTTTCAGGATAAAGAAAGTGTAAATGGGAACGATGCAAGCCATAACCACAGAGGCAATCAAAGTTAAAGCGATTTGGTTATTGATGCCACTTTCCGCTAGTTCATAACCTCCCTTGAACCCAATCGCCATCAACAGATAGAGAGAAAAGAGTTTAGGCAGTGGTTGGGGAATCTCTAGGTCGGATTTAAAAAATACTGCCAGCATTCCTAAGAAAAAGAACAAAACCGGCGGATTGAGAATATTGAACAGGATTAAGCTGCCATCCATAGGTTTGCGTACATTGAGTTATTTCAATCTATACTATTCGATTTTGAGAATACCGGGAAAATGATAATTACTCGCAGCCAGAAATACTTTAGTCTCTATCATACTTTGTGCTTTTTGTCAAAAAAACTTTTTTTTTGCAATAAAACTACACAAAAAAAAGATCATCGTTGTGGGTGAAATTGACTGATTTACCCGTCTTAATTAGGATCCGTTGTTAAATAAAAATCTTTCTCAATTAATTTTTAAGAATTTATAAATATTGCGGAATGTTAATTTAAATATTCTCAAGTTATTGCAGTCAATAAATAAGTTTTACTTATCTTTGTCGGAAAATAGAACTCCTGCAAAAATTCAACATCTACCATTGGGTTAAAGTCAGGAGTCAGTATTCAGGAGTCAGTCCCGATGAAAAAATTTTCACTACCACAGATGAAAGAGGTTTCCTTCCCTACACCCTACACCCCACACCCTCTTTCAAGTCAGGAGATAGGAGATTATTTTATCTATTCTTCCCACTTCCCCACACCCCACACCCCACACCCCTCTCCCGTTCCCCGATAAATGCCAAAAATCCAGATTAAAACTCCAAAATCCCCACATCTTGCCGCCATGGTAGCACTCGATCGCCGCAGTCTCGGCGGTATTTGGACCCTATCTGGTTATGAACGGGAATTAAACAACCCCAACAGTGAATTATTAATTCTTACCCTGGACGGGGAGGAGGAAACCCTAATCGGATTAGCTTGTTCTTGGGCAATTCTCGAAGAAGCGCATATTACCCTTCTGGCAATTTATCCCGACTATCAAAGACAAGGATTAGGAAAACTACTTCTCTACAAACTGCTTGAGAAGGCTGTACAAAGACAACTGGAAAGGGCTACCCTAGAGGTGAGGGTATCGAACCAGTCAGCGATCGCACTCTACGAGTATTTTGGCTTCCGCATCGCTGGAGAGCGGAAAAATTATTATTCGCAAACTGGCGAATCAGCCCTAATTTTCTGGCGCAACGATCTACAAACGGCCGCTTTTCGGGAACAATTAAGCAAGTGGCGACAAGAGATACTCTCCAGACTGGGGCAGGGAGAGTGGCAATTAGAGGAAGAAACCAGAGCCAAAATAGATACCATGGGGATGCAATGATTACCTACAAGCTTAAATCAGGTCGAGGTTAGGGAAAAATGAGGATTTTAGTCTTGGCGTGGGAATTTCCACCGCGATTAGTGGGCGGTATCGCCCGTCATGTTGCCGAACTCTATCCCGAAATCGTCAAACTCGGTCATGAAGTCCATTTAATCACGATCGAATTCGGTCAGGCCCCCAGTTACGAACTGGTGGAAGGTATTCACATCCACCGCGTCCCCGTACCCCCCGGCAATGACTTTTTCCATTGGGTGGTCAACATGAATAACAGCATGGGGCAACAGGGCGGCAAACTAATCGCCGAATACGGAAAATTTGACCTTGTTCATGCCCACGATTGGTTAGTAGGAGATGCAGCCATCGCCTTGAAACATCTCTTTAAAATACCCCTGATTGCCACGATTCACGCCACGGAATACGGACGTTACAACGGACTGCACACCGACACCCAACGCTATATCGCCGGTAAAGAGGGAACCCTCGTCTATAATGCTTGGCGCGTCATCGTCTGTACCGGCTATATGCGTCATGAAGTCCATCGAGCTTTGGGCGCACCCTGGGATAAAATCGATGTGGTTTATAACGGTATTCGGGCTGAGAAAAAGCAAAGAGACCCTAACTTTGATTACCGAGCTTTTCGTCGTCAATATGCCGAAGATTACCAAAAAATCGTCTATTACGTCGGGCGCATGACCTTTGAAAAGGGGGTTTCGGTGTTACTCAACGCTGCCCCAAAAGTCCTCGCTCACACCGAGGCTAAAACTAAATTTGTCATTATCGGTGGCGGCAATACCGATAAACTCAAACAACAGGCCTGGCATCTCGGTATCTGGCATCATTGTTATTTTACGGGCTTTATGTCCGATGAAAACCTCGATCGCTTCCAAACCGTGGCCGATTGTGCCGTTTTTCCCAGTCTTTATGAACCTTTTGGCATTGTCGCCCTGGAAAGTTTCGCCGCTAGGGTTCCCGTGGTGGTTTCCGATACCTGCGGTTTTCCCGAAGTTGTCCGTCATGGTCAAACGGGAATTGTCACCCGAGTCAATAATCCCGATTCCCTCGCTTGGGGCATTTTGGAGGTTTTAAATCATCCCGAATACGCCCACGAATTAGCTAATAACGCCTACGAAGACCTAGAAAAACGCTTTCATTGGGCGAATTTAGCCCGTCAAACCGAGACGGTATATGGTTTGGTTGTCCAAGAACGACAACTGGTAGAATGGCGTTAATCAGGGAGTAGTTTTTTAGCCGTCAGCCGTCAGTATTAGGGGTCAGTTTATACCCTAAAATAACAAAGGCACAACTTAACCTCTCCAAATATGACCATGAAAGCAGCTGAAATTATGACCACGGAGGTGGCCAAGATTAAAGGTTCTGAAACCGTTGCCAAAGCGGTGCAGTTGATGAGACAAAAGAACATTAGAACTCTCATTGTTGATCGCCGTCACGATGAAGATGCTTACGGAATTATCACCGAAACCGATATTGTCTATAAAGTCGTCGCTTTCGGTCAAGATCCGCAAAAAGTGCGCGTCTATGAAGTGATGAGCAAACCCTGCATCGTGATTAATCCCGACCTCGGGGTTGAATATGTGGCCCGCTTATTTGCTAATACTGGTATTCGTTTCGCACCGGTAATTAAAGGCGATTTGCTCGGTGTTATCTCTGTTAGTGACATCCTCCATAAAGGTAGCGCTGTCGAAAAACCCCGCAGTTTTGATTTAGAAGCGGAGATTATCAAAGCTAGAGATATTGCCCGGGCAGTCTGTGCTGAAAAAGGCGGAAATTCTCCCGATTGTGCCGCAGCTTGGGATATTGTTGAGGAATTACAGGCAGAATTGGCACACCAACGCGCTAAAAAACCAGAAAAAACCTATTTTGAGGAATACTGTCAAGAAAATCCCGATGCTTTTGAAGCGCGTATCTATGACACCTAATCGCCATGGGTTTTCGGTATTCTCCGATACCTCAAACTTTTTAATCCGGCAAAAGTAGTGTATAAAGGTTTTATTTGCTAATAATCGAGGAAAAACCATGGCTGATCTATTTGTCATCGCTTATGAGGACGAATTTAAAGCGGAAGAAGTTCGTTTAACTTTGGCTAAACTGCAACAGGAACATCTCATCGAGTTAGAAGATGCTGCCGTAGTGGTTAAAAACAAAGATGGCCAGATTAAACTCAAGCAAGCAGTCAATTTAACGGCAGCAGGAGCCGCTAGTGGCAGTTTCTGGGGATTATTAATCGGAATGCTCTTTTTATCCCCTTTATTAGGGGCTGTCCTCGGTGCTGCTGGTGGCGCTTTGGGAGGTGCTTTAAGTGATATCGGTGTGGATGACAATTTTATGCGCGAATTGGGAGAAACCCTGCAGCCCAGTACCTCTGCTCTCTTTGTTCTCGTCCAAAAAGTTACCCCCGATAAGGTTCTCGATGAAGTGGCCCCCTACGGAGGTAAAGTGTTACGCACTTCTTTGACCAAAACCGACGAGGCTGAATTACAGAAAGTTCTCGACCAAAGAGGTGTTAAACCCGAAACGGTTTAGGATCTGGGTCTATAAAAGCTAGAAAAAGGGAATATATTTCCCTTTTTGCTTTTTGAGCAAGAATGGGTTTAGCATGACCACCACAATGGTTATAAAATAAGAAACAATCAATAATTATTAATGAACTTTAGGCTTTGATCGAGAATAAAAGTGCTTCAGTGTCGTAGTATTTATTCGTTGATCCCATTGATTGCATTCCTAATCTTTCGGTGACACGAATTGAGCGATAATTATCGGGATTAACCACTGCGTAGATAATCGGCAATTGTAAGATGATTAAGCCGTATTCTAGAATAACTTTAGCCGCTTCGGTTATGTGTCCTTGTCCCCAATAATCCCGTCGTAAATGCCAACCAATTTCGCTATCTGGGGTTGGATAACCGTAGTTATCGGGTAAATTTTGTAAAATTATCGAACCAATAATCTGATTATTTTTTTGATCGATCATTGCCCACCAATCGCTGCCATTACCTTGATTACGAATAGTTGGTAATCTTTCGGAAAAATGGGCATTTAAACTCTCGATATCCGTGGCTAACTGACGAATTCTCGGTAAAAAATAAGTGACCTCGGAATTTTGATAGATCTGAAAAAAAGACTCTTTGTCTGTGGGCAGTTGCCAAGGACGGAGAATTAGGCGATCACTTTTCATTGTTTTAGTGAGCAAATTATAGCAATTCTCTTGCTGAGATTAGGGATTATTGTTGATAAAAAAACTTCTAAATCCCACAGCTAGTAAGGAACCACTTAAGACAGTTATCAATGTCCAAATTTGATTCTTTTGGGTTCCTTCGACTTTCTCTAAGCGTTTATTCATGTCATCAAATTTACTATCAAGAGTTTTAATATCACCTTTAACTTCCGTGAGTTCAATCTTTAAATCGGTAGTATCTTTTTGAAGATTTTTGACATCAGCTTTCATTTCCGCTTGTCCATTCTCAATCACCTTCAATCGATTGTCCATGGTAGTCAGTCGAGTTTCCACGGTAGTCAGTCGATTGTCCATCTCAATGAGTCGAGTTTCCATAGTAGTCAGTCGATTGTCCATGGTAGTCAGTCGATTGTCCATGGTAGTCAGTCGATTGTCGATCTCGTTGAATCGATGTTCGATTATCTTCTGTCCATTGAGGATTAAATCTTCTAGTCTTTTTAAATCATTATCCGTAGCAGTGGTGGTGGTCATTGATTAAACTCCTATAATTTCAATTTGCTCTTATTTTTATTATTATAGCCTTTCTTATAAACATGAAGTATGATCGGCTCTCTTGGGTTCGGTGGGTAAAATATATTATAGAATACATTCCTGCTGGCTATCAACTGGAACGAACCACAAAGACACAAAGGACACAAAGATTGATCGCTTCTAGATAATCTAAACTTATCACACAAAAAATTAAGAGAGCCTATAACCTAATTTGGTATTGATAACCGACTCCCCATTTCCCATTCTCCTATACTTTTCAAAGAGGATTATTATTAGCTATAGATTTACTGCTTGAGCAAATATGTTCACCGAGGATCACTCCCGTTAGAGTGAGATAAGATTAGCTATCATTCCTCACTCTAACTACTAGGAAAAAACAGCAATTAAATTAGGCACCTTGGCGCAATTTGTCCAAAACCGATCGATCTTCTAGAGTAGAAGTATCACCAGAAATCTCTTGACCTGATGCTAAAGTTCGCAAGAGACGACGCATAATTTTACCCGATCGCGTTTTTGGTAGTACATCGGTAAAACGGATTTCTCCCGGTCGAGCAATAATGCCAATTTCCTTGACAACGTGATCCTTTAATGCTTGCGCTAACTCCTGACTCGCTTCATAATGTCCCTCCAGAGTCACAAAAGCATAAACTTCTTCCCCCTTAATTTCATCTGGTCGTCCCACTACAGCCGCCTCTGCTACCGCAGGATGAGATACTAAAGCTGATTCGATCTCCATTGTCCCTAAACGGTGGCCAGAAACGCTAATTACGTCATCAACGCGCCCCATTACCCAGAAATAACCTTCCTCGTCCTGACGACTACCATCCCCGGCAAAATAGAAATATTGGCCATCTTTGGGGGCGATCTGTTCCCAGTAGGTATTACGGAAGCGATCGGGATTTTTATAAACTGTTCGCATCATACCGGGCCAAGGATGTTTGACCACCAGATAACCCCCCTCATTCGCGTGGGTGGGATTGCCCTCTATGTCCACCACTGCGGCGATAATACCGGGAAAAGGGAGGGTTGCTGACCCCGGTTTGGTGGCAATTGCTCCGGGTAAGGGAGTAATCATAATTCCCCCGGTTTCCGTTTGCCACCAAGTATCGACAATCGGACATTTTTCCTTACCGATAACCCGGTGATACCACATCCACGCTTCTGGGTTAATCGGTTCTCCCACGGTTCCCAGTAAGCGCAAAGAGGATAAATCCCTGCTATTGGGGATGTCTTCCCCCATTTTGATAAAAGCGCGGATAGCAGTGGGGGCAGTATAAAAAATATTAACGCGATGTTTCTCGATTACATCCCAAAAACAGCCTAAATTAGAGGGACGGGGAACCCCTTCATACATTACCGTCGTTGCACCATTAGAAAGGGGTCCGTAAACGATATAACTATGGCCGGTAATCCAACCCACATCGGCAGTACACCAGTAAACATCGGTGTCTTTCAGGTCAAAAATCCATTTGCTGGTGACATGGGTGTAGAGATTATAACCGGCGGTGGTGTGGACGACTCCTTTCGGTTTGCCGGTGGAACCACTGGTATAGAGGATAAATAACATATCTTCGCTATCCATCGGTTCGGCCGGACAGTTAGCAGATACCTGTTTTTGTAGATCATGCCACCAGTAATCGCGATCGGCAACCATATTGATGGGTTCCTTGCTGCGCTGGACAACGAGAACTTTTTCCACACTGGGGGCGCTATTATCGGCCAGGGCCAGATCCACCTGTTCCTTGAGGGCAACGACTTTATCCTTGCGGAAACCACCATCGGCAGTGATTACCACCTTAGCGGCCGCATCATTAAGACGATCACGCAAAGCATCGGCACTAAATCCCCCAAAAACGACACTGTGGGGCGCACCAATTCTGGCACAGGCTAACATAGCGATGGCCGCTTCGGGAATCATCGGCAGATAAATTCCGACCACATCGCCTTTTTTTACGCCTAATTCCTTTAAAGCGTTGGCAAATTGACAGACTTCTCGGTGTAGCTGTTCGTAGGTAATGGTGCGGCTGTCCCCCGGTTCTCCTTCCCAGATGATGGCGGCTTTATTGCGTCTCCAAGTGGTGAGATGTCTGTCAATACAGTTGTAACAAATATTAATCTTGCCCTTGACGAACCATTTAGCAAAGGGGGGCTGCCAGTCAAGAACCTCTGACCATTTTTCAAACCAATGTAGTTCTTGTTCGGCTAATTGGGCCCAAAAAGCCCGGGGATCAGCCTTGGCTTTGGCGTAGAGTTGCTGGTATTCTTCAAGGCTTTTAATGGTGGCATTCTGAGCAAATTCGGCACTGGGAGGAAACAGCCGATTTTCCTGTAGGATCGATTCGATCGCTATTTCTGTCATACTGGCAAACGAAATAAATTATCTTGCGATCCAGATTACCTTTTTCGGTTCCCCCCGTAACCTTGGCAAGCAATTCTTTAAGGCTATTTTAGGATTAGCCGAGATGCGACTAGCGATCGCAATTTGGCCCCAAGTGTTACAGAGTTTAAAGTTATGTCACCGATCGAGCGATGAACAGATCGCTGTAAGGTAAACTAACCGATAAACCCGAAATTTAACATGGAGAACACTCGGTAAGGAGTCATAATTCAATGTCTCATAGCGTTAAAATTTACGATACCTGTATCGGTTGCACCCAATGCGTTCGGGCTTGTCCCCTCGACGTGCTGGAAATGGTCCCCTGGGATGGCTGTAAAGCTGCCCAGATTGCCTCTTCCCCCCGCACGGAAGACTGTATTGGTTGTAAGCGTTGCGAAACCGCTTGTCCGACGGATTTCTTAAGCATTCGGGTTTATCTCGGAGCAGAAACCACCCGCACCATGGGTCTAGCCTACTAGGCCTGACAATCATTCTGTATTTAACATTTAGCGAAAACTAATCTTGTTAAGAGGACTAACCAGTCCTCTTTTTTCGTTATACTCCCGTCGCTAGTGAAGATTTTAGTTAGGTAATTCTCCAAAAAGTTGACGATATTTTTGCAGTTTTGCCTCCATTTCTACTAACTGCTGATTAGCCTGTTCTGCCCGTTGGTGTTCATTTTCAGCCCGTTGCTTTTCCTGCTCCAGTAGTTGATTAATTTCGCTGTAGGACAAGAATTGAGTACCATCAGGACGATAAATTTTTAACTCGTCGGTTAAGTCAAAACGAATGCCTAAACGGGGACTCACCCAATTATTAACCTCACTAACACTGTCTAAACTGTCACCAATTCGCTGCCAAGCTTCTAGACTATTATCATCGGGATCATAGACGTAGTATTCTTGGACTCCATAGCGATCATAAAATAGCAATTTTTTGGCCATTTCGATGGAGGTGTTACTGGGAGAAAGAATCTCAAAGACGACTTGAGGAGCAAGATTATCCTCTTGCCATTGTTTGTAGGAACCTCGATCGCCTTTCGGTCTGCCAAATACTACCATCGTATCAGGAGCAGCGGCAATTTTCGGCTGGCCTTCCACGGGATACCATAACAGATCCCCCGCTACAAATACCTGGGGATCATCGATATATAACCAGTCGAGATTCTGCTTAATCGTCACTATCCAGTTAAATTGTTTAGTATTATCTGCCATCGGTTTACCGTCGCTCTCAGGATAGATAATCTCGTTTTTGTTAACTTGACTAACCATGGGGAATACCTGCCGAACTCATTGGGCTATTTTTATTATATAATAAATTTGAACTAAGTAAGGAAAAGACCAATCTTGATTTTAGAACTACAGCAAGTAAATTTAGCTATCCGACGCGGCAGCGCTTATCTATTAGAAGATATTACTTTTAGCGTCAAGCAAGGAGAAAATTTAGCTATTGTCGGAGCATCTGGGGCAGGAAAAACGACTCTTTTGCGCTTGTTAAATCGTTTGCAGGAACCAAGCACGGGAAATATTTATTTTCAAGGTAAATCGATTAAGGAAATACCAGTTATTTCCCTGCGACAACAGATAGTTTTATTGCTCCAAGAGTCAAAGTTATTAGGGATGAATGTTCGAGATGCTCTCGCTTATCCTTTGCAATTTAAAAAACTTACCCCTGCGGAAATTAATCAGAGAATTGACCATTGGACATCTCTATTAAAAATTCCCGAACAGTGGTTTGAACGCGGGGAGTTAGAATTATCTTTAGGACAAAGACAATTAGTGGCAATTACCAGAGCTTTGCTGTTAGAACCGAGCATACTGTTATTAGATGAACCCACCTCTGCTCTGGATACAGGCACGGCCAGTAGGTTATTAGAAGTATTAAATAATCAAAGTTCAATGACGATAATTATGGTCAATCATCAACTGGATTTTTTAGAGGAATTTGCCGAGAGAGTTATTTATCTAGAAGCGGGAAAAATCAGGTCAGATTGCCTCGCCAATCAATTAGATTGGTTAGGGTTAAAAACGCAGTTAATTGACTTAGAAAAATTTCGACAAAGTGACCACTGGTAAGATTAACTTAAAATTGCCGCACCCTCCTGAAAAACTAATAATTCTCCTGCATTAATCGTTGTCCAAACTTCATTATCAGTTAAGGGTGTAGTGGCAATAATTGCTACTTGATCGCTCGGACGAGCTAAAGCTTGAAAATCAACGCTAACATCTTCATCGATTAAATGAGCGGCGGCAAAAGGATACTGCCGGATTATATAGCTTAATTTTGTCGAACAATGGGCAAAAAAATGTTCACCATCGGATAAAAGATAATTAAAAATACCTTGACAAGCGATAGAGTTTGTGATAGTTTTTAGGACTTGATAGAGTTGTTCTAGGGAAGGTTTGCCCCAGGAAAAACTCTCTCGCAGGGGATTAAGAATTAAACAAAAAGCTCTTTCCGAATCCGTCTCCCCAACCGGTTGATAAAAATCTCCCGCAGCAGGTGAGAAATTTTCTAAATGACCATTATGGGCAAAAACCCAATATTTTCCCCATAATTCCCGCCGAAAAGGATGACAGTTTTCTAGTTTAATTTCTCCTTGGGTAGCTTTGCGAATATGGGCGATAACATTGGTAGAATGGATGGGATAGTTTTTAATTAATTCCGCAATCGGAGAAGCGATCGAGGGTTTAACATCAATAAAAGTTCGACAACCTAACCCTTCAAAAAAAGCAATTTCCCAACCGTCTCGATGTTCGTCGGTTTTTCCCCCCCGCGCACAAAATCCCTCGAAGGAAAAACAGATATACGTGGGGACATTACAATTCATGCCTAAAAGTTGACCGAAAATTTGGGTACAAGCCCCGCCCTCCGCTTAAATATGTATAGTCAACTTAAAGAATTTTGTGTTAAGATATTGATACTCAGTCAAGCAGCGTCAAAATATTTGTACTAGAATACAAAGTTAAGCCAAAACCTAATCAGATAGAAGCCATTAATGAGGCAATACGGACAACCCAATTTGTTTGGAATAAAGTCCTGCGTTAAAGGAAAGAAAGGCTACCCTAAGTTTAAAAAACATTCTCGTTCCGTTGAGTATAAAGTATCTGGATGGAAGCTATCAAAAGATAAACGTCATATTACCTTTACAGACAAA
>JAADBR010000080.1 GCA_009995705.1 Microcystis aeruginosa W13-11
TTTGTCTGTAAAGGTAATATGACGTTTATCTTTTGATAGCTTCCATCCAGATACTTTATACTCAACGGAACGAGAATGTTTTTTAAACTTAGGGTAGCCTTTCTTTCCTTTAACCTTATTTTGGCAATTATCGTAAAACCGAGTAATTGCTCGCAAGGTTCTTTCTACGGCAGTCTGGCAAGCATGGGAGTTTAAATCATCAACAAATTTAAACTCTTTCCTTAATGCTGTGTTGTACCGAAATAACTCGGTTTTGCCAACACCCCGATTATCCATCCAATAACGCAGGACTTTATTCCGAACAAATTGAGTTGTCCGTATTGCCTCATTAATGGCTTCTATCTGATTAGGTTTTGGCTTAACCTTGTATTCTAGTACAAACATTTTGACACTGCTCGACTGAGTATCAATATCTTAGCACAAAATTCTTTAAGTTGACAATACATATTTAAAGCCGCCCGACCCTACACTAAAGGGCGGGGCTTGTACCCAAATTTTCGGTCAAAAATAATTATAAACTTGCTATTTATAGATAAGGTATCGTTGTAATTTGTTTCTTTTATTTTTATGGATGGATTAGTAGAACTAAATCTGGTGGATTTGGGTTGGGCTTTGGGGATGATGGGTATTTGTTTAATCCTCTCCCGTTGGTCAAATTTAGCCCTAGAGGGACAATTATTATTGGCGACTGGTCGATCTATCCTGCAATTATTAGTGGTAGGCTACGTTATCGCCGTTATTTTTTCCCTGGATAATCCTCTGGCCGTGCTGGGGATTTTGGCAGTAATGATGACTATCGCGACTATTGTTGCTAAAAATCGCATTGATAGCCGAGATAAAGGCTTATTACCCCTAGTTTTTGGCTCTCTGTTGATTAGTAGCTGTCTAACCTTAGGTTATGCGATCGCTTTAATTATTCAACCAGAACAATGGTACTCACCCCAATACTTAATTCCCTTGACGGGGATGGTGTTAGGCAATGCCATGAATAGTGCCTCTTTAGCTGGGGAAAGATTAAACAGTGCCATTAAAAGTCACCGTTTGGAAATCGAAACCCATCTTTGTTTAGGGGCAACCCCTCAACAAGCGATCGCATCTTACCAAAAAGCAGCGATTCGAGCCAGTTTAATCCCCACCCTCAATCAGATGATGGTGGTGGGTTTAGTCAGTTTACCTGGAATGTTCACCGGACAGGTATTGGCAGGAAGTGAACCTTTAAACGCTGCTTCCTACCAGATACTGATCCTGTTTATGATTGCCCTAGCTAACCTAATCACCGCTCAATTGGTGACAGAGGGAATCTATCGGCGCTTTTTCGGTGAGAATTTATCACTTATCAGTTAACAGTTATCACTAACCACTCCTGACTCCTAATTAACGCCCACTGTTTACTGATCACTGATTTAGCCCTTCCACTTGCTGGCGACGACTTCAGCGAGATCAACCACCCGTTGGGAGTAACCCCATTCGTTATCGTACCAAGCGATAACTTTCACCATATCGCCACCCATCACCATGGTGAGACTAGCATCAATGATCGAGGAGGCATCAACACCGCGATAATCAGAGGAAACGAGGGGTAAATCATTATATTCGAGAATTCCTTTCAAAGAATTTTCCGAAGCTTCTTTGAGGACTTCGTTTACCTGTTCCGCGATCGTGCTTTTTTCCACTTGCACCACTAAATCCACCACAGAAACGTTAGGAGTGGGTACACGCAGAGCAATACCGTTAAGTTTCCCTTTCATGTCGGGGATAACTAAGGCTACAGCTTTAGCGGCACCGGTGGAGGTGGGAACGATGTTAACGGCGGCGGCGCGAGCGCGACGCAGATCCCGGTGACTAGCATCCAGAATCCGTTGATCACCAGTGTAACTGTGGGTGGTGGTCATCGTCCCTTTGATGATGCCGAAGTTTTCGTGAATCACTTTGACGACAGGAGCAAGACAGTTGGTGGTACAACTGGCATTACTGATGACGTTATATTTATCGTGTTCGTATTCGTGAGCGTTGACACCAACTACATAGGTTCCCACACCCGAACCCTTACCCGGTGCGGTAATGAGGACTTTTTTAGCTCCTGCGACAATATGCTTAGAAGCACCCTCTTCATCGACGAAAACACCAGTAGCTTCGATCACTAAATCTACACCCCATTCTGCCCAGGGCAGATTGAGGGGATTGCGATCGGAATAACATTTAATGGTTTTACCGTTAACAATTAAAGAATTATCATCGGCATCGATATTAGCGTTAAGTTTGCCTAACATCGAGTCATATTTGAGCAGGTGAGCGTTACTCCGGGGATCGGATGTATCATTGATCCCCACCACCTCTAAGCCACTATTAGTCCGTCCTAACCAACATCTTAGGAAATTACGTCCAATCCGTCCGAAACCATTGATCGCTACTCTAATCACTGCTGCTTGCCCTCTACGTTTTAGTGCAATACATAAAAAAATAATTAATGTTCCCAATCATACCTTAAAGGTTGAGCTTTACGATCCCGATCGGAAATAATTTATTACCACACCAATCCTATCGGGTTTAAATGAGGAAATTTAATTGATTAAAGCGATTTAAAGCCAAAATTAGCCTAAATAACCCTTAAAAGATTCTCATAACCCCATTCCCCCCTTAGCTGTCCGCCTTTTCGGTGATCAGATGTGATGTGAGTTTTCAGTTTACTGATTACTGATCACTCAAAGGTTCCCCCTCCTCTTATCCTCAAAAAAAACTCGTTTACTTTTCCGTAAACGAGTTCACTTTCCGTGATACGATCAATAGTCCTTTAAGTTATTTAGCAACTGCTACCGGTGCTTTGACGGGCTGGGGCTGCAGATCGCGCAAACTTGGGAAGAGGAAGTGGTTTTCCTCCACATATTGCGCTCCAAACAGTCCTTTTTCAGCCCAGAAATAGCGATCGGTTGTATGCTCGTTACGCTTAACAACCAATAAAGCTGGTGGGCTAATGCCTATAGCTTGAATATACTTACGCGCCGCAGTTACGGGTTTATCTTCGCCACTTTCAATACTATACTGGGGTACAAGTTCAAGTATCTTACGTCCTTCTTGACGACGGCGACTCTTACGTTTCCGTTTTCTGGCCAACCCAATTACCTCCTGTTTTGGCTAATCGTTGTAATGATAGTTACAAAAGCCGTAGCGATTATATCCCTTCTAGATCAAGAAATCAAGTGTCTCTCAGAAAGCCCATTACAGACAAATTTGACCGGAAGCTAGACTGGGACTATGTTTAAGTTTTTCTGACAAAAACACACCCCTAAATCCCGATACAAAACTTATTATTTTTAAACTTTTTTAAATATATACCGTGATCCACCCCGAAAACAGTGACCAAACCCTTATCCTAATTGCTTTTTACTGGCTGCACCCGCCCCAAGGAGAGTCATTCTCTCCCCTGTCAGCTGGGAAATAAAACTCGCAACCTAGCTTTATCAAGGTTTTCTGATTTTTTACTTTTTACTTTCCTAGTATGCCCTTCTCCTCCCCCTCCCGGACTCCCCTGAGTAATGATTTTATTGCCCTCTGTCAGGCACAGATGGAACTTTTGCGGGAGCAAATGGAAGCGGACAGAAGTGCGGTTTATTTAACTGAACCTTTATCGAGTAATTTAATCCCAGTCGTTGTTTATCCCCCTTTTAATCCCCCTTATACCCAAAAAAAGCGGCTTTCCTTACAACCAGAGCAACCAGCAGCCGACTTGTTAACTGCGGTTAAGTTAGAAGATTTATCCCACCTCTGGGGTAATCAGGAGACCATCGGCAGTCATCGCTTGTTTTTACCCTTAATGTATGAAGAGGGCATGATCGGATTATTGGTGACAACCAGAGAAAAACGACCTTGGCAAAGTTGGGAATTAACCAGGATGGAAAAAATCACCCAAACCCTTGCTTTAGCCTGTGTACTCGATCGCCAATTGGCAGAAGAACGTTATTATCGACAATGGCAACGTCAGCGCCTCGATACCTTTCTCCATCAAATCCGCAATCCCCTCACCGCTTTAAAAACCTTTGGTAAACTTCTACTCAAAAGGCTTTTAGCCGAAGAGGGTAACGATCGCGCCATTACTGGTATATTGAGAGAAAGCGATCGAGTTCGCGACTTAATTGCCGAGTTTGAGGCACAAATTCAGCAAGAAAGGGAAAATTACCCCACCGTCGATATTCCTCTCCTGCAAGCTCAATCTTCCCCTACCGCCTTTCTCTTGCCTGCTGGTAGCAGCCAACTAACTCCGATCGATCTCCATGATATTCTCGATCCGCTGCTCCTTTCAGCCCAGGCCGTAGCCAAAGAGAGAAATCTCGGTCTAGAAACGATTTATGAGGAAGATGTAGCACTTATTCGGGCTAATATCCCCGGTTTGCGGGAAGTATTCAGCAATTTAATTGATAATGCTCTTAAATATACTCCTGCTGGCGGAAAAGTCACCGTCGAGGTAAAAAATGTTAAGAATAGTGTAGAAATTGTTTTTAAAGACACAGGTTATGGTATTGCGAGGAGTGATCAAGAAAGAATTTTTCAACGTCACTACCGGGGAGTGCAAGCAGGGGGAGATATACCTGGTACGGGATTGGGTTTAGCGATCGCCAAAGAATTAATTACCAGCATGGGGGGGACGATTGAATTTATCAGTCCTAATCCCGATCCAACAAGTTCCCCCTACCCCGGCACGGTGTTTCGGGTTAGTATGCCAGTTATAGCCGATGATCACCTCGGTAGAGAAAGCTGATCTGGCTATAAAATTTGCCTATTTTCTCGATCGGGAGATTCTGGGGGTAATCGGTTAAAATATATAGAAAATATCAGTGTCACTGGTAACTTGGCTGAGAACCCAAGAATTGACTAATTATGCCGACGATCGAACAATTAGAACCCGCTAATAAGGCTGATGTGTCAGTATATATGCCCTACTATGCCAAGGACAAACATAGTATCCTGCCCTATGCGATCGCTTTGTATCGAGGAGGATCTTTAGAAGGTCGTCGTCGCATAGAAAATAGCGAAGGGATTCCCTTTGTGGCCTCTTGGTATGTATCAAAATTGCCCTCGGAATTGACCCGTTGTCGTTTACAATTTGAAGGACAGGCCGACCTAAGCTATGAGATGACGATTCTTAACGCCGAGTTGATCGAATATCTCATCGGTGCAATTACAACCTTTAAGCGGCTAGGTTCGGCCGACTTTTCGCAGGGATTTTATCGGAAACTGCTGCGATTTGAAGGATAAAAGTCGGGATTTTACGGGTTAAAAGGAGCAAATCGTGGCCAAATCAGCCAAATCTATACTTATCTCTTCCCTGGAACCCCTCAGTGGTAAATCGGGAACTGTCGTCGGTTTAGCGCATCTCTTGCGGCAAAAAGGACTAGAGATAAGTTACGGCAAACCAGTGGGCAATTGTCCGGGCTACGTCGATGGGCAATTGGTCGATGAGGATGTAGAATTTATTCGGCAATTATTAGAATTATCCCCCGAGCAGCTGCGTTTACCCCTGATCTATACTGATGCGGATTCCGTTGCTAAACGTTTACAAGGTGTAGATCAACAGAACTACGGCAATATTCTTGCTGGCTATCTTGATCGAGTTAACAGTGATATTATCCTCCTTGAAGGGCCGGGGACTCTCTGGGAAGGCAGTATTTTTCAGTTATCGATGGGGGAGATGGCCAAAATTCTCCAGACTCCAATCCTATTGGTGGCCCGCTATAGTTCTCCCCTAATTGCCGAGAGTCTGCTGAAAGCAAGAGAGGAATTAAATAATCAGCTGCTGGGGGTAGTGATTAGTGATATCCCGGCCGATGATTGGGAGGAAGTACAATCTCTCCTGAAACCCTATTTGTCCCGCCAAGGAGTGGAAGTTTTAGGACTGTTACCTGCTAGTAAACTGCTCCGTAGTATTAGTGTTCGGGAAATTGTCCATCTTTTGGAGGCCAAAGTATTATGTCGGCCCGATCGTTTAGATTGGATGGTAGAAAGTTTAGCGATCGGGGCGATGAATGTCAACGCCGCTTTGGAATATTTTCGCAAGGGGGAAAATATGGCTGTGATTACGGGTGGTGATCGCACAGACCTCCAGTTAGCTGCCCTAGAAACTTCTACCACCTGTTTGATCTTAACTGGTTCTATCTCTCCGGATCCCCTAATTTTGGGACGGGCCGAGGATTTAGAAGTACCGATTCTCTCGGTAAATTTAGATACTCTCAGTACCGTGGAAATCGTCGATCAGGCCTTCGGGAAAATTCGCTTACAGGAACAGGTAAAAGTCGCTTGTATTCGAGAATTAATGGAGGAACATTTCCAAATCGATCGCCTATTAGAAAAGTTAACAATAGGGGCGTAATTTCTCCCCAGCTGCCCAGAATTTCATGGGAAATCACTTCATGAGTCTATCATCCTCCCCTGTGTCCCCTCCGGTCAAAGAAAATGACTGGAGCTTGTTATTAAGATTACTTCCCCACGCAAAAAAGCAAAAAGCCCTGCTATTTTGCTCATTAATACTTCTTTTTCCCCTATCTCTGATGGGGGCGATCCAACCCTTAATTATCGGTCAAGCGGTTTCCCTTTTGCAAAAGGAACAAACCTGGGGTTTTTTGGCTCAAATGCCCTTAACAGCAGCCATTAATACTTTAATTATTATCCTGTCGGTTTCGATTGTTTTACGACTGATTTTAGGGACAACACAAGGTTATCTAGTGCAGAAAGTCGGTCAGTCAATTACTGCTAATGTCCGGGAAGATTTATTTAGTCATGTCACCTCCCTTTCCTCTAGTTTTTTTGATCGCTCTCCCGTGGGACGTTTAGTCACTCGTTTAACCAGCGATGTGGAAGCATTAGGAGAAGTTTTTGCTAGTGGGGCGATCGGAGTTGTCGGTGATCTGGTCAATATTTTAGTTATTATCCTCACCATGTTTACCCTGCAATGGCAATTAGCTCTATTGTTGGTGTTGATGTTATTTCCTGTCACTGCTTTAATTATCTTTTTTCAAAAACAATACCGCAGGGCTAACTATCAGGTACGCGAGCAATTATCAAAACTTAATGCCCAATTACAGGAAAATGTAGTCGGAGTTAACATTGTTCAATTATTTCGCCGCGAACGCTTTAACGCTGAAATGTTTCGCGCTACCAATACTCAGTATCGTCGCTCCCTAGATAAAACAATTTTTTATGATTCGGCCGTCTCAGCTACGTTGGAATGGATCGGATTAATTGCCGTGGCAGGAGTATTATGGTTAGGGGGTATTTTTATTCTCCAGAAAACCATTGATTTTGGGGTTTTATCGGCTTTTATTTTATTCTCCCAACGTCTCTTTAATCCCCTGCGTCAGTTTGCCGAAAAATTTACCATGTTCCAATCGGGTTTTACTGCTATTGAACGCATTGGGGAATTAATGAGTATTCCTATTGAAATCACCGATTCTAACAATTATAAAGAGATTTCTTTCCCAGCAAAACTTAAAACTGGCGAGATTATTTTTGAAAATGTTTGGTTTGGTTATAAACCAGATGAATATATTATCAAAGGTCTCAATTTTACCATTAATCCGGGGGAAAAAGTCGCTTTAGTCGGTCCGACTGGTGCGGGAAAAAGTTCGATTATTCGTCTTCTCTGTCGTCTTTATGAACCAAATAAGGGCAGAATTCTAGTGGATGGCATCGATATCCGTTATCTCCCCCAAGCGGAATTAAGACGTTATATTGGTGTAATTCTCCAAGAAACTTTTCTCTTTGCTGGGGATGTGACTCGCAATATTACTTTAGGAGAAAATTATGATTTTGAGCAGGTGAAGGCAGCGGCTAAATTAACTAATATCGATCACTTTATCGAGGAGTTACCCGACGGTTATAATACCCTTTTACGAGAGCGTGGCGCAAATTTATCAGGAGGACAGAAACAATTACTCGCTTTTGCGAGAGTCGCTATTCGTAACCCCGAAATTCTAGTTTTAGATGAAGCTACTGCTAGTTTAGACGTGGGGACAGAAGTATTAATTCAAGAAGCTTTAGAACAGATTTTAGTCGATCGTACTGCCATTATTATCGCCCATCGTCTCTCCACTATTCGCAATGTTGATCGAATTCTTGTGCTGAAACGCGGGGAATTAGTCGAATCGGGAACCCATGAAGATTTATTAACTAAAGACGGCCTCTACGCTAGTTTATCGAAAATTTGGGTTTAAAACCCCGAAGTTCGAGCATTTGTATTAAATTTTCCCATTCTTTTGCAAATAATCGACTAATGCCCATAATCCTAGGCGATAACTTTCGGCCCCAAAACCGCTAATCTGTCCGATAGCTATATCAGCAATGTAGGAATGATGACGAAAAGACTCGCGTTTGTAAATATTGCTTAAGTGTACTTCCACACAGGCAATTTTTGTGCCTAAGAGTGCGTCGCGGATGGCGATACTGGTATGAGTATAAGCTGCTGCATTAATCAAAATACCGTTATGCTGACCCCATGCTTGCTGAATCCAGTCCACTAATTGCCCTTCCTGATTGGACTGGTGCGCAGTTAAATTCACCCCTAAACGGGTAGCTTCTTCGCTTAAAAATTGGTTAATCGCTTCTAAATTGATGTTACCGTAGAGATTCGGCTCTCTTTTCCCCAATAGGTTTAAATTCGGTCCGTGTAAAACCAGAATGCTGAGTTTATTCACCACTGTCTTCCCTATCATCACCAGAATTAATCTTATCTCGATCAGGGATTATTGCCTATCAACAGCATTTTTGCCGCTACGGTAATCACACTAAATCCAGTTATTAAAAACTGATTATTTATTCTCCGTTTTGCAAAGAGTGCCTCTCCTGATATGTAGCCCATACTCCACGGATTTAGTATTGCTTGCGATTCTATCACTCAATCCAAGCCTTTGGGGGGTAGAACCCCCCAAACCCCCCGCGCATTAGTTTTTCGGTGGGATGCTTACACGCAGCTGCTGATACATCTGTAATAATTTGAGAGTCACTCCCCTTGCAGAAGTGCTTCTCCTGATATTGTAGCTCATACTCATTGGACTTGCTCCAGGACTATCGCTATATTTGATCGGTGCAGCGGGATGGCAAGGAAGCAGCGATCGCCGATAAATTGGTAGGGAGGGGAATCCTTGATCATGCACCCCCTGTGCGACAATATATCGAGTTTGCCCTTGGCTAAAACCATTAATTGATGACCTTGCCCATACAAGTTTTACCCCAAGACGTAATCGATTTAATTGCCGCAGGAGAGGTAATCGACTCTTTAGGCGCTGTGGTGCGGGAATTAGTCGAAAATGCCATTGATGCGGGGGCAGATAGGATTACCATCGATATATCTCCGCAAAATTGGCGAATACAAGTATCGGATAACGGTAGGGGAATGTCTAGAGAAGATTTGCAACTGTGTAGCTATGCCCACAGTACCAGCAAAATCCGCCAACGGGACGATCTTTGGCAGATTACCAGTCTCGGATTCCGTGGTGAAGCTTTGCACAGTATCGCACAGGTGGCGCGTCTGCGGGTTGCCAGTCGTCATGAGGATGATTTAGGTTGTTATTGTCTTTACAATCACCAGGGCGATCCGGATAATTTAGAAACGATTCCTATAGCTATCGGCACTATCGTCACGGTAGAAAATCTCTTTGGTAACTTTCCCGTGCGTCGTCAAGCTTTACCGTCAACTAACAAACAATTAAAGGATATACAGACTTTAATTCATAATTTTGCTCTCTGTCATCCCCAAATTACTTGGCAGGTTTTCCAAGATCATCAAGATTGGTTACGCATTAGTCCGGGTAAGGATGCCAGTCAAATATTACCGCAATTAGTTAAATCTCTGTATTTTAACGATTTAGCAGCCCTAAAACTTGACTTAACGACTCCTGACGCAGAATTGGCTCAAATTGAATTGGTCATCGGTTTGCCTGATCGCATTTCTCGCCATCAACCGGATTGGATTAAAATTGCTGTTAATGGGCGAATGGTGCGCTCATCGGAGTTAGAACAGGCAACATTTCAAGCTTTCGCTCGCACAGTCCCTAAAGATCGCTATCCCGTTTGTTTTCTCCATCTACATCTTAACCCTCGTTCGATCGATTGGAATCGTCACCCAGCTAAAGCGGAAATATACCTGCATAACCTCGTTTTTTGGCAAGAACAGATAATTTCAGCCATAGACAAGGCGTTAGGACTAAATCCCGAACATATACCCGAAAAAGCGCAAAATCAGCGCGTCAGTCAAATTCTCAAGGCTGCCGAAGAAAAAAGCACCTATACAATAGGGGAGAAATCCAGGACAAATCGGCTGGAATTAAAGGCATTAGCCCAAATTCACCAAACTTATATAGTTGCCGAACATCCTAACGGATTATGGTTAGTGGAACAACATATTGCCCATGAGCGGGTTTTGTACGAACGTTTAGAGGATAACTGGGAAATCGTGCCTTTAGACAATCCGATCATCTTAAATCAGTTAACTACTCGACAAATCGAACAATTACAACTTTTAGGATTAGAAGTTGCCAGTTTTGGCGATCGCTCTTGGGCAATTCGTAGTATTCCTGTTCTCCTAAAAGAACGGGAGGATCGGGCTGATGCTTTACTAGAATTAAGTTTAGGAGGCGATTTACAAACTGCTCAGGTGGCCACCGCTTGCCGTAGTGCGATCCGCAACGGTACAGCTTTAAGTTTAGAAGAAATGCAGAATTTACTCGATGATTGGCAAAATACTCGTAATCCCCGCACTTGTCCCCACGGAAGACCGATTTACTTATCCTTAGAAGAAACTTCGCTCGCTCGCTTCTTCCGTCGTCATTGGGTAATCGGCAAAAGTCACGGCATTTAATCAATTATCAGGATTCAGGAGACGGGAGACGGGAGATTATTTTTATTTATTCTCCTCTCCCCTCTCTGGACTCTTCTAGGTTCTGTGTGATAAGTTTAACTTACATAGGAGCGATCAATCTTTGTGTTCTCTGTGTCTGGTGTGGTTCCCTCCACTCCCTCGCCAGCAGGACTGTATCTCAGAATACATTTTACCCACTAAATCCAAAAGAGCCCTCTGTGACAGGTGTAGGTATTTTACAACTAAATTGATTTTCGGCTTCTCCACATAAGCAAAAGAAACCCAAAGATCAAACCATCGCCGAAAGATTTAATAACTATCGCTTCGCCGATTATAAAGAAACAGTAATTGACTTACTGCAAAGAGTTTTACTGTCAGCGTCGAAACCATGAAAATAATATAGCGGTATTCGCTTGAGTGAGATACAGACAAAGTCTTGCCTAGACTGCCTTATAGCTTGTTGCAGTATACCTCATCCGACTGCATACCGCTATAGAAGCGATGAAACATTAAAAAGGTAGCTATTTATATAGCGTTTCCTGTTCGCAAGAGGTACATTATTGATGTTGAAAAGTTTAATCAGCAAAGGTTTAAATGTGCCAAATTGGTGTGAGGATCGCTATAGCTTACAGTGGATTTTTGTCTTGATCGGTCTAACTAAATTGTTGCCAAAAGGTTTGACTTTCTTAAATTAAATTTAACTTAAACTTTACCAAATCTTAACCAAAAAAATCTAAAGTATTTCTAGATTTAAAGGTAATATTTGTGCCTTAAACTATATCTTGAAGAAAGTTTAACTTTCCCAATTGTGCAGGATTCTTCAACCAGAAAACTTATGATATTCTCAACTGCTACCCTAACTCGTGTGTGTGCTGTCTCCTTCGCCACGGCAGCCGCCCTGGCAGGGACGATGGGAGAAGCTTTCGCCCAAACCCTGAACGGTGCAGGAGCCTCCTTTCCTGCGCCCCTATACCAGCGTTATTTTGCCGACTATAAAAACGCCACTGGTGTCACCGTTAACTATAATTCCGTCGGTAGCGGTGCTGGTATTCGGCAATTTATCGCCGGAACCGTCGATTTTGGGGCTTCCGATGCCGCTCCTTCTTCCTCGGAAAGAAGCCAGATGAAAAACGGTTTACTGCTAGTTCCCACCGCCGGAGGAGCCGTCGCCGTGGTTTATAATCTGCCCGGGGTAAATAACCTGCAAATTTCCCGGGCTAACTTGGGTAAAATCTTCAGTGGTGAGATCACCAACTGGAAACAAGTGGATCCGAAACTGCCCGACCGCCCGATTAAAGTAGTGGTTAGGGCTGAGGGTAGCGGTACTACCGAGATTTTTACCTCTCACCTGAGTGCTATTAGTCCTTCTTTCAAAAGTAAAGTGGGAACCAGCAAAGAACCTAACTGGGGTTTTACGGTTCTCAAGGGACCGAAAAATGATGGTGTGGCAGCCCTGGTTAAACAAACAGAAGGCTCGATCGGTTACGTTCAAGATACCTTTGCCCGCAAAAATGAGGGGGCAACCATGAGAACTGCCAAAGTTCAAAATAAAGCCGGTCAATTTGTCGAACCCAGTCTCGCTCAAGCTAACAAAGCTATGGAAGGGATCAAGTTTAACGCCGATTTTACCGCCAATGTGGACGATCCGAGCAATGGCTATCCGATCGTCGGGATTACTTGGTTATTAGTACCGAGAGACTACGCTGATAACAAAAAAGCGGCGGAAATTAAAAGACTATTGACTTGGATTCTCACCACCGGTCAAGGTATTAACAATCAATTGGAATTTACCCGGATTCCTCAATCGGTGACTGAAAAAGTTTTAGCCGAAGTTAACAAAATTAAATAAATAAATAGGGTTTGCTGAATAAATGTGAAATGTAGGCAAGGTAAGGGTTTTGTGGCTTTTCTCGCGAAACAGGTGCAAATTTTGAGAGAATCGTCGTTCAAAACCTTGCGTCTTCATCGGCCCGCGTCGGTGTAGGGGCGAAGCATTCGGGCAATAACCTATCGGTGAAACCGGAGATTTTCTAACCGAATGCTTCTTCGCCCGTGCTTTTTCAGCAAACCTAAATACTTTTGTATTAGTTTGGGCTTGATTGTCACCGCTTTCCAGTAAGATGGAAAAGGTTGCCAGTTCGGTGCATAACTAATAACTGCAAGTATTTCTTTTCTCTGGGCTGAACAACGTTCAGCCTCTACAGTTGCATTTGAAATAACTGATAACTGGTAATCGCGATCTAACTTATGGCTAATTTTTCTGAACCCGTTGAGTCTTTTGATCTTTCAGCAGCCAATCTTAACGAAAACCCCAGCACTGCCGGTTTATTTGATCGCACTTTTACAATCCTAGTCTGGATTTGTGCCGCCTCTGGTTTAATTTTTCTGCTCTGGATGGCCTGGATTGTTTTTCAGGATGCGCGGCCGGCGATCAATGAATTCGGTCTGGGATTTCTCTGGGGAACCACTTGGGATGTGAACGTCCTCAAATTTGGTGGTTTACCCTTTATTTTCGGTTCGATCGTTTCCTCGATTCTAGCTCTTTTATTAGCTATTCCCCTCAGTGTTGCCGTTGCTTTAACCACTAGCGAGAATTATTTGCCGGCCAGTATCCGTTATCCCATCGGTTTTTTGGTGGAATTAATTGCCTCGATTCCCAGTGTAATTATCGGTTTATGGGGGATTTTCGCGCTAATTCCCGTGCTTAGACCCCTGCAAGAATGGTTATTTCAAAATCTTGCTTGGTTCCCTTTATTTAGTACCCAACCTTTGGGACCGAGTATGCTGATTGCTGGTGTCATCCTGGCGATCATGATTGTGCCGACCATTTCCGCTATCAGTCGCGATGTGTTGCTTACCGTCCCCCCGGAATTACGCAGCGCCTCCATGGCCCTAGGTGCCACTCGTTGGGAAACCATCTGGCGCGTGTTGTTGCCGGCGGCCAGTTCTGGCATTATCGGGGCGATTATCCTCGGTTTAGGGCGTGCTTTAGGGGAAACTATGGCGGTGGCCATGGTAATCGGTAACTCCTCGATTATTAGTCCCTCCCTCTTGTCCCCTGGTTATACCATTCCTGCTGTACTAGCTAATACCTTCCCAGAAGCTTTTGAAAAACTCCAGATCGGAGCTTTGATGTATCTAGCCTTGATTCTATTTGTTATTACCTTAGTCGTCAATAGTGTAGCGGCTTTATTAGTACAGTTTATCAACCGCAATCGTTAATTTTATGACTCAAGGAGCCTTTCCCGAAGAAGATTTACAGCAACCCCTGTCACCGTGGCGGCATTTTTTTACCAACGGTCTCACGGGTTTAGCGATCGCTATTAGCGCCGTCGCTATTCTGCCTTTATTCGCTATCCTCTTTCAAATTGTCAAAGAAGGTTTACCCGGATTCAATTGGCAAGTTTTCACCTCTTTACCCGCCCCAGTTGGCTCCGATCCCAGTGTTCCCAATGGTTTTGCCAATGCGATCGTGGGGACTTTAACCATGGTCGGTTTAGCAGCCCTCGGCAGCATACCTCTGGGGATTCTCACCGGGGTTTTCCTCTCGGAATTCGCTCGGGGTTCCAAAATTGGCGGTATTCTGCGCTTTGCGATCGTGGTGTTGAGTAGTACCCCTTCCGTTATCGTCGGGGTGTTTTCCTTCGGGGTTTTGGTGTTAACTACCAAACAATTTTCCGCCGTAGCAGGAGCCTTTGCTTTGGGGGTGATTATGTTGCCCATTGTCGCTTTAACCACGGAAGAGGCACTAAAACTAATACCCATGTTCTACCGTCTCGGTTCTTCCGCTTTGGGGGGTTCCCGTTTCGATACGGTATTTCGCATTGTCCTGCCAGCAGCGATCGCACCAATTACGACCGGGATATTATTAGCAGTAGCCCGGGCCGCTGGAGAAACTGCCCCCTTAATGTTTACGGCTTTATTTAGTCAATTTTGGCAAGAAAGTCTATGGTCGCCCACACCGGCTTTAACGGTGTTGATTTATAACTACGCTAGTTCCCCCTTTCCTGAACAAAATTCCCTAGCTTGGACAGCTTCTTTAGTCCTGATTATCTTAGTTTTAATTACTAGCCTTCTTTCCCGTTTTGTTACTCGTAAACGCTCAAATTAAGCTCTTTTCTGATGATCGATTCCTCTACCATGAACACCCCTACTTCTCTAGCTAATTCGGCGATCAAAGTCGAAAATCTTAGCTTTTTCTACGGTAGTAAAAAAGCCCTGGAAGGGGTTTCTTTAGAAATCCCGCAAAGGCAAGTAACCGCCATGATCGGCCCCTCTGGTTGTGGTAAATCCACTCTCTTAAAAGCCCTCAATCGCATCGGGGAATTAGAGGGAGAGGTGACAGTTAAGGGCAAAGTTAGTTTTTTTGGTCAAGATATCTACGCCCCCAAAGTTAACCTTCATACTCTCCGGCGACAGGTGGGTATGGTGTTTCAGCGTCCTAATCCTTTTCCCGCTAGTATTTACGATAATATTGCCTACGGTATTAGAATTTATCGCTCCGCTAGTCGCGGGGAATTAGATGGGATTGTGGAATCCGCTTTAAAAGGGGCTGCCCTTTGGAATGAAGTTAAAGATCTGTTGAATAAATCCGCTTTAGGATTATCGGGAGGACAACAACAAAGATTGTGTATTGCTCGCGCTTTGGCAGTAAAACCAAAAGTATTATTAATGGATGAACCTTGTTCCGCTTTAGACCCCCTTTCTACCCTCAAAGTCGAGGAATTAATCCATGAGTTGAAGGAACAATACACGATCGTCATTGTCACCCATAATATGCAACAGGCATCGAGGGTATCCGATCGCACGGCCTTTTTTAATGCCGATGAAACCCGTGTCGGTCGTTTGGTAGAATGTGATACCACCCAGAAAATTTTCTCCGATGCAGTTAATGAACAAACTCGGGATTATGTAGCCGGTAGATTCGGTTAATTTCTCTTGTCAGGAGACGGGAGACAGCTATCAGTGATTAGTGATTACTGTTTACTGGTCACTGAAAAGTCTCCCCCCCCTAAATCATAAGGCTGCCCGATTTTGCTAGGATAAGAAATGTAACAAAAATCTTTCTTAACAGTCGGATAATTCATGGGCAACGATACCATCACCTTACTCTCCTCCCGGGAAATTGAAAAAATGCGTCGAGCCGGACGATTAGCAGCTAAACTCTTAGACCATCTGGCAGATATGGTTAAACCGGGGGTAAGTACCCTAGAAATCAATGATGAGGCAGAACGTTGGACTCGCGCCCATGGAGCCAAAAGTGCGCCCCTAGGATACCATGGTTTTCCTAAGTCCATTTGTACTAGCATTAACGAGGTTATCTGTCACGGCATCCCCAGCGCCAATCAAATCCTTAAAGACGGCGATATTATTAACATCGATGTCACCCCGATTTTAGAAGGTTATCACGGCGATACTTCGCAGACTTTCTTTGTCGGTACTCCCTCCCCCCTGGCCAAAAAGTTAGTAGAAGTGACTAGAGAATGTCTGCAAAGAGGCATAGATGCAGTGCAGCCGGGGGGTAAAATCGGCGATATCGGCGCGGCTATCCAAGAATACGCCGAAGGACAAGGTTTTTCAGTGGTTAGAAATTTTGTCGGTCATGGTATCAGTAATGTTTTTCACACCGGTCCGCAGGT
The DNA here is from genome assembly GCA_009995705.1 of Microcystis aeruginosa W13-11. Classification (GTDB taxonomy): domain Bacteria; phylum Cyanobacteriota; class Cyanobacteriia; order Cyanobacteriales; family Microcystaceae; genus Microcystis; species Microcystis aeruginosa_F. The sequence continues at coordinate 16,483 of JAADBR010000080.1, forward strand.
TCCCCACTACGGCATTCGCGGCAAAGGCAAAACAATTCGCCCCGGCATGGTATTCACCATTGAACCAATGATTAATGAGGGTACTTGGCAACATATTCTCTTAAAAGACGGTTGGACTGCTATTACTAAAGATGGTAAACTTTCGGCCCAATTTGAACACACCATTGCCGTCACCGAAACCGGTGTCGAAATTCTCACTTTACCGGATTAAATTTAGGGAACAGGGAACAGGGGATAGGGAATGGGAGAATGGGGAAATAGGGAAGTTTCAACTAATACCCCATCTCCCCACTGATAACTGTTCACTGATAACTGAATATATGCAGTATCGTCGTTTCGGTCGCACTAATCTACAAATGCCGGTGTTTTCCTGTGGGGGAATGCGCTATCAATTTCAGTGGCAGGATTTGCCAATGTCGCAAATTCCCAACGAGAATCAAGGCAATTTAGAGGCAATCATCAATAAATCTCTAGAAGTGGGGATTAATCACATCGAAACCGCTAGGGGTTACGGCACGTCCGAGATGCAATTGGGCAAAATTTTGCCGCAACTACCGAGGGATAAGATTATCGTGCAGACGAAAGTTTCCCCCAGTCAAGATGTGCGGGAATTTCGCCGTAAATTTGAGCAATCCCTGCAATTTTTACGGTTAGATTATGTGGATTTGTTGGGTATCCATGGCATCAACACGGCTGAAATTCTCGATGACACCATGGCCGAGGGCGGTTGTTGGCAAGAGGCGAAAAAATTACAGCAACAGGGAAAAGTTCGTTTTATCGGTTTCTCCACCCATGCACCAACTGATGTAATTGTCAAGATTATTGCAACAAATTGTTACGATTACCTCAATCTGCACTGGTACTATATTTTTCAGAATAACTGGCTGGCCATAGAAGCGGCAAAACAGCAAGATATGGGCGTTTTTATCATTAGTCCCTCCGATAAGGGCGGCCATCTCTACATTCCTCCCCCTAAGCTCGTCAATCTCTGTTCTCCTCTCAGTCCGATGGTTTTTAATGACCTATTCTGTCTCAGTCATCTGGCTGTTCATACCCTGAGTATCGGTGCTGCGCGGGCCAGAGATTTTGATGAACACCTGAAAACTTTACCCTTACTCGATCGAGCCGAGGAGATTTTACCGGCAATTATCGAGAGATTACAAGGGGAGATGATCAACTGTTTAGGCGATAATTGGGTAAAAACTTGGTCTCTGGGTTTACCTAGCTGGGAAAATACCCCCAATCACATCAATATTCCTTCTATCCTCTGGTTACGCAATCTCGCTATCGCCTACGATATGATCGACTTTGCTAGGGCCAGATACAATCTCTTGGGGAATGGGGGTCATTGGTTCCCTGGTCAACAGGCAAAAGAGGTGGAAAAACTCGATTTAACTGCCTGTTTAGCCGCTAGTCCTCACGCTGATCAAATTCCCCATCTTCTCGCTGAAACTCATCGATTATTGTCGGGAGAGACGGTACAACGCTTAAGCAGTAGTTAGAATTCGATGCCGGGTTGCGCTTTCACTCCCTGTTGACGAAAGGGATGTTTAATTAACTTCATTTCCGTGACTAAATCCGCTATCTCGATTAATTCGGGTAAAGCTCCTCTACCAGTGAGAATAATGTGGCAATTAGCGGGTTTTCGGGCTAACCCAGCGATAACTTCCTGAATATCCAGATAACCGTATTTAAGGGCGATATTGATCTCATCGAGTAAAATTAATCTATACTGGGTATTTTCGAGAAAAGTTAGGGCTTTTTGCCATGCTTCTTGGGCTTTCTCTATATCTCTTTCTCTATCTTGAGTTTCCCAAGTGAAACCTTCCCCCATAGCATAAAACTCGATTTGTTCCCCCCAAACACTAAAAATCTTTTGTTCGGCAGGTTCCCAAGCACCTTTGATAAATTGTACCACCGCCACTTTGTACCCATGACCGAGGGAACGTAAAACCATACCGAGGGCTGCCGTGGTTTTTCCCTTACCATCTCCGGTATTAACGATAATTAAACCTTTTTCAGCAATTTTTTCAGCTAAACGTTCCTCTTGGATTGCCTTGCGGCGCTGCATTTTTTCTTTGTATTGTTCGGGAGTGAGTTGCATTCGGGTCTATCCAGTCAAATCAAGATAATTGTAACTCAAGGGGTTATCGATCGCTGTTGGCAGATTTTAACCGGCTAAATTGTCTGGGGATTGATGCCTAATTCTCGTAATTTTGCCGCTAATTTTTCCTTAGCTTGTCGTTCTTGTTCTTTTTCTACAAGAATCTGTTCCTTTTCTAAAAGAGCCTGTTCCTTTTCTAAAAGAATCTGTTCCCTTTCTAAAAGAATCTGTTCCTTTTCTAAAAGAATCTGTTCCTTTGCTTGTCTTTGCTGTAATTCAGCTTCTTGGGGAGTGGGAACCAATTGACCATCCACGGTAAA